>JADYYN010000141.1 GCA_020853635.1 Gemmatimonadaceae bacterium
ACACGGACCTGCTGCTCCGCCGAGAGCTGCACGAACGGTTTGGGCGGCAGGCCGGCGAACAGCGAGGCCAGCCGCGAACCGACCAGTGCGACGGCGGCGCTCAGCTCGCGGCGCTTGTGCGGAGCGAGCCCAGCGATGCGCGCTTCGACAAGGGCGAGCAGCCGCGCGCCGCGCGTCGTGTCATCGAACGCGTGCGGGACCACCGCTTGGGCGATGGCGGCAAGCGCCGCGCGGCGGGCGGGCGGCAGAGGCGTGGCGGCTGGGGCGGGGGGCACGCGGAAGAGATAGCGACGTGGGGGGCCGCCGTCCAACGGGTGTCACGTGCACCCCTCCCCCATAGCCCCGGGTGGCCCGCACGTACATAATTGCGCCAATGGCGCGTTTGTCGACGGCCGGCGATTCTGCGGCCCTATCCAAGGAACTCGCGGACTTCCTGATCGAGTTCTCGATCGGGTTGCACAAGAACGCCATCTATCCGCCCGGTCACCCGCTGCTCCAGGGCACCTCGGCCGAGTTGTCGCGACGGCTCGAGGCACTGCTGAAAGAGCGTACGACGCTGTCGCTGGGTGTGGCGCGCAATCAGCTCATCATCGAAGGTGTGGCGACCGAGGAGAAGAATCCCGTGCTGCGCGAACTCGCGGCGCGGTTGCATCGCCACCACTTGGGTGCGGTGAAGTTCTCGCAGGGTGTGACCGAGGACGAGCTCGTCCACATGCTCGCGACCGCCGCCGTCGATTCGGGCCGCCTCCCGCGGCCGCTGGGCATGGAAGGTCCGGAAGTGCTCGCGCAGTGGGCGCATATCCGGCTCTTCCCGATGACGTTCGCGCAGTTGCAGCTCATCGAGGAGAACCCGAACCTCACCGAGGAAGAGGCCGACGACCAGATCCGCGCGACGGGTGCGGGCAATCGTTCGGCACAGCTGTGGATCGGTCTCGCGCGCGCGGCGCTGGTGAACCAGCTCGGCGGCAACGTGACCGAGGACGACGCGGAGTCCGCCGATCCCAAGCTGGTCGCCAAGGCGATCGAAGAGACCAAGCGTGACGCGGCCTACGATCAGGTGGTCGTCGGCTATCTCCTGCAGATCGCCGAGGAGATCAAGACCAAAGGCGGCAAGGAGCAAGCGGCGCTCAAGAAGCGCGTGAGCCAACTCATGGGCTCGCTGTCGACCGAGGCACGCAAGCGCATCCTCGAGATGGGCGGCGACTTCCGTCAGCGCAAGAAGTTCGTCGCTGATGCCGCACAGGGCATGGCTGCCGAGGCGGTGATCGACCTCGTGAAAGCGGCCGCCGAGACGTCGGGGCAGACGATCTCGCACTCGATGGTGCGTATGCTGAACAAGATGGCCGTGCACACCGACTCCTCGTCGCTCGAGGTACGCACGCAGGCCGACGGTGCGCTTCGCGACCAAGTGCAGCAGCTCATCGCCGGTTGGGAACTCGAGGATCCGAACCCCGACGGCTATCGCCTCGCGCTGGAGAAGCTCGCGCGCAACACGACGCGCTTCACCAATATCGACAACCTGTATCCGATCGAGCCAGAGCGTTTGATCGAGATGGGGATCGAGATCGAGACACTCGGCGACCAGATGTGGCGCTCGGCGGATGCGTTGGCGGCGAAGGGTGAGTTGCTGACGGTGATCGCGATGGTGGAGTCGGCGAAGGCACCGTGGATCCGCGACGTGATGTGGCGGCACATCGCCACGCCGACGCGGCTGCGCGAGATGCTCACCACTGATCCGTTCCCGATGGCGGCGCTGCAGAAGATGGTGCCCAAGATGGGCGTGGGCGCCGTGGAGCCACTGCTCGACGCGATGGACGAAGCCACGGATGATCGCGCCAACGAGCGCTACCTCGACCTGCTGAACGCCGTGGGGCCCGAGGCGGGCCCGGTGATCCTCGACCGTCTGCCGGGTCTGCGCTGGTCGCTGGTGCGTCCGCTGCTCGCGCTGCTCGGCAAGAACCCGGAGTGGAACTGCGGCTACGATGCGGCGCAGTGGCTCACACATCCGGACGCGCTCGTGCGTCGCGAAGCGTTGCGTCAGCAGCTGCGTGCGCCGGAAACGCGCGAACTGGCGATCGTGCGAGCGCTGGCCGACGCGGACGAAGCGACGCTGCGCCTCGGCCTTGGCGCGGCGATGACGAACTGTCCGCGCGACGCGGCGACGATGCTCCGCGTGCGCGCGGACGACGCGACCATCAATGAAGATCTGCGCGCGTTGGGTGTGCGCGCGCTGGCGAGCTATCGCGCGCCGGACACCGCCGCGTGGTTGGCGCAGCAGGTGGTGAAGACCAGCAAGCTGCTCAAGCGTCCCACCCTCGCGAACAAGTCGCCGGTGATGCTGGCCGCGCTCGAAGGTCTGGCGACGCATTGGCGCACCGACAAACAAGCGAAAGAGGCGATCGCGTTGGCATCCGCAAGCAGTGACCAGGAGATCCGCGACGCGATCTCGGTGCGCCCGCCGCGAGCCGGAGTCACGAATGAGTGAGCCGGTCCGTTTCCTCAACACGTTCGCGCAGGCCTTAGCGACCATGTCGCTCTACGGCGACGGGCACCCGGCGCGTGAGCGTGCGATCGACAATGCGTACGGCTCGCTGCTGCGCGTGCAGGAAGACGACCCGCGCCCACGCTTCAGCTTCCTCGGGGCGGACGTCGTGTACGGCGAGATGGCGATGCGCGAGATGGGCGATTGGGACTGGGG
>JADYYN010000142.1 GCA_020853635.1 Gemmatimonadaceae bacterium
GCTACTCCCGCATGACTCCGACGGCCCACCCGCGCCGCCCCTACTCCCCTCTCCCATCTCCCCTCTCACATCTGCCTCAATGGTGGGGGAAGGATTCGAACCTTCGAAGGCATAAGCCGGCAGATTTACAGTCTGCTCCCGTTGGCCACTTGGGTACCCCACCGTATTCCAACCCGACCGCGACGGCAGCTGACCTTCAAGAGCCGACGGCGAGGATCGAACTCGCGACCGCCCGATTACAAATCGGGTGCTCTACCATCTGAGCTACGTCGGCAAACCGATATCCGGCGCGAGCTTTGAAGGATAGCAGGGCTCGGGCGGGGGGTCAACAATCTTGGATGGCGGATGGTGGAGGGGGGATGGTAGAGGACTACCGGGCCTTCCACTTCGTCCCGGCTGCGGTGTCCTCGATCACCACCCCCTTCTCCTCCAAGCTCTTCCGAATCGCATCCGCCGCGGCGAAGTCGCGGCGGGCACGGGCGGCCTTCCGGTCCTCCAACTGCCGCTCCACCCACTCCGCGAACGCGGCGTCGGCGGTCCGCCGGTCGGGAACCAACTCGAACACGCCGTCCACCATCGCAAAAACCTCGCGTGCCCGACGCAATGCGCCAGCGTCACTCCCGCCCGAGTCGAGCTCTTTGTTCGCCGCGCGGATGAAATCAAACAGCGCCGCCATCGCGTTCGGCGCGTTCAGGTCGTCGAACAGCGCCGTGCGCACCTGGTTCTCCAGCAAGTCCGCCGCATCCTCCAACGCACGCGTGCCGCCCTTCGCCTCCTTCAACCGTTCGGCGAAATCGGCCACGCGACGCACGGCCTCCATCGACCCCTCGAGCGCCTCGCCCGCGAGGTTGAGCTGCTTGCGGTAGTGCGTCGAGAACACGAAGTGGCGCACGGCCGCGCCGCTCACGCCGTTCGCTCGCAGATCGGCGACGTTCTGCACGTTGCCTACGCGCTTCGCCATCTTCGCGCCGTCAGTGAGCAGGAACTCGCCGTGGCACCAGCACCGCGCGAACGGCTTGCCGGTCGCGGCCTCGCTCTGCGCGATCTCGTCCTCATGATGAGGGAACACGAGATCGATGCCACCAGCGTGCAGATCGAGCGTCTCACCAAGGATCGCCATCGCCATCGCCGAGCACTCGAGATGCCAGCCGGGGCGGCCACGGCCCCACGGCGAATCCCACGCCGCACCGCAGGCCTCGTCCTCGGGCTTCGCCGCCTTCCACAGCGCGAAGTCCTGCGCGTTCTCCTTGGAGTAGTCGTCCTGCGCGACGCGCGCACCGGACTGGATCTCACGCGTATCAAGGCGCGAGAGCCGGCCGTACATCGGGAACTTCCCGATCGCGAAATACACGGAACCGTCTTCGGCCTGATACGCGACACCGTTGGCGATCAACTTCTCGACCAGCGCGATCATCTCGGGGATGTACGCAGTGGCCCGCGGATAATGCTCCGCGTCCTCGATGCGCAGATACTTCCGATCCTCGTGGAAGATCGTGACGATGGGGTCGGTGACTTCGATGATCGTCTTCCCCTGCTCGGTCGCGCGCTTGATGATCTTGTCGTCGACGTCGGTGAGGTTCATCACCTGCTCGACCTTCCACCCGCGCAGACGCAGCGCGCGCCGCATGAGATCCTCGAACAGGAACGTGCGGAAGTTGCCGAGGTGCGCCGGGTTGTAGACCGTCGGACCGCAGGTATAGAGACGCACGGTCTCGCCATCCGCCGGTGCGAAGGGCTCGACGGCGCGCGAGAGCGTGTTGTAGAGGCGGAACTCAGGCATATGTGAAAGCTACCGGACGGAGCGCGGTGAGCAACGGTATGGCGGGTCACCTGGTGGGGTACTGCGGCTCGGGCCCGATGCCTTCCTCCGCGACGCGGGAGGCCCGCACCTGGACTCCGGCATCACGGCAGAGCGCCAGGATCGCTTCCGGCGAGTGCCCGAAGAGCGGCACACGCAGCCGGCGTCCCCGCCTTGCGAGGCTCGGAAGGCGGCTCGCGAGTCGCGCCATGGCATCCTCGGGACTCGGCACGGCGAGTTCGAGCACCGTGCGCATCGGGCGGCGGGTCGGACCCAGGCGGCCGCGTTCGAGCGGGAAGCTGCGGTCGGCGAGTCCGTAGGCTTCGAGCGTGGTCGATTCACGTGTGGCGAGCAACAGCGCGATGCCGTCGGCGGCGATGGAGCGCAGCAAACGCACACCCTGCCGCCGTTCCTCGGGGCCGCAGAACGCGAAGGGTTCCTCGCAGCAGATCAGCGACGGACGGGCGAGCAGCGCCTGTGCGAGCACGACGCGCAGGCGATCGATCGCGTCGAGTTGCCCAAGCCGGACGCGGGATCGACCGCGCAGCCCCACGCGCGCCATGAGCGGCACGAAGCGCGTGGGCGCGGCGAGTGCATCGTCCTTGAGGGCGAGCACGTCGGCGTGAAAGGCGAGGGCCTGCCGCACCGTGAGGAAGTGGTACTCCCACGGTCGGGCACCGATGAGCTGCGCGCGCACCGCCGCAGGGTCGGTCGCGCCGCGCCATAGGACGCTGCCGCTCGTCGGCGCGGCTTGCCCGGCGGCCAGCAGCAGGAGTGTGCTCTTGCCGGCCCCGGGCGCACCGGTGACCGCGATGATCTCCCCGGGGGCGACACGGAAGGAGACGTTCTCCAACGCGAGGGATTCGTGTGTGGCGCCGAGGATGCCCGCACGCCACCGACGGCTCACGTCGAGGAACTCGATGATGGGGACTTCGGGTGAGAATCGCATGGCGCGAACATGCGGACCGGCGTGCGCGCGTGTGGCATCGTCGTGGTGCGCCGAGCGGCGTTTCTCTGCTCGGACGGCGATGCGGGGGTCAGGGGAACGGCTTCACCACAGAGGGCACAGAGGGCACAGCGAACTGCAACTGCAAACACCGGGGACACCGGGGACACAGGGGACACAGGGGACACAGGGGACACAGGGGCGGGGGAACATGGGACGCTAGGGACAGCGAGGACACTGTCGACGGGAAGCGTTGCAGCCTCTGCTGGCGAAGTTGATCGCCAAGAACAACAAGCGACGCGGAGTGATCACGTGTGCCTTGTTGCTCCCTGTACTCCCTGTGTTCCCTGTGTCCCTGTGGTGAAAGAAGCGGCAGTTCTCTGTGCCCTCTGTGCCCTCTGTGTTGAAGGCAGTTCGCACAAAGCTCGGCCGGCTACACCGGACCCGACGGAGGCCGCGACGCCTTCACCGCCGCCTCGAGTTTGCGGCGCTGTCGACGGGACAGCACGGGGAGCACCACCGCGCCGGAGCGCTCGGCATCCTGATAGACGCGCGCGATCAGGATGCGACGGATCAGCACCATCACCACCGCGAGGGTGGGTACCGCGACCAGGAGTCCGAATGGGCCGAGCAGCTTGCCGCAGATCAGCACCGACATGATGGTCAGCACGGGCGGCAGATCGACCTTGCGGTGCATCAGTAGGGGCACCACGAGCTGATTCTCGGCCACGTGGATGACGGTGCCGAGCAGGATCACCAGCAGCGCCTTGGTGCCGCCACCCACCTCGGGGAGCACGAACAACGCGGGCAACAGCGTCGACACGAAGGTCCCGAAGAACGGCACCACCGCCACAAGACCGGTGAAGATGCCGAACGCGAGCCAGTACGGGACATCGAGCAACCACAGCCCGAACGCAGTCAGTGCGGCGAGGGTCACCATCGCGAGGAGCTGCGCGATCGTCCACGCACGCAGCGTCTCGCTCAGGGCCGCGATGACCTCGTGCGCCGCGTCACGATGCCGTGGCGGCGTGACCGCGATGGCGAGATCGCGATACAGGTCAGGCCGCAACGCGAAATAAATCGCCATGACGAGCACGGCGACGAGGTTCACCACCAGATGGAGCGTATCGAAGAGGCGCGGGACGAGCGAGCCCAGGATCTTCTGCGCTTCTTCGAGCGCGACCGCGAAGATGCGGTGCTCACCGGGGACGAGTACGTCCTGCATCCCTGGGATCGTCGCGAGGATGCGTTCGAGCCCCGCTTCCCACTCCGCGACCACACGTGGGAGGACGGTGACGAGTTCCCGCGTCTGTTCGACGACGGGCGGGACAAGCAACGTGCCGATGCCGATGAGCGCTGCCAAGGACCCGAACAGCGCCAAGGCGAACGCCGCACCGCGCGGCATCCGCGTTCGCGAGACGAGCACATCGGTGACCGCGGAGAGATAGACCGCGAGCAGGATCCCGAGGAACAGCAGCAACAGCAGATCCGCCACCGTCCCCGCGAGCCAGAGCAGGAGGACGGTGACGAGGATCGCGGTGAAGCCCGGCAGGCTCCAGACGCGCCGGGTGTTGGGATCATTCACGCGGTATTGCCCCCGCGAGGGTCAGACTCGGGCACTCAGTGCTTTCCCTTATCCTCGACTTCGGCATTGACGGTCTCCTCGCCGGCGCCAAGGCGCTTGGCCGACGTCGGCGGGCCGGAGCCGAGGAGTCCCATCTTCTGCTTGAGCGCGGCCAGCTGCTGGTCCGCATTGGCCGAGCCGGCGGTCTTCTCGAGACGCTTGAAGTCATGCGCGAGCCGATCACCCGAGAACTCCTCGTCGATCTCGTTGCTCGTGATCTTCTCTTCCATCCGCGCGAAGGCCTCGAACGCCGACTTCTCGGACATCGACGACATCGTCTCGGAGATCTTCTGCTGCGCCTGCGCCCGGCGCTGACGCGCGAGCAGCAGGTTCTTCTTGCGCTTGGCCTCTTCGATCTTGTCGTTGAGGTCGCGCAGGGAGTTCTTGAGCTTCTCGGTCTCGAGCTGATGCGCCTGCCACGTGGTCTCGAGCGTGCGCCCGTGCTCCTCGTGTTCGGCCTGACGCACGAGGGCCTGCTTGGCGAGATCGTCGCGGCCTTCCTTCACCGCGAGCATGGCCTTGTTCTCCCAGTCGGCGGCTGCCTTGTACTCAGCCTCTGCCTGGTCCTTGAGACGCTTCTCGTCGGCGATCGCCGCGGCCACCTGCTGCTTGGCCTTCGCGAGCTGATTGCGCATGTCGGTCACGATCTGGTCCAGCATCTTCTCCGGATTCTCCGCCTTGGAGATCAGGTCATTGATGTTGGACTTGAGCAGCGTGGCCAGCCGGTCGAAGATGCCCATCGTCAGCGTGCCTCTTTGAAGGTCGCCAGCTCGCGCAGATGCGCCGCGAGGGCCAGGGTGATGCTTTCGTAACTCGCCTGGAACTCCTCGTAATCGAGGTGCGCCAGCTCAAGCGCTTCGGTCAGGACGATCTCCCCGTTCTGGATCCCGTAGGAGCCATGCAGGAGATCGGTGGCATTCAATTCAAGCAGCCGGCGGCACAGCGCGTCGGCCTTGGGCGGAAGGCTCATGACCTTCACGCGCAGGACGACGACCGGCGGCGAATGATGGACGACGACGGTCATGTCGAGGGCACCGCCGGGATTGATCGCCCAGAGGCCGGGCTCGATTTCCTGATAGGATGCGCCCTCGGAGGCCAGCTTGCCGAGGAACCCTTCGATCTTTTCCGGCGTGACCATACGGACCCGTTGGTGAGGTGACCCCTTCGCGTACGCGCGGGGTGTGTCGGAAAGTTTCACCCCCGACGGGCCGAACGCCAGTCGGGGGAGCGCAGAAATCAGCGGGTCCAGACCACGATCACGCCGCACCCGTCGAAGTCGTTGAACTGCGGCGGCGCGTTGGACGCGGTGTATACCTCGACCCGTTTCGCCCGGGCCATCAAGCTGCCCTCCTCTTCGGCCGAGATGTTGCCGTTGTCGTAGCCGTCGATGAAGAAGCGCGGGCGACAGAATCCGCTCCCGCGGCGAAGCTGGATCATCGGGCCTTGTCGGGTCTGCTGGATGGCGGTCCGCGGGATCATCGAGGAGATGACGGTGGAGTTCACCATCGGGATCTTGGCCAGCACCGAATCGGAGATGAAGAACCCGATCCCGCGGTCGCGGCGAACATCGAACTGGAGTTGGTTGGCCGTCATCGCCTGGCCGGTCACGGTGACGGTGCTGAGGTCGTACGGGACCTTCTGCAGGGCCAGGTCCTCCAGCTCAAGCTCGTCGCCGACCGGATCGATCGCGAGGAGCGTCGGCACGAACCCGAGCGCGCGGGCGACGAGTTGGCTCGACCGTCGCGGTACCGCAGGCAGAGAGAATCGACCGTCGGCGTCGGTGCGGGCGGTGCGCGATGAGTCCCCCGCGAGCGCCACGATCGCGTTGGCGAGCCCAGCGGAATCCGCGCCGAGGAGACGCCCGCGCACCCGCACGGTGAGCACCGACGGTGCGACGGTGAGATCGCGCCGCGCGACAGGCGCGCCGTTCAGTCCCAGCACGATCTCTCCGCTCGCGATGGAGTCGGTCGCCGCCACCAGTGCGACCTCCGCGTCGGTCGGGACGCCGCAGAGCGAGTAGAAGCCCGCAGCGTTGCTGGAATCGAGCGAGGCACGGACCACGCGTTCGAACTGCCCCGTCCCGATTCGCGTCTCGTACCACTTGGCACCGACCGGCACACCGGCGACCGCCTCGCCGTCCGGGCTTCGGAGCTCACCGATCAGGATGCCTTCGGTGTCCGCGAGCGCGACCCCACAGACGGCCAACTGGTACGCGCGTCGTGACGGTGTCGCGAGCATCATCGACGCGACGGAGGACTCCCGGACGTCGACGGACGCCTGCAGCGGCGGCAGCGCGAGCGAGTCCAGCCACGGTGCAGCGAAGACGACGGTCGCTGCGCCGAGCGGCACGCCGGTGAACTCGAAGCGACCAGCGGCATCGGTCGTCACGCGCCGGTTTGCGCCGAGCAGTACGACGTCGACTCCGGCGAGCGGAGCCTCGGTACGCAGTGAGTCGTGGACCGTACCGCGCACGGCGCCGGTGCCGGCCTGCGCCGCAGCGATCGCCGGCGCGACGACGAGCGGTAGCACGAGTGCGTGGACGAGCGCCGGCCGCAGCACATCGGCAGCGCGCAGAATGGTACGCAGGAGCGTCATGGCCATGCGGAGCGAGAGCGTGGGGAAGACGGCGTTCACATTGCGCGAAACTCGGACCGACGCGTCACCTCGGCATCACCACGATGCCGCAGTCCGGTTCAATACCCCGCTCAGCTCCGTCGGATCTGGACGAGCCGTTCTTTTGCGAGCCGGCGCCCGGTCGGGGTGGCGGCGAGGCCGCCGCCGGCGGTCTCCCGGTAGCGCACGTCCATTTCGCGTCCGATGTCACCCATGGTGTCGATGACCTCGTCGGCGGGGATGGCGAAGGTGATGCCCGCCATGGCCATCTCAATCGCGGCCATCGCAATGGCCGCACCGGTCGCGTTGCGAAACACACAGGGCAGCTCGACCAAGCCGCCCAGCGGATCGCAGACCAATCCGAGCGTGCCCTGCTGCGCGAGCGCGACCGCGTGGCCCACCATGCTCGGCGAACCTCCGAGCATCTCGGTGGCGGCGCCGGCGGCCATGCCTGCCGCCGCCCCGGTCTCCGCTTGGCAGCCGCCTTCGGCGCCGGAGAGCGACGCGCGTTGCGCGACGACCGCACCGATAAGGCCGGCGGTCGCGAGCCCATCGATGAGCACCGCGTCGCTCAAGCCCTTCTGTCCCGCGATTCCGAGGAGGACGGCTGGCAGGACGCCC
>JADYYN010000143.1 GCA_020853635.1 Gemmatimonadaceae bacterium
CCGCGGGTCTTGCCCCGATCGAGCCACAGGGCCTGATCGCAGAACTGCTCGACCAGATCGAGCGAGTGTGTCACGAGCAGGATCGTCCGGTTCTTGCGGCGGAACTCGGCGAACTTGTCGAGGCACTTGACCGTGAAGCCCTGATCGCCCACGGCCAACACTTCGTCGACGAGCAGCACGTCGGGGTCGACGTGAATCGCCACCGCGAAGCCGAGCCGCATGTACATGCCCGACGAGTAGGTCTTCACGGGCGCGTCGATGAAGTCCTTCAGTTCGGCGACCTCGACGATCTCGTCGAAGCGCTTCTGGATCTCCTTTTTCGAGAGCCCCAGCATGATGCCGTTGATGAAGACGTTCTCGCGGCCAGATATTTCCGGATGGAAGCCGGCGCCGAGTTCGATGAGGGCCGAAATGCGGCCATCCACCGTGACGGTGCCTGTCGTGGGCCGCGTGATACCGGCCACACACTTGAGGAGCGTGCTCTTGCCGGAGCCATTGCGGCCGACGACACCGTAGGTGCAGCCTTTCGGCACGCTGAACGACACGCCGCGCAGCGCCTCGAACGTCTCGTCGGGCTGGAGCTCGCTCACGAGGCTGCCCGAGAGCAGCGCCGACTTCAGCGTGGCGAACTGCTTCTTCCGGGCGTACTTCCGGTAGACCTTCGTGACATTGACCGCATCAATCGCGTTCTTCATCGTGGCCTACACTTCCTCGGCGAACGAGTCGCGCAGGCGGTCGAACACGAAGTATCCGGCCAGGAAGACCACGATCGATCCGGCGCCGAGCGCCAGCAGCCACTTCCAGTGGCCGTGCGGCCCGACGTGGAAGAGCACCTCCTGGTACGAGATCGCCAGGTGCGTCATCGGGTTCAGGTTGAGCACCCAGCGGTAGTTCTCGGGCGCCATCTGCATCGGGTAGATGATCGGCGTCGAGAAGAACCACAGGGTGAGCAGGTTGGCCAGGATGTCCTTGATGTCGCGGAAGTGCACGGTGAGCGCCGCGAGCACGAACGCCAGCCCGGTCGTGAAGAAGAACTGCACGACGATGATGACCGGGAACCACAGCAGTTCCAGCGGATCGAGCGGACGCTGGTAGTAGATGAGGAGCGCCGCCAGAATCGGCAGGCCGAGCATGAAGTGGGCGAGGTTCGCCAGCACCGACACGATCGGCAGGACTTCGGCCGGGAACAGCACCTTCTTGATGAGGTTGCCGCCCGAGATGAGTACGTTGGCCGATTCGGTGAGCGACGAACTGAACCACGTCCACGGCAGGATGCCGCAGAAGAAGAAGAGCCCGTACGGCTGGATGTCGGCGGGGTGCGCGCCCGGCATGATCACGGTGAACACGAAGGTGTACACCGCCATCAGGAGCAGCGGATTGAAGAACGACCAGAAGAACCCGAGGACCGAGCCGCGGTAGCGCGCCTTCAGGTCGCGCGCCACCAGCGTCTGGATGAGGCCGCGGTACTTCAGCAGCGAGAAGAGATTGGCGAACATCTGGCCTGGCTAGTGTGCCACGGCCGTTACATGCCGCGTCGTGACTCGGCCTGCAGTTGCTTGAGCGTCTTGAGCAGCGCCAGACGCGCGCGCTCGAAGTCCATCTCGTGCGCGGTCGGGCCCATCATCTCTTCGGCGCGCTTCATCCCGGCTTCGGCGCGCGCCTGATCGAGATCTTCGGCGCGTTCAGCCACCTGCGCGATCACCGTGACCTTGGCCGGCAGCACTTCGACGAACCCTACCGACACCGCGAGGTAGTGCTTCGCGGCGCCATTGCGGTACCACATCTGGCCCGTGCGGAGCGCCGTGAAGAACGGTGTGTGGCCCGGCAGCACGCCGAAGTCGCCCTCCGACCCCGGAAGCGACACCTCGTCCACCTCGTGGGCGAACGACTGATCGGGTGTGACGATGTTGAGCGTGATCGACGTCGGCAGGGCCATGGCTACTGCTTCATCTTGGCGGCGCTCTCGAGCACGTCTTCGATGGTGCCCTTGAGGTAGAACGCCTGCTCGGGCACGCTGTCGTGCTTGCCCTCGCAGATTTCCCGGAAGCCCTTGATCGAGTCGGCGATCGAGACGTACTTGCCGGCCAGACCCGTGAACTGCGAGGCCACGAAGAACGGCTGCGACAGGAACTTCTGGATCTTGCGGGCGCGCGACACGGCCAGCTTGTCTTCTTCCGAGAGTTCGTCGATGCCGAGAATCGCGATGATGTCCTGCAGGTCCTTGTAGCGCTGGAGGATCTGCTTCACCTGGCGCGCCACTTCGTAGTGTTCGTTGCCGATGATGCGCGGGTCGAGAATGCGCGAGCTCGAGGCCAGCGGATCGACTGCCGGATAGATGCCGAGCGACGCGATGTCGCGCGACAGGTTCGTCGTGGCGTCGAGGTGCGCGAACGTGGTGGCCGGCGCCGGATCCGTGTAGTCGTCGGCGGGCACGTAGATGGCCTGCACTGACGTAATCGAGCCGTTCTTGGTCGAGGTGATGCGCTCCTGGAGCTGTCCCATCTCCGACTGCAGCG
>JADYYN010000144.1 GCA_020853635.1 Gemmatimonadaceae bacterium
AGGGCGTGAGTCATGAGGCATGCCTCCGTCCTCCGTTCCCCCAGTGTCCCCTGTGTCCCCTGTGTTAGCAGTTGCAGCTCCCCGCCGTCTCCCGACAATCATCACCGGCATCAACGTCAAAGCGAGCACCAACGACCCTCCCACCGACATCACCACCGCCAAACTCAAATCCCGGAACAACGCCGCCGCCAACCCCTTCACGAAAATGATCGGCCCGAACACCAACAACGTCGTCAACGTGCCCGCCAACAGCGGCCCCGCCACCTCATCCGTCGCGATGATCGCGTTCTCCGGCGACTGATCCCCCGTCTCCTCTCGCCGCCGCCCCGCCGCATCCGCCACCACGATCGCGTTGCCCACCAGCAAGCCCACACCGAGCGCGAGCCCGCCGAGCGAGAGCACGTTCACCGTCACGTCGAACAACTGCAGGAACACCAGCGCGATCATCACCGACAACGGCAGGATCGTCGCGATCGCCAACGACGAACGCCAGTCGCGCAGGAACACGAGGATCATCAGCAGCGACAACACGCCACCCAGCACGATCTCCTGCCCGAGGTTGCTCAACGCATCCACCACGAAGTCCGCCTGCGCCGCGACCACCTTCATGCGGATGTCAGGGAACTCGGTCTGCAGGAGTTCGATCACCTCGCGCATGCGCGCCGTCACCGCGACGGTGTTCGATCCGGCATCCTTGTAGACCACCAGACCCACCGCCGCACCACCATCAAGACGCGTGAGCGTCCGCGGCTCCGCCATCGTCGACGTGATCGTCGCGATGTCGCGCAGGCGATAGCCCGCACGCACCGGCCCGATCGGCGTGTCCGCGATCTCGTCGAGCGCACGGAACTCCGTCATCGCGCGCACCGAGAACCGGAACTGCCCGCGACGGATCGTGCCGCCGGCGCCGTTGGCGTTCGCCGCCTGCACCGCAGTCGCCACGTCGTTCGTCGAGAGACCGAGCGAGCGCATCTTCTCGGGGTCGACCTCGATCCGCACTTCGTCTTCCGGCGCTCCGGTCACCGCGACACTGGAGACACCACCGATCTGCTCGAGCCGACGCGCGTGTACGTCGAGCGCTGTGCGGCCGAGCAACCGGAGGTCGTTGAGGCCAGTGAGTCCGACGACGGCGATGGGCCGTTCACCCGGATCACTCGTGAGCACCGTCGGACGTGCGGCCGCCTCGGGCAAGCGCGAGCGCGCTTGATCGAGTCGCTCGCGCACGGTGAGCAACGTCGTGGGCATGTCGGTGCCCCACGCGAATCGCGCGGTGGTCACTGCCTCGCCGTTCCGACTCACCGAGCGCAGTTCCACGATGCCCGGCGTCGCCGCGATCGCCGTCTCGATGGGTTCGGCGATGAAGCGCGACACTTCCTCGGCGGCCGCACCGGTGTAGATCGTGCGGATCGTGAGCACCGGCAGCGTCACGTCGGGCAACAGCGTCACCGGCAGCTTGGCCAGCGACACGCTGCCCAACAGCACGATGGCGAGCACGGCGGCCACCGTCGTGACCGGACGGCGGACTGCGGATGAAGTCAGCGACACTTGAGGACTCGGTCGATGGGCGGGATCAGTCCTGCCCGCCGGTACCCGCTTCGCGCTTGGCGACGACGCGCACCGGCGCATCGTGCGTCAGCGTGAGGTGCCCTTCGACGATCACCTGATCGCCAGGATTCACCGGGATGATGCCCGAGACCGAGTCCGGCAGCACTTCCGTCTGTCGGCCGTTCGATCGCCCCGGCAGGATGTAGGTCCACTGCGCGCGACCGTTCTTGATCACGAACACCAGCGGACGCCCGTCGCGTTCGATGATCGCGCGCGTGGGCACCAGCCGGCGATTGGGTAGACGCTGGGCTTCGAGTCGCACATCGGCGTACATGCCGGGGCGCAGCCCGCTGTTCCCGGACGCCCGGACGAACGCACGCCCTGAGCGCGTGGTGCTGTCGACGAGCGTCAGCAACGCCTGCACCTTGCCGCTGAAGCTCTTGCCGGCCATCGCCGCACTCGTGATCACGGCCTCGCCGCCGACCTTGATGAGCGGCAGGTCATGCTCGAGGACGGCGGCTTCGATCCGCAGATTCACGAGATCAACGATGGTCGTGACTTCAGCGCCCGCCGAGATACGGTCGCCGGGCACGATGAGCACGCGATCGACTACACCATCGAACGGCGCGACGAACGTCGCGCGCTCGCGATTGAGCTTCGCGCGATCGAGTCGCACGCGCGCCGCAGCCAGCCCCGAGCGGATCACCGACGCGTCGAGGCGTGCCTGCGGCGGCAACTGTCCGGTCGCCATCGAGTCCGGCCGATAGTTCTCTTGGTGCGTGAGCATCGCCACATCCACGGCGACCTGCGCTTCGTCCACTTCGAGATCGAACTGCCGCAGGTCGAGCTGCGCGAGCACCTGTCCCTTCTTCACGCGATCGCCCGGCCGCACCATCACCTTCTCCACCGGCCCGCCCACCTCGGCGCGCAGTCGGCCCTCGGCGTCGGAGCGCACCTGGCCCGTGGTGTTCACCGTGAGCACGAGGTCGGCGTCGATTGCTTCATCGGCGACCACGGGCAGGCTCACCGTGGAGCTCGAACCACCGGTGGACGCCGTGTCCGCGGCGGTGGAATCGGCGGCAGCGCCATCACCACCGGCGGCCGCCGTCTTGTCACATGCGGCGGCGAAGGCGAGCACCCCTGCGAGCGTCGCGAGGGGGAGGAGTCGACGGGTCAAGAGCATCAGCCGGGGTCGTGGGAACTCGAGGGAGCTAACGGGAACGAGTGGCAGCTGGCGGGACGGGTAACGCGAGTCATTGGTCCCTTTCAATAGTAGGAAGGGTTGCCCAACGGGACGAACCACGGCTACGCACGCCTTACCGTCGCGTCACCTTGGTGCGTTGGATGACCACACCGCCGCTGGCGGTGTCCTCTTGCTGGAACAGGAGTTCGCCGTTCGGATGGAGGCCCAAGGGGAGCCCCAGCCCGCGAACGGTACCTACATAGACACCGTCAGTGCCGAATACGTCTACGACGGCCGGGCTCACCGTGTGGGGTGTCCGGAGTGCCCACATGGTGCCGTCGGAGAGCAGGGCGACGTCAAAGACGAACGGATACTGCTCCGCGAGCGGCTGCTTGGCCATGATCTCGTCCACAGGCACCACGCAGTCCGGCCTCGCCCCTCCAAAGCTCATGCGCATCCCGCCATCCGGATAGAGCGCACGCACATCATCGACCGTGGGCGCGCGGGGCGGCAGGGAGCGACGCACGCTCGCGATCGGGCGCGGGCCTTCGTAGAGCCAGAGTTCATACTCCGGCTGCGCGTTCACGAGGATCCGCGCCGTAGCGGCCGCGAGCGAGATCTGCGGGGCGAAGATCGGTGGGCCACCTGGGATTCCGATGCAGTTGAACTGCACCGGCGGACCGTTCGGAATCCGGATCCGCCGCAGCGGTGCCCCGCCGAGGGTGTCAGCGAACGCCGAGACGATGGTCCCTGAGTCGGTGAACTCGGTGCGGCGAAACCAGACGCCTCCCTGACGGAAGGCGATCGCCTGAGCGCCCGCGAGTGCGCCTTCGAGCCGTTTGTCAGTCGTCGGCGAGAGGTCCGGCGCGAAGCGGGCGAGCCCCTGCTTCGCGGCATCGACCACGTAGAGCGTATCGGAGATCGAGCCGATCGCGATGGGGAATCGGTATTCCCCAGGTCCGCTGCCTGCGCGGCCGACCGTGCGCTCGAACTTTCCATCGCGCCCGAAACGGACGATCGACGGGTCGCGGGTAATGACGTACGTGCGACCCGCGCGGTCTGTGAGCACCGACCAGCGGAACAACATCCGCGAGAACAGCCACGGCTCGCCAAGTGAGTCGCGGAGGACGTCGATCTTCTCGAAGGTCCACGACAGCGTGGTGTCGGGGGCGCCCGAGGTGATGAGCTTCACCCCGGCCGAGTCGCTGCGCACGACGCCGGGCTTCTCAGCGGGGGTGCGGTTGCAGGCGGTGAGTACAACAGCGGACAGGACAGCGGCGAGGCGGGAGATTCGCATGCCTCTAGATGGGCGACTGCACCGGAGGCGTCAAGGCACCTTCACGCACTTCTAATCCGAGGGCGCGGAAGCGGACGCGGGGGGCGCCGGCTTCGCCGGCGCCCCCCGCCTCACGCCCTCCTGCGGGCTCAACCCTTCAGCTTGACCTCGGCCAGTGAGTGCCGACGCAGCGTCAGCAGATCATCCTCATCCGCCAGCGTCGTGTAGATCGTGTTCTTCCCGAACCCGACCAGGTTCACCCGGTCCGGCAGACGGACCTGGAACATCACCTTGCCATCGGTCCCGATTACGTCCCACAACGCGCCCTTCGGCTCGTTCACCGCAGTCGTACGGCGCACCCACAGGTCGCCGTTGGGCGCCGCCACCACCGAGCCCTCACCCCGACGGAACGGCGGCTTCACCTCCGGCCAATCCGTGAGCGGCTCGAGCGGCGGTGCACCCGGAGGCGCGCCCATGCCCGCGCTCCGCGTGACGTTGCCGTTGTTGTTGTTGATCGAGAAGGAGACCTGATTCCCGCGCGCCGCGTTCCGCACCGCCTCCTCCGCCTTCTTCTCGGCCTCCGTCATCCTGATCGGCGTGAACTTATTCGCCGGGCCCGAGGTCTTCTGCCCGTTCGGCATCACCCAGTCGACGTGATAGTCGCCTGCGCGCACGATCGCGAGCCGCCCGTCCGGGAACACGGTCCATTCGTCCTTGGGCAGCAGCGGGTTCGCAGCGCCGATCATCACGCGCATGTTGCTCTGCCCACCGGAGACCTGCGCATTGGACTTCGGGACGGCCACCCACGCGAGCGTATCGACCTTCTTCGATTCACGGTCCCAACGCAGGATCGCGACCGAGTCGGCCGGCTTGGGCTGGCCATCCGGGCCCATCGAGAATCCGGACGACTCGTAGTACATCCGCCCGCGCGCATCCGACGTCCTCGGCATCGCGATGCTCATCACGCGCGCACCACCGCCCGCTGCCGGCGGCGCCGCCGTCTCCTGCATGAACGTCGCACCCAGCTTCCCGTCCGCACTGATCGACATGTAGCGCTGATTCCCGATGTCGAACAGCACCGCCGAGTCGCCTCGACCATACAGGAGCCGCATCGGCAGCCCGTACTCGGCCGGCCCACTACCCTCGCGGCCCAACTTGGTCTGCGCGCCGGTCTTGAAATCGACCAGCGAGAGCATCTTGTCGCGTGCGTCCGCGACGAGGACCTTGCCGTTCGGCAGCTCGCGGAGCGCAGTCACCGACGAGAACGGCTCGTCGAACGAGGCGTCAGGCGCGGGTAGCGGTCGAACAGCGCCCTGCGCCGCGACAGCGAGCGGCGCGAGAGCAAGCAGGAAAACGGAACGAACGGAAGAGGTCAGCATCGGGAGACGAAGTGGAAGGTGACGACCGGCTGGGACCAACTCCTTCGTCACCGGGCGGTGGAGGAGGGTTTACGGCTGTGGCTGGGTGTCGCCGGGTACCTGCTGCACCCGGAACGCGCCCGGCGCCGCGCCCTCCGGCCCGGCCACCGCGTTGCCATCACGCACCGCGCGGTAATGCGGCGACAGGATCTCGACCCCGTTGCTGTGGAACTGGTCTAGGATGTTCGCGTGCAACGCGGAGTACGTGCGTGCCATCACCTGCGCATCACGCGAGTACACGTTCAACTGGTACGACACGTAGAAGTCGTCCAGACTCGTCTGCAACACGAACGGCTTCGGATCGGCGATCACCCCGGGCGTCTCGGCCGCCGCGGCCAACAACAGGCGATGCACTTCGCGCCACGGCACGTCATAGCCGATGGTCACGCCGGTGTGGAGGATGAGTCCCCGCCCCGCCGCCAACGTCGAGAAGTTCTGCACGTGCGCCGCCAGCACCATCGCGTTGGGGATCGTGACCTCCACATCCTTGATCGTCCGCACCCGCGTCACCAGCAACGACTTCGCCGTCACCGTCCCCTGTGTCTCCGCGATCGCGATCATGTCGCCCACGCGGAACGCGCGCGTGTACGTGAGCACCACTCCGGCGATCGCGTTGGAGATCGCACTGCTCGACCCGAACGAGATCAGCACACCCACGAACAACGACACACCCTTGAACGCCTCGGAGTCCGCGCCCGGCAGGTACGGGAACACCACCACCAGCGAGAACGCGATGATGAGGAACCGCGCGATCTTGTACGTCGGGTCCGCCCACTCGCGCTCGAACCCGCCGATCGCGAGCGTCCCGCGCCCCAATGCCTCGAACACGAGGCGGATGGCCTTGAGCAGGTAGCGCGTCACCGTCACGATCACCGCGACGAAGAGCACGTTCGGCAGGTAGGTCCCGATCGCCAGCAGCACCGCCGTCACCGGCGAGAGCAGGTAGCTCAGCAGCCGGTCCGCGTACGGCGCCGTCCACGGGAAGAACGAGAGGACGAGCGGGACGTAGAAGTAGAACAGCACCACGTACAGCACCAACCGCAGCAGTTTCGCCGCGCTCTCGATGCCCGCGGCCAGCACGGTCGATGGGATCAACTCGAGCGTCTTGATCCGCACACTCGGCAACGTGGCGCGTGCGCCATCGAGCCAGCGACGGAAGCGCGCGTACCCGCGCCGAATCAGCAACAACACGACGATCAACACCGCCGTCGCCAGCATCGTGCGCCACAGACCGCCGATCAACGCCTGCATCCGCCCGGCGAGTGATGCCCGCTCGATCGCCTCCCAGAGCTGCTCTCGGAACTCCTCCGCGAGCGCCGCACGCGACACCCCGCGCGCCGCCGCATCCGCGTCGCTCACCGACATCAACACCATCTCGCCCGCGACGATATCGGTGGACGTCTCGGCCGCGACGAGGACGAGTGAATCGAGCGGCGTCCGCCACAGTCCGCGCAAGCGGCTCGCGATCGCCTCCGCCCGGGCGCTCGCCGAGAACGCGCCCATGCGTGTGGGCACGATGAGCACGGTGTCCACACCACTCACCACGGCGGCAGATGCGGCCGATGCGGTCGCGGCGGGCGGCGCGCTGTCGGGCGCGGCGACCCTCGCTGTGTTCGCGCCACTCTGCGCGGCCTGCGCCCGCAACGGGGTGACGAAGAGCGCCACCGCCGCCGCGACCGCGACTAGGACCAGCAAACCACGATGCGTCGACAAGTTGGCTGACGATGGGGGAAGGCGCCCCGGTCCGAACCGGGGACACGGGTGACACTGGTAATCTGTCATGCTACCCGGCTGCGCGTTCCGCTGGCGCTCCGATCAGTTGCCAATGTCAGCCGCAGTCGCCCCGCAGTCCCCTGTGCCCCCTGCGTCCCTGTGGTGACCGCAGTTAGCGGCACACGCGGAACTATTCCCCAGTCGTCAACTCGATCTGCTCGTCCGGCCCCGCATCGTCCCCACCCTCAGCATCATCCTTGTCATCGGAGACCACCCGCGCGATCGCCGCGACCACATCACCGAGCTCGAGGTTCTTGAGCTTCACCCCCTGCGCCACACGCCCGGTCTCGCGGATGTCCTTCACCGCGCAACGCAGCGACTGACCGCTACGGGTGATCAACATGAGACCGTCCTCCGGCAGTACCTCGAGCAACCCGACCACATCGCCGGTGCGCTCGGTGCGCTTGACCGTGAGAATGCCCTTGCCGCCGCGGCCCTGCACACGGTACTCCTCGATGTTGGTCAGCTTGCCGAGCGCGAGCTCCGTGACCACCAGCAACGACGCCTCGCGCTTCACGACCACCATGCCGACGACCTTGTCGCCGTCGCCGAGGGCGATGCCCTTCACACCGGTGGTGTCGCGGCCCATGGCACGGGCTTCCTGCTCGTGGAAGCGGATGCTCAAGCCATGCTTGGTCACCAGCACCACGTCATTGGTCCCCGACGTGATCTGCACGTCGATGAGCTCGTCACCGTCCTCGAGCTTGATCCCCTTGATGCCGGTGGAGCGCACGTTCGAGTACTCGCTCAGCGCCGTCTTCTTCACCGTGCCCTGACGCGTGCAGAACATCAGGAACTCGTTCTCGGTGAACTCCTTCACCGGCACGATCGCGCGCACGGTGGTGTCCGGCGACACGTTGATGAGGTTCACGATCGGCTTGCCGCGCGTGGTGCGGCCGCCCTCGGGGATCTCATGCACCTTGAGCCAGAAGCAGCGCCCGTCGTCGGTGAAGACGAGCAGGTAGTCGTGCGTCTTGGCCACGAACAGATGTTCGACGAAGTCGTCGGTGCGGAGCTCGGCGCCGTTCACACCGCGCCCGCCGCGCCGCTGCTTCTTGTACGTCGAGATCGACGTGCGCTTGATGTAGCCCGCGTGGGAGATGGTCACGATCATCTCCTCGTTGGCGATGAGGTCCTCGATGGAGAACTCGCCTTCGTCGCTCACGATCTCGGTGCGGCGTTCATCGCCGTACGTCGAGACCAGCGCCGAGAGCTCGTCCTTCATCATCTGCATGCGCGCCGGCTTCGACGCCAGCAGCGCCTCGAGCTCCTTGATCTGCCCGCGTACCTCGGCGAGCTCCTCTTCCAGCTTCTCGATCTCGAGACCGGTGAGCTTCGCGAGGCGCATGTTGAGCACCGCTTCGGCCTGGCGCTCGGAGAGCTTGAACCGGCGCTGCAGCTCCGCACTCGCCTGCGGTGTGTCCTCGGCCGCGCGGATGACCTTGATTACTTCGTCGATGTTGTCGACGCAGATCTTGAGGCCTTCGAGGATGTGTTCGCGTTCCTTCGCCTTGTCGAGATCGAACTGCGTGCGACGAACGATCACTTCGTGGCGGTGCGCGATGTAGTGCTGCAACACCTCGCGCATGCCCATCACCTTCGGCACAAGCCGGCGCGTGGCCGCATCGGGCACCAGCGCCAGCATGATCACGCCGAACGTCGACTGCATCGACGTGTGCTTGTAGAGCTGGTTGAGCACCACGCGCGGGATGGCGTCGCGCTTGAGCTCGATCACGATGCGCGTCTGTGCGTCCGATTCGTCGCGCAGGTCGGAGACACCCTCGACCTTCTTGTCCCGCACCAGCTCGGCGATGCTCAGCACGAGGTTCGCGCGGTTCACTTGATACGGCAGCT
Organism: Gemmatimonadaceae bacterium; assembly: GCA_020853635.1. GTDB lineage: Bacteria > Gemmatimonadota > Gemmatimonadetes > Gemmatimonadales > Gemmatimonadaceae > Pseudogemmatithrix. Next base: position 9,050 of record JADYYN010000144.1, read on the forward strand.
CGGTGACGACGATCTGCGACTTGTTCGAGGACTCCTTCTCCTCGATCACGGCGCGGGCACGCATCACGACCTTGCCGCGCCCCGTCTCGATGTAGTCCTTGATCCCCGCACGGCCGTAGATGAACGCGCCGGTGGGGAAGTCCGGACCCTTCACGATGCCGCGCAGCGCGTCGACGCTGAGTTCAGGATCGTCGATCATCGCGATCACCGCCGCGGCCACCTCGCGCATGTTATGCGGCGGGATGTTCGTCGCCATGCCCACCGCGATGCCCGACGACCCGTTGATCAGGAGGTTCGGCACCGCCGACGGCAGGACGGTCGGCTCTTCGAGACGATCGTCGAAGTTGGGCGCGAAATCGACGGTGTTCTTGTCGATGTCGGTGAGCATCTCGACCGCGATGCGCGTGAGACGCGACTCGGTGTAGCGATAGGCCGCCGCGGGGTCACCGTCGACCGAGCCGAAGTTGCCCTGACCATCGACGAGCGGATAGCGCAGCGAGAAGTCCTGCACCATACGCACGAGTGCGTCGTACACCGACTGGTCGCCGTGCGGGTGGTACTTACCGAGCACGTCACCGACGACGGTCGCGGACTTCTTGTACGGACGCCCCGGCACCAGCCCGAGTTCGTTCATCGCATAGAGCACACGCCGGTGCACCGGCTTGAGCCCGTCGCGCACGTCCGGCAGCGCGCGACTCACGATGACACTCATCGAGTAGTTGATGAACGACTCCCGCACCTCGTCCTGGATGAGGCGAGGCAGGATGCGTTCCCGGTTGTTCGGTGCGGTCATTTTCAGAGGGAGGGACGAGGGAGAAAGGCGCTCTCGTGCGACCCCCAAAGTTAGTGGTGCGGGAGGGGGTTTTCAATCGCATCCCACGTCGGGAACGGCGTTCACCACAGGGGCACAGGGGACGCAGGGAACAGCAAGGGCCCGGCGGACAGATCCGTCCACCGAGCCCCCAAAAAAGAATCTCTTGGTCTCTCGCGCACACCTCAGACTGACGCGCCCATCCCCCTGTGTCCCTGTGGTGAACGCAGTGGCAGTTCTCGCCCGCTAGCGACCCGCCTCTTCGTCATCAGACGCATTGGAGCGATCGATCGCCTCCCGCTCCGCCCTGAACCGCTGATACCACCCGCGCGTCACCTCACCCGCCAACTCCCTGTTCCCAAGGCCGAACGCCAGCGCCAACGCCAGCGCCACCGCCCCGAAGATGATCGCGAACGCCGTCGTCACGATGTCGGTCGCCACCCCGAGCTCCTGCAACGACATGAACACCGCGAGCAGCACCACCCCGCCCTTTCCGAACCGCGCGAGCGTCGGACCGCCCTCCAGCTGCGGGGTGCTCGCGAGGATCAACGCCGCCACGAAATCCCCGAGCACGATCCCGAGGATCACGATGATGATCGCCGCGATCACGCTCGGCACATAGCTCACCAGCTCGGAGAACACTTGCCCGAGGTAGTCGATGCCCAGCGCGTCCGCCGCGACCAGCATCGCGGTGAACAGCACGAACCAGAACACGAGGTTGGCCACCACGCGCGTCGGATTCACCGGCGAGCCGAGGTGGTCCCGGGCCGGGATGCCACCGCGCTTGAGCACGTCGTTCAGATGCACACGGCGCAGCACACTGTTCACGCCGCGCTGCGCGAGCTTCGCGACGAAGAAACCCACGGTGAACACCACCGCCGCCGCGAACAGCGAGGGGACGAACGCCCACAACCGCATCAGACTCTCAGTGAGTCGATCGAAGAACATCACGGGATTCCCGTCAGAAGGTGAAACGCAGGAGCGGATAATTGCCCGGTCGGCCCGAAGCGGCCGCGACGGCGTTCAGCGGCGTGAACTGCACGCGCTCGAGGAAGGCGAGTCGCCCCCGGTCGCGTGTCGGCTGCAAGTAGCGTTCGGTCATCGCCACACCACCGATCGCGCCGACGGTCGCGAAACCCAGCGTCAGCGATTCGCCACGATCGGCCTCACCCGCCACGAGGATACCGATGCCGATGCCCATCAACGCGCCCGCGGTCCCGCCGAGCGCGAGCAGATTGCCCTCGTACCGCGTGTGATCGTAGCGACGCACCAGCCAGCGCTCAGTCGCAAGCACGCCCAGCGCGGAACCCGCCAGCAGTGTGCCTGCGACCGTCGCGTCGTCGGGATCCGAACTCGCGATCGCCGTGCTGGCACCGAGCGCACCGATGGTCGCGCCGATCCACATCGTCTGCACGTCACCCACGGTGACGTTGTGTTTCGCGCGTCCGGCGTAGGTGCGGCCTGCGGCATAGCCGAACGCACCCGCCACCGCCGCGAGCGCCACGGTGCCCTCATCGGTGAGCCCGTCGTTCTCGACGAACAACCCACCGTCGATGATCGTCACCGCCGCGAGCGCCGACAGCGCGGCGAAGTCGTGCCCGAACACGGTCGCTGCCGCCTCACCGCCGGTCAGACCCTTGCCCAGCGCGAGCCCCACACCGGTCCCGGTGAATCCGCCGAGCAAGGTCCACGCGCCCACTTGCCGTCCCCCGGCGTCGGCACTCGCCGAGAACGCGAGCGCCGCCCCCGCAGTGCGCCACGCCATCGCCGACGACAGCAGCTGCCGCGCCTCGGTGATCTGCATGCGACGTGAGAGCTCCGCCGACGCGAAGAACGAACCGCCGGCCATCACGAGATACGCTGCGCCACCGGTCACGCCGTCGTCGGCCACCATCGCCGCGAAGCTCGGCCCGTACACGGTGAACCCGAGGATGGTCTGGTCACGCACGAACCGCGTCCGCAGTTCGCGTGACGTCCGCGCACGCGCGGCGGAATCACTCGCGCTCACTGAGGTCAGCTCGCCAGGCGTCTGCGCGTCGGTCGGTGTGGCGATGCACAGCGCCGCACCGGCCACCAAGGAACGGATCAAGAGGAAAGTCACTCGCATCGCGGGGAATCTAGTCGGCTCGCGTTCGCACGGAGTGGTCCCATGCACCGCGCGGTCCGTCCCGCGCCCGAGGCGCGCAGTCCCCGGCACCACGCCCGGGCACGCCGCGACCGCACATCGTCCCCGCATCTCGTTCCCGAGGCCCCGCCCGTGCGCCTGCGTTCCGTTCGCTCCGTCCATGCTCTGCTCCTCCTCGCGACGCTCATCGGCGCCGCAGTCGCTTGCGCATCACCCACCCGACCACTCCCCGACGGCGGTCGCCGAGTCCTGTTCATCGGCAACAGCCTCACCTACACGCACAACCTGCCCCGCACCATCGCGGACCTCGCCAAGTCGGTTGACGAGACACCGCTCGTCCATCGCATGGTGGCATACCCCGACTACGCACTCGAGGATCACTGGTTCTTCGATATCGCGTCCGACATCCGCCGAGGCGACTGGCAACTCGTGGTGATGCAACAGGGCCCGTCGTCACTGCTCGAGAACCAGGAGCACCTGCGTATCTGGTCGCAACGGCTCGACGGGGTCGTGAAAGAGGTCGGCGCCCGCAGCGCGCTCTATCAGGTGTGGCCGTCGGTCTTCTACATCGGGAGTTTCGATGCCGTGCGCACGTCGTATCGCAACGCGGCACTCAATGTCGGAGGTATGTTCATCCCCGCGGGCGAAGCCTGGCAGGCGGTGTGGGCCGCCGATTCCGGGTTCGCGTTCTACTCCGGCGATGGACTCCACGCCTCGCGACTCGGTACCTACATGACCGCGTTGGTGCACTTCGAGATGATCTACGACCGCCCCGCGACCGACCTGCCTGACGTCGCGGTCGTGAACGGCGCGACGCTCGACGAATCGCCCGCACGCGTCGCGTTCATGCAGCAGAAGGCGCACGAGACGGTGCTCGCATGGGGCATCAAATGATCCGCGCCGCGCTACTGGGCGTGTGTGCACTGCTCGCCGGCACATCCCTCGCCGCGCAAGGCGCCCCCCTGTTCGTCCTCAACGACACCCTGCTTTTCCCCGAGGGCATCTCGCGCGACGCCGCACGCAGTCGGTGGCTCGTGTCGAGCGTGCACCGACGCACCGTTGTCGCGATCGACGACGCGGGGCAGCTCTCACCGTTCGCGCGCGCCCTCCCGGACGATGTCGGTGCCATCCTCGGCGTCCGAGTGGATGCATCGCGCGGCGCGCTCTTCGCCACCGCCGCACCGCTCCCGCCGATGCGCGGCTACGCCGGTGCGGAGAGCGCCCGAGCGGAGTTGCTGGAGTTCGCACTCGCCGATGGTTCGCTGCGCCGACGCACGCCGCTCGGCCGCGCACCGGGCGACCTCGCCATCGCCGGCGACGGCACCGTGTATGTCACGGATGGACTCGCCGGTGTGCTGTTCGTCGTACCGGCGAACGGTGGCCCGGTCGTTGAGCGTCGCTCGGCGTTCTTCGCCTCCTTGCAGGGACTCGTGCTCACAGCGGAGGGCGACGCACTGCTCGCAGCGGACTATCGCCATGGTCTGTTGCGCATCCCGCTCGATCCGCGGGACACCGTGACGCAGATCCTCGACGCCGAGGGACGTCGCGCCCAAGGGCTCGACGCGCTCGCGTGGCATGGCCGCACCCTCATCGCCACGTACAACGGTCGCGCTCCCGGTCGCGTGGTCCGCATCACGCTCTCGCCCGATCAACGCCGCATCGCGGACTTCACGGTGCTCGAGACCCACGAAGGGCCGGGCGAACCCACCCTGGGCGTCGTACTCGACGACACATTCATCTATATAGCGAACAGTCCGTGGGCCGCGTTCGATGACAACGGCGCGCGACGGCCCGAGGTGCCGATCGCCAAGCCCGAACTGCGTCGACTCCCGCTTACGCCACCCGAGCGCTAGGCACCACCACCGTCACGCACGCGCCGCCGCGTGGATCGTCGACGAGTGCGAGTTCGAACGCAGCGCCGTACAGTCGCTCGAGCCGCGCACGCAGATTGCCCAACCCGATCCCGGAGCCCGATCCCGCCCTGCTCGGTGCGGCGTGCACGCCGGGACCGTCGTCGCGCACCGTGAGCACCACCGTGTCGCCACTGCGACGCGCCTGCACCTCGATCCGCCCAGGCCCCGGCCGCCGCGAGAGACCGTGCACGATCGCGTTCTCGACGAGTGGTTGCAGTACCAGCGCCGGCACCACCGCATCGCGCGCGGACGCATCGGACTCGATCGACACCGCGAGACGGTCGCCGAACCGGATCTGTTCGATCTCCAGATAGCGCCGAACCAACTCGAGTTCCTGCTCCACCCGCACCTCCTGCGCGTCCGTGGCCGCGAGCGTGGTGCGCAGCAGCTCCGAGAGCCGCACCAGCATGCGCTGCGCCGACGGCGGGTCGTTGTCGATGAGCGCCATCACGGAGTTCAGCGCATTGAACAGGAAGTGCGGATTGAGCTGTGCCTTGAGCGCACGCAGCGTCGCCTCACTCAGGTCGGCTTCGAGCTTCGCGCGCTCGGCCTGCTGCGCCATGAAGCGCTCGTGCCAGCGGAGCGCGGCATGCGCACCGACCATCGCCCAATAGAACACCAGCTCGAACTCGGCGACGCCACGCACCTGGATGATGAAATGGCTCGTGAGCGAACGCCCCGGGAAGACGATGCCCATCGCGTCGTCCACGAGCACGATCACGGCGATCATGAGCAGGACGGTGACGATCGAGAGCGGTACATGCACCGCGAGCGCGCGCGCGATCCCGCCACGTTCGAGCGGCACGCGGTCGCTCACCCAGAAGATCGCCATGCTCACCGGCACCCACGGCGCCCAATGCGCGAGCGAGACGACGAGCGCGCCGCCGTACCCCATCTCCGGCGCGGCGGCGTACGGCACGAGTAGCACGCCGAACCCGGCGACGACGGCCGGGACGATCCACACCAGCAACAGGAGGAGCAACCGTGGCGGCAGGCGCATGCCGGAGCTTCGCGCAGCGAGGGGCGCCCCGCCAGTCGCGCGGGACCGACCGTGCACGCGCGGGGCCGAGTCGCTCAGTTGCGTGTGCCGCGCTTCACGTCGAACAGCACACTGCGATGGCACGACGGACAGAGCAGCCACTCACGCTTCCGCGCATAACCCAACCCGAAGCTTCCGCCACCGATCGACCGCTCGCGCATCCGCACGGCGCAGCGCGGACACTCCGCGTGCCCGTCGCGCGCATACGCCTCGCGCACACCGCGCTCCTCGTCGGCGTCGAACTGGGCGCGTTCGCCCTCGCTGCGATCAGTCATCGGTCACGTCTCCGCCACACGGAGCACCACCTTGCCGAACTGCGCGCCGGATGCGAGCCGCTCGAACGCCGCACGACCGTCCTCGAGCGCGAACACCGAATCCACCGGCGGCAACAGTCGGCCCGCCGCGAACTCGGCCGCGATGGCGTCGAACTCCGCGTCGTTGCCCATCGTCGAACCCATGATCGACCACTGATTCCAGAACAGCTTGCGCACGTCCATCGTGAGCGTGTGGCCAGAGGTCCCGCCACAGGTGACGAGTCGGCCACCACGCGCCAGCGCGCCCAGCGACTGCTCCCACGTGCGCTCGCCGATCGAATCGATCACCACGTTCACACCGCGCTTGCCGGTGCGCGCGCGGATCTCCTTGCCCACGTCCATCGCCGAGTGATCGAGCAGTTCGTCCGCACCCAACGCACGTGCGCGCTCGAGTTTGTCCGCCTTCGATGAAGTCACCCACACACGCGCACCACGCGCTTTGCAGATCTGCAGCGCGGCCAGCGAGACGCCGCCGCCGATCCCCCAGATGAGTACGTCATCACCCTCGCGCACCGCGGCACGGGTCACGCACATACGCCAAGCGGTCAGCGTCGCGAGCGTGAACGCCGCCGCCACATCATCACCGAGTGACGCCGGAATGCGGCGCACATTCGTGGCAGGCACCACCAGTTCCTCGGCGAAGCTGCCGGGCAGATGTTCGCCGAGCAGACGGAACCTGATGCACAGCGAGTGTTCGCCGGCCGCGCAGAACTCGCAGCGCCGGCACGAGATGCCGGGGTTCACGATCACGCGGTCGCCCACGCGCACGCCCTTGGGATCGGCCGCCACATCCGCACTCAGCTCGGCGATCACGCCGGTGGCGTCCGCACCCATGGTCCAGGGCGGCGTGATCGTCACGCCCGGGAGCCCGCCGAGGGTCCAAACGTCGAGCCGGTTGAGCGCGGCCGCGCGCACACGGACCCGCACGTGACCCGAGGTCGGCAGCGTCGGCGCCGCGACATCCGTGCGATAGCGCAACTGCTCCACGCCGCCGTGGGCGTCGATGGTCAGTGCGCGCATCGGCCCTCCCTCCCCGTCAGTCGCAACGCGCCCCCTGCCCACTCGTTATATTCGATGGAAGTCGACCGCGCGGTCGCGTGGTCCCCCCTACTCCGACATCACTGCCGCGATGATCTCGATCAAGGTCCCGCCGCTCGGCGAATCCATCACCGAAGCGACCGTCTCCCGCTGGCTCAAGAACGAAGGCGACGCCGTTGCCATCGGCGAGACGCTCGTCGAGCTGGAGACGGATAAGATCACCGTCGAAGTGCCCGCGCTCAATGCCGGCGTGCTCACCAAGCGCCTCAAGCAGGAAGGCGACGTGGTGCAGCTGGCCGAGACCCTCGCCGAACTCGACGAGACCGCGAAGGGCGCCGCCGCCCCCGCGAAGCCTGCTGCAGCGGCCGCGCCCGCCGCTCCGGCTGCCGCCGCAGCCCCCGCCGCCGACCTCCGCACCGCCCCCAGCGCCGCCCGCCTCGCCGCCGAACAGGGCGTCGACCTGAACAGCGTCGCCGGCACCGGCCGCGGCGGCGTCATCAGCAAGCCCGACGTCATCGCCGCCGCCGAAGCCGCCGCGAACAAGCCAGCGGCAGCAGCACCCCCGGCCGCCCCTGCGTCCCCTGTGCCCCCTGTGGTGAATGCAGTCCAGAGTCGCCCCAGCGGAACCCGCGAAACCCGCGAGAAGATGACGACGCGCCGCAAGCGCATCGCCGAGAACCTCCTCCAGGCCCAGCACGCCACCGCCCACCTCACCACGTTCAACGAGATCGACATGTCCGTCGTCTCGGCTTTCCGCGAACGGATGAAGGAGAAGGTCGAGAAGGAAGAGGGCGTCAAGCTCAGCTTCATGCCGTTCTTCGCCAAGGCTGCCTGCATGGCGCTCAAGGCGTATCCCATCGTCAACGCCCAGCTCGACGGCGACTCCGTCATCTACAAGCACTACGTGAACCTCGGCATCGCCGTCGCGAGCGACGCGGGCCTCGTGGTGCCGAACGTGAAGGACGCCGACCAGCTCGGCATGATCGGCTTCAGCAAGGCGATGAACGCGGTCGCCAAGCGCGCCCGCGACGGCAAGCTCACCATGGATGATCTCACCGGTGGCACGTTCACCATCACCAACGGTGGCGTGTTCGGCTCGCTCATCTCCACGCCGATCATCAACTACCCGCAGGTCGCGATCCTCGGTCTGCACAAGACGCAGGACCGCCCGATCGCCGTGAACGGTCAGGTCGTCATCCGCCCAATGATGTACGTCGCCCTCAGCTACGACCATCGCATCATCGACGGTCAGCAGGCGGTGCTCTTCCTCGTGAAGGTCAAAGAACTGATGGAAGATCCCACCGCGATGTTGCTCGACGGCTGAGTCTACCGCAGCCGTAACGCCGTGATCGCCGAGCGGAGCCACCACGGTTCCGCTCGGCGTTGCGTTTGGAGGGTGCCGGCGAGTGCGCCGAGCCGGCGCGCGAGTTCGAAGCGCGCGAAGCGTGCGCCGTCCGCGCCGTGGACGCGGCGGGCCTTGAGCGCCGCGCGCACCGCTTCGATGAGACCGAGATCTTCCGCAGGCCCCAACTGCTCCGCAGGGAAACACTCCGCTCGCGCCACGCGCAACGACGCCGAGAGCCCGAACTCGAGGCGTGCGAGATAGTCCTCGGTGCAGCGTTTCGGCGGGATGAGGTGCGTGAGCGACTGCGCGGCGACCACACCCACGCGCTCACCGGCGGCGACTGCACCGAAGATGATCTGCGCGTCGTCGCCCGCGGAGAGTTGCGCACCAGAGCGTCCGGTGAGTGTGTAGGCGCCGCGATCGGTCGCGTCCGCCCAGCGGGCGATCGTCGCACGACGCGTGACGAGGCCCGAGCCCACAGGGAAGAACGGTGTCCACACCGTGGACCCGCCGAACTCATCGTGCGCGTGCGCGCGCTCCTGGAAGAACGGCCGCATCTCGCGCTCCACCCACTCGGCGACCGGTCCGGTGAACTCCACCGTGATCCGTCCCGCGCCCCACGCGCCGACGTCCGGGTGCGCCGCCGCGGTCGAGGCGACGTGCGTGAGATAGTCCGGCGCCGGGACGTTGTCATCGTCGAACCAGACGAGCAGCTCGCCGGTCGATTCGCGCACCGCGAGGCGTCGGGCGGTGGACAGCCCCGGCTCCGCGGCACGCAGAACCCGCGCCCAGCCCCGGCCCGCGCCGGTTACCGACTGCGCGAGGAACTCCGCAACGACCGATACTCGATCGAGGGGCTCGGGGCTCGCTGAGTCGATCAGCAGGTACTCCCGGGTCCAGCCCTCCGGCACCGTGAGCGCTCGCACCGCCGCCAACACCCGCGAGAGCAATGCGGGGTCGGGGGAGCGGGTGCAGGTGACGATGCTCAGATGAGGCATTGGTGCGGTGGAAGTTACTGCAACTGCGGCTACCACAGAGGGCACAGAGGACACAGAGAACGGCGGAGGGATGCTAGAGGGCGAGGCGGGTGATTCCGTCCACAAGACGGGTCACGTTGAAGTTGATCAGGAGCCCGAGGTGTTGGCCTGACAGCTTGAGATACGTCAGTAGCTGTGCGGTGTGGATGGGGAGCACGTGCTCGACGCTCTTGAGCTCTACGACCAGCTGGTTCTCGACCAAGAGGTCGAGCCTGAGGTGCGCCTTAAGGGCCTCGCCGTTGTACATGATGGGAAGCCTGACTCCAGTCTGAAATGCCACGCGGCGACGCCGCAGTTCGTGCGCCAAGCAGACCTGGTAGACCGACTCCAGCAGCCCCGGCCCCATGGCCTTATGCACCGCGATGGCCGCCCCGATCACCTCATGCGTCAACGGATCCCTCTCCCCCACCTCTGCCGTGCTCTGTGCCCTCTGTGTCCTCTGTGGTGTCATGCCTGAAACGTCGCCCGGAAGCGAAGCCGACCCCGGACCACCCGACCGCAACCCGCACCATTAGATTCCCCACTGTCACCAACCCTCCCAACCGTGCCCGACCCCCTTCTCACCCCTGACGTCGTCGTCATCGGCGGCGGCCCCGGCGGCTACGTCGCCTCGATCCGCGCCGCGCAGCTCGGCCTCTCCGTCGTCTGTGTCGAACTCGACAAGACCCTCGGCGGCACCTGCGTCAACGTCGGCTGCATCCCATCCAAAGCACTCCTCGGCTCCTCCGAGCACTTCGAGTTCGCGCGGCTGCACGCCGCCGAGCATGGGATCGAGTTCAGCGGCGTCACCTTCGACCTCGCGAAGATGATGAAGCGGAAGGACGACGTCGTCGCGCAGAACACCAAGGGCGTCGAGTTCCTCTTCAAGAAGAACAAGGTCACGTGGGCGAAGGGCTTCGGGACACTCAAGGCGGGGAACGTCGTCGAGGTGAAAGCCATCGATGGCAGCCTCACGACCTACCGCCCAAAGAATGTCATCCTTGCCACCGGCTCCGTGCCGATGGAGTTGCCGTTCCTGCCGTTCGATGAAGAGCGCGTGCTCTCGAACGTCGGCGCGCTGCGCATCCCCGAGGTGCCCAAGCACCTCATTGTGATCGGCGGCGGCGTGATCGGCTTGGAGCTCGGTTCCGTCTGGCGCCGACTGGGCGCGATGGTCACCGTCATCGAATACGCGCCCACGATCCTGCCCGGCAACGACGCGGACATCATCAAGGAAGCGTCGAAGATCTTCGCCAAGCAGGGCCTCGAGCTGCACGTCGGCACCAAGGTGACCGGCGGACATCGCGAAGGCTCGCGCATCGTGATCGGCGTGGAGCAGAACGGTGGCGCGCGCACCTTCGGCGCCGACTATGTACTCGTGTCGATCGGGCGGAAGCCGGCGCTCACCGGTGTCGATGCCAAGGCACTCGGCCTCACGCTGGGTTCACGCGGCGAGATCATCGTCGACGACCAGATGCGCACCAATCTTCCCAACGTCTACGCCATCGGCGATGCGGTGGGCGGCAAGCTCCTCGCACACAAGGCCGAGGACGAAGGCGTGATCGCCGCAGAAGTGATCGCGGGCAAGAAGGCGCACATGCACTACCACAACATGCCCGGAGTGGTCTACACCTGGCCCGAGATCGCGACCTGCGGTCTCACCGAGGCCGAGGTGAAGGCGAGTGGTCGTGCGTACAAGGTGGGCAAGTTCCCCTTCAGCGCGAACGGCCGCGCACGCACCATGGGCAACACCGAGGGCTTCGTGAAGTTCGTGACCGATGCGAAGACCGACGAGATCCTCGGCTGCCACATGATCGGCCCCAACGTGAGCGACCTGCTCAGCGAAGTGGTGCTCGCGATGGAATACCGCGGCACCGCCGACGATGTGGGCGCGACCGTACACTCACACCCCACGCTCAGCGAAGTGGTGAAGGAAGCGGCGCTTGGGGCATTGGGGCGGGCGATTCATATTTGAGATGGGAGAGGTGAGAGGGGAGGCAATGCAATGCGGGAGACGGCCACCACGCCATCTCCCGCATCGTCTTTCCTCACCTCTCCCCTCTCCCCTCTCCCTTCTGCCTCACAAGTATCTCTCCTGAATCACCTCAAGATGATGCAACAGATGCCCCGCCGTGATCCAGGCGATCGCGCGCACCGTGACCGGCTTGCCGTTGGCTTCACCACGGCGTGACCAGGCCTCGGCGGGGAGCCCTTCGAAGAGTGTGACCGAGGCGTCGCGCACGGACTCGAGTTCGTTCATCACCGACCCCATCTCGCGTGCGTTCGCGCCGCTCATCGGTGCGTAGGTGTTCTCGTCCCAGCCCGGCAGCGGTGTCGTGTCTCCGCGCGCGATGCGCAGCGCACGATACGCGAAGATCCGTTCGGCGTCGGCGCAGTGGAGCAGGACCTCCTTGAGCGTCCACTTGCCCGCGGCGTACGCATGATCGCCCTGCGACTCGCTCACGTCGTGCAGCAACGCCGCCGCGATCTCCGCCCCACCGATCAACGCCTCCACCACGTCCCCATCTGGCACCTGCGCGATGTACCCCGCATAGAACGAGGGATACTCCGACGGATCAGGTCGCTGTGAGCGGTGCGCGGACATCGATTCCTCCAAGGGTAGGTCGGACAGAATCTACGCCGAAACCCCAGCCCGCGAGACCTCGGACAACGTGCCCAACACGGGAACACGGTCGTTCCAAAGCCCCACTCTTGCCGTTCTCTGTGTCCTCTGTGTCCTCTGTGTCCTCTGTGGTGAATGCAGTTCCCCGCCGCACCACAAAACAAAGAGGGGACCACCCAAAGGCAGTCCCCTCACAATCCCCTCGCGCGGCGACTCAGTCGTCCGCGAGCTTCGACAGGATCTGCTTCGGCAGGTACGCCGGCGTCACCATACGGCGGCGACGCCCGGTCTCCGCGCCGATGCGCTTCCAGAGCTCGAGTTCGCGCTCGGCGGCGGAGAGCTGCGTCTCCGCGACCTTGTCGCCATCGAGATAGGCGTGGACGGCGGGCGGCAGCTCCGTACGCGGGGGCGTCACCTCCCGGTCCGACGCGATCGCGTCAGCGGGGGTCGGCACACGGGGCTCGGCGAGCGGCTCACGGGCCGCATCACGGGGGTCAAGGTTTTCACGCATCACTGATACCGATCCTCCAGGAGCTTCTGCAGCGCCTCTCGGGCGCGATGGACACGCATTTTCAGGGCACCGACCGTCGCGTCGAGCAGTTCCGCCATCTCTTCATAGGAACGACCTTCGACGTGCTTCATCACGAACGCTTCCCGCAACGAGGAGGGAAGTGACTGCAGCGCACCGTCCAGATCGCGCCGCATCTCCCCCCGGTCGAGCTCCTCCTCCGGTGTCTCAAGCCCCGAAGGCTGATCGTCTTCCTCGTAACTGAGGTGCGTGCGCCGGATGTTCTTGAGCCAGTCCTTGCACCCATTCGCCACGATCCGGAACACCCACGCATCGAACCGGCCGCGCACTTCGGCGAGATGGTGATACGCCTTGATGAACGAGACCTGCAGGATGTCTTCCGCCACGTCCGCGCTGCCCGTCATCCCGTAGGCGTGGCGGTACAGCGGATCGCTGTAACGCTCGATCAGGATGCCAAAGGCATTGCGGTCCCCGGCGAGCACGCGGTCGATGACCGCCTGATCGGCGTCGAGCGGATCGTCTGTGTGGGTCGGCTCAGTCGTCTTGAGAGGCACGACGCTAGTGTAACCCAACCACCGCGTCGAGGACAGTGCCAGACCCCACGAAACGTCCCGTTCGAACCCGGTTCGTCGCATAGGAGGGACGAGCAACCGGGAGGGAGGTCACGCGCCTTCTCCCCTCTCCCATCTCACATCTCCCATCTACCCGGAGAAGACGCTCCAGCCGCGCTCACGTATCAGCGCGCCGTGCTCGTCCAGCCGCGGCGGCGCGAGGCGCACGGAACCCGGCGCGAGCGGCGCCACACCGGTGAGCGGCGAGGCCTCCACCGCCTGCAGCGCCTCGAGCACCGGCTTCACCACACCGCAGGGCACGCCCGCGTCCTCAAGCCGCGCGAGCCAGTGCGAGGCAGGCGCCGTGCGCAGCGCTGAACCGATCGCGCCCACCACGCGCGACCGCGCCGCGAGTCGACCCGCGTTAGTCGCCAACGTGGGATCCGTCGCCAGGGTCTCCAGGCCGAGGGCCCGCGCGCACGCGAGGAACTGGGCGTCGTTGCCCACGGCGATCACGATCGCGCGGTCAGACGCCTCGAACAGCTCGTAAGGGACGAGGTTGGGATGCGCGTTCCCCCAGCGTTTGGCCTCGGTACCCGAGACGAGCGCGTTCTGCGCAACGTTCACCAGTGCGGCCGTCGCGCTGTGCGCCAACGAGACCGAGAGATGGCGCTCGCCACGGCGCCCGCCAGCCAGGGCCGCGAGCACGGCGATCGCCGCGTCTTTGCCGGCGAGCACATCGGCGAGCGCGACACCGACCTTCATCGGCGAACCCGTCGCCTCACCCGTGATCGCCATCCACCCCGACTCGGCCTGCACGACGAAGTCGTAACCCGGCCGCGGACTCTCCAACCCGAAGCCCGTGATGGTGCACCAGAGCAGGCGCGGGTGCCGTTCGAGCACGGTCGCTGGGCCGAGCCCGAACTTCTCGAGCGTGCCGGGCCGGAAGTTCTCGACCACCACGTCGGCGTCGGCAGCGAGGCGGGCCAGCAGCTCTCGATCAGCGGACCGGGCGAGGTCGGCGGCGAGGCTCTTCTTGTTGCGATTGACCGATAGGTAGTAGGCACTTTCGCCCCTCCGGTCGAAGGGCGGCCCCCAGCCGCGCGTGTCGTCACCGAGCCCGGGACGCTCCACTTTGATGACATCGGCACCCAGATCGCCCAAGATCATGGTGCAGAGTGGGCCTGCGAGTACACGCGAAAGATCGAGTATTTTGATGTTTTGCAGAGGAAGTGTCATTATAGAACTCTTATAGTGTCCTTCTGGTGTACCGAAAATACCTCCCAAACAGATACGAAAAGCACCCGAAATCCACTCGGTCAGTCACTTGCGTACATCACGAAAAATCATATACTTGCGCCCGTTCATTTCGCGCAGCACCTCGCACCAGACCAATTCAATATGACCGATACCGCGAAGCCGGCCGAAACGGCCGCCGCACCTGCCGTCCCGCCCAAGCGCCACCCCGGCCATCGCGGCCAGGATGTCCGCGATACTGTCGCCGAGATGGCGGCCAAGGCGCACGAAATCTCGCTCGAGGCCGGCTCCAAGATGGCCGCCGCCATGAAGGATGTCGTGGGCGCCGCCGCCGGTCTGGTCGCCTTCTCCATCGAAAGCGCCCGTGACCTCGTGCAGTATATGGTCCGTCGCGGCCAGATGACGCAGGACGAGGCCGACAAGCTGGTCCGTGAGGCCGAAGAAGCCTGGCTCAAGAAGAACAAGGGCAAGCCGCTCCCGAAGCCGTCCGCCGCCTCAGCGGTGCTCAACAAGCCGGCTGGCAACCTCGCTCATCCCACTCCGGCTGCGCTGCCGGCCACCATGACGGCTGCCAAACCGACGATGGCCAAGGCGGACACCAAGTCCGCGTCGAAGCCCGTCGCCAAGCCGGCCGCGAAGCCGGCCCCGGCCGCCGCCAAGAAGGCGGCACCCGCTGCGAAGAAGCCGGCCCCGGCGAAGAAGGCCCCCGCCGCGAAGAAGCCCGCGCCGAAGAAGTGATCAACGGGTCTCCACTCGATCGGCGAGCGCGCACCCCCGGGTGCGCGCTCGTTCTTTCTTTCCGCTGATGGCACGCATCCCACGCGGCGACGCGGTCGCACTCACACAAGCGCTCGTCGCGATCGACAGCCGCAATCCGTCGCTTGCGCCCGGCGCTCCCGGCGAACAACCGGTCGCCGCCGTACTCGCGACCACCCTCCGCGAGTGGGGCTGTGTCGTCGAGCGACGCGACGCGCTTCCCGGTCGCCCCAACGTCATCGCCCGACTCGTCGGGCGCGGCGGCGGGCGTTCGCTGCTCCTCAACGGCCATCTCGACACGGTCGGCGTGGAGGGCATGACACACGCGCCCTTCGCCCCCACCATCCGTGACGGTCGGCTGTACGGCCGCGGCAGCACGGACATGAAGGCCGGCATCGCCGCCATGTGCGCCGCGGCAGTGCGCGCCGCCGACGCCGGACTCGCCGGCGATGTGATCATCGCCGCGGTCGCCGACGAGGAGTTCGAGAGCCACGGCACGCGCGCACTGCTCGCTTCGGGCCTGCGCGCCGACGCCGCCATCGTCACCGAACCCACCCGCCTCGCCATCTGCCCCGCGCATCGCGGCTTTGCGTGGGCCGACATCACGGTCGAGGGCCGGGCCGCACACGGCTCGCGCTACGACGTCGGCGTGGACGCGATCACACACGCCGCGCTCCTCATCGCCGAGCTCGATGCGTATCAACGCACGGTGCTCGAGCGACGCACGCACCCGCTGCTCGGGCGCGCATCGTTGCATGCCGGTACCATTCAGGGCGGACTGGGCATCTCCATCTACCCGGACCGCTGCACGTTCTCGGTGGAACGACGCACACTCCCGGGCGAACGCGGCAGTGACTTCGCCGGCGAAGTCACCGACGCCATCGCACGGGTGCGGGCCCGCACACCGCAGCTGCGCGCCTCGGTCGCCGCTGGGCTGGTGCAACAACCCAACGATGTCCCGCTCGACCATCCGCTCGTCTCTGCGCTCCAAGCGGCCGCTCGGGCCACCGGCAATCCTGTGATCGTCGAAGGTCTCTCCTGCTGGACGGACGCCGCGTTGCTCAGCGCCGCCGGCATCCCCGCCATCTGTTACGGCCCCGGCGACATCGCGCTCGCCCACGCCGCCGAGGAATACGTGAAGGTCGACGAGATCACCCGCGCCACCGACGTCCTCGAACGCTTCATTCTCGGCTGGTCGGGCCGCGCGGTGAGCGCATGAGCCTCACGTTCGCGCAGTACGACGCCCTCGAACGTGCCATCGTCGATGGCGCACGCATCACGTTCTTCCGCCGCGGCACGGAGTACCTCGTGATCCCGATGAAGATCATCACGGTGGGCGGCGCCGAGGCCGTGGTGGCACGACATCCCACCACCGGTGCGTCGCTCACCATCCGCCTCGATGAGACGTCGGGCCTGGGGCTCGTGAAATGAGTGCGCGTTTCCCGCTCGTCTCGGTCTTCGCCGACGAGTCCTGCCTCGGCAACGGCAAGGAAGGCGACAATCCCGGCGGCGCGGGTGTGCTCGTCGAGTATCAGCACGCGGATGGTCGCATCACCCGCCGCGACTTGTGGGTCTCTGAGCCTGGCACGACCAACAACAAGATGGCACTGCGCTCGGTCATCGAAGC
>JADYYN010000145.1 GCA_020853635.1 Gemmatimonadaceae bacterium
GTTTCGATGTCGCTCGGACTCGCGGTACTGATCATCGGTGTGCCGTTCTTCCTCGCCTTCATCGGCCTCACCCGGGTCATTGCCCTCGCCGAAGGCCGCCTGCTCGAGGCGATATCGGGCGAGCGCATGCCGCGGCGCCCGGTACACCCGAGCCCGCAACTGTCATTCTGGGCCCGCATCCTCGAGATGCTGCGCGATGCCCGCACCTGGACCACGATCGCCTATTTCATCCTGTCGCTGCCGCTCGGCATTGCTTACTTCACGATTGCAGTGACGGGCCTGTCGCTCGGCCTGGCGCTGACTTTCGCGCCGGTATTTGAAATCGGACGCCGCCTCGGCTGGCTCGTTGTCCCGGGTGAGGTACATTTCAATCCCGAGTGGCTTGCCTCGCCCTTCCTGCTGCCGCTCGCGATCGTTCTCGGCATCGTGATGATCACGCTGCTGATGCACACCGCACGCTTCATCGGCCGCACCCACGCACGCTTTGCGAAGCACATGCTGGTCATCGGCTGATGGGTTCGAAGTCGATCGCACTGGCGCTAGCGCTGGCCGTCGCCGCCTGTTCGGCAGCGGGCGTCCCCGATGCCGGCCCGGTGGCGCAAGACGCGGCACAGGACACCACGCCCGCCACGGCGGGCTGCCTCGCAAGCGGCGATGGCTATCTGCGCGCTCGCATGCGCGGCGCACTCGATCTCGACATCGACTGGCGCAATGGCGACATCGAATGCACGGGCGGCCAGCGTCCCGACGGCAGCGGCCTGCGCGTGGCGTTTGCGGGTCCGCTGCAGAGCGACGGGCGCCGGCTGCGCTTCGTGTTCGGCATCGGCCAGGTGGCTGAAGGCGTTGCGGCACAGGGCCTGCCGACCAACCTCACGGTGATCTTCGAGGGCGAGCGGCGCCTGTTCGCGACACAGGGCGATGACAAGTGTACTGTCGACTCCCTCACGCAGCAGCGCACCGGCCCGCTCGGCGGCAAGTCACACAGCTGGCGCGTCGAGGCGCGCGGGTTCTGCATCGAACCGGCGTCCACGTTGCAGGGCACTGAACGGCTGCTCGTGACGCGCTTCGATTTTGCGGGAAGAATCGACATCGAGGGCGAGAGCCCGTCCACCACTGCGGAAACCCATGCAACCTGAATCGCGCAGATCACGCCTGGCAGCGCACGCCACACTGCTCGCCGCAGCGACCCTCGTCGCCGTGCTCGCACACGCGGCCCCGGCACTCGAGGAACTCGGCAACTTCCCGCGCGCGACCGTCGAGATCGCATCGGGCGATCGCGTGCATCGCTTCGACGTGTGGGTGGCCGATACGCCCGAGCGCCAGGCGCAGGGCCTGATGTTCGTGCGCGATCTCGCGCCGGATGCCGGCATGCTGTTTGTGCACGACGCGCCGCGCGAAGTGTCGATGTGGATGAAGAACACCTACATCCCGCTCGATATGCTGTTCATCGATCGCGACGGCCGCATCGTGCGCATCGCACGCGAGACCACGCCCCACTCGCTCGAGGCGATAACTTCCGGCGCGCCGGTCACGCAAGTGCTGGAGCTTCGCGGCGGCGAGGTGGCGCGACGCGGCATCGCGGTCGGCGACCGCGCCAGCACGAAGTCGTAGCATTTACACAACAATTGACGCCCGGATTGGCGTTTTGCCGATGTTTTGGCTAGAATTCCACTCCAGTTGCCGCAACCCCCGCGGACTCGAATTACCGGGTCTCGTGCGCAACCACCCCCAAACCCATAGTGAGATCAAGATGAACAAGAACGTCTCGTTGACGTGCCTTGCAGCCGCATTGCTGCTGGCTTCGCTGCCAGCCGCGGCCGCACCACCGGCCCCCAGCTGGTATATCGCTCCCGAAATCATTTACATGTGGACCGACCAGGATCGTCTCGCCGACGACGATTTCGGCGCGCAGATTGCAGTCGGTCGCTCGTTCAGCGACAAGTGGGACGCCGAGCTGGCCCTCAGCCACGTGAACCCCGATGCACAGGGCGCCTCGACTGTCTCCGTCAACAGCTACTTCCTGAACTTCCACCGCGTGTTCTACCGCGATTCGCGCATCTCGCCGTACCTTAAACTCGGCGTCGGCTATGTCGATGCGGATTACGGTGACGGCACGCTCGGCGGCCAGAAGTTCGAATCGTGGACCGGCGCCTATGGCCTCGGCATCCTCGCCAACCTGAAAGAGAACGCCTCGCGCGGCACGGCGCTGGCACTGCGCGCCGAAATCTACGGCCTGCACTCGAGCAGCACCGCGCCACCGAACGGCGATCACCTGAACGACACCGTTGCGGGCCTCGGCCTGCAGTATCACTGGGGCGCGCCGGTGGCGGTCCCGGTCGCCGCTGCGCCGGTGGTCGGCGATGCCGATGGTGACGGCGTCAACGACAACCTCGACAAGTGCCCCGGAACGCCGAGTGGTACGCCGGTCAATGCCGAAGGTTGCGAGCTCGACGCCGACGGCGACGGTGTCGTCGACCGCCTCGACAAGTGCCCGGGCACGCCCGCGGGCGCCAAAGTCGACGCGAACGGCTGCGAACTCGACGGTGACAACGACGGCGTCGTCGACCGCATCGACCAGTGCCCGAACACGCGCGCCGGCGAGAAGGTCGACGAAGTCGGCTGTTCATTCACGCTGCGCCTCGAGGTGTACTTCGACACGGGCTCCGCCGAGATCAAGCCGGAATCGTTCCGCGACCTCGACCTCGCGGTGGGCCTGATGCAGCGCAATTCGATGGTGCACGGCACGGTCGAAGGCCACACCGACGATCGCGGCACTGACGCGTACAACCTCGGACTGTCGCAGCGTCGCGCCGCGTCGGTGCGCCAGTACCTGATCGACAA
>JADYYN010000146.1 GCA_020853635.1 Gemmatimonadaceae bacterium
GCGTGAGCACCAGATCGATGTCGTGGATCATGAGGTCGAGCACCACCGCCACGTCCGACCCGCGAGGATTGAACGGTGCGAGCCGGTCACTGTCGATGAACAGCGGGTTCTCCACGTACGGGAGCGCCGCGCGGATCGCCCGATTGAACCGCTCGATATGCCCGATCTGGATCATCACGCCCTGGCGCTCGGCGAGCGCGAGCAGCTCGTCGGCCTCGGCGAGCGTCACGGTGATCGGCTTCTCGATGAGCAGATGCTTGCCCTTCGCTAGCGCCTGCATCGCGACCTCGTGATGCTTCGACGTCGGCACGACGATCGATACCGCATCGACATCGTCGAGCAGGGCGTCGATGGTCGGATACGCGCGGATGCCGAGCTCACGCGAGACCGTGCCGGCGCGCTCCGCGTTGGCTTCGTAGAAGCCGCGGAAGACCACGTGCTTCACGTCGCGCAGGATGCGCGCGTGGTGATAACCGAGACTGCCGGTGCCGATGACGCCGAAGCGGAGTGGCGCGGTCATACGACGATCCCGCGTCCGCTGGCTTCAACGAACGCCACGAAGGCCTGCACTTCCGGGAACGGCTGCAGGTCACTGGCCGCCCGCTCGATGGCCTGCGTGATGTTCACATCGGAGCGGAAGAACAGACGATACGCCTTCTTGAGTTCAGCGACCACGGGTTCGCTGAATCCGCTGCGCTGCAGGCCCACGGTGTTGAGCCCGTAGAGTTTCACCGGATTGCCCACGGCCTTCACGTACGGCGGGATGTCCTTCGCCACGCGCGACATGCCGCCGACGAACGCATGACGCCCGATCTTCCCGAACTGATGCACCGCGCACAGTCCCGAAAGGATCGCGCGGTCGTCGATCTTCACGTGGCCGGCGAGCTGCGTGCCGTTGGAGATGATCACGCCGTCACCGAGATGGCAGTCGTGGGCGAGATGCACGTACGACATCAGGAAGCAGCCCTTGCCGACCGTCGTCTTATACGACTCCGACGTGCCGCGATTGACCGTCACGTACTCGCGGATCGTCGTGCCTTCGCCGATCTCCACGGTCGTGACTTCACCCTTGAACTTGAGGTCCTGTGGCCGACCGCCGAGCACACTGCCGATGCCGACGGTGACGCGCGCCGCGAGATGTACGTGCTCTTCGAGGGTCGCGCGCATGCCAATGACGCTACCCGCACCGACTGTGCAATCGGGCCCGATGTAGGCCCACGCGCCGACCTCGACGTCGTCCGCCAGCTTGGCGTCCGGATGGACGACCGCGGTGGGATGGATGCGAGCGCTCATCGGTCGCGGACCATCGCCGCCATCTCGGCCTCGCAGACCACCATGCCGTCGACCTTCGCGACGGCCGCGATGCGACAGACCGTGCTGCGCAGCTGCTTGATGTCGACCTCGATCCGCAGTTGGTCGCCGGGCTTCACCGGACGGCGGAACTTGATGTTGTCGAGCGACATGAAGTACACGACCTTGCTCTCCGGGTCGTCCACCGTGCCCATGAGGAGTACGCCGCCCACTTGGGCCATCGCCTCCACGATGAGCACACCCGGCATGATCGGGTGTCCGGGAAAATGCCCCTGGAAGAACGGTTCGTTGATCGTGACGTTCTTGATCCCGACGATGCGCTTCTTGTCTTCCATCTCGACGATCTTGTCGACGAGGAGGAAGGGATAGCGGTGCGGCAGGATCCGCATGATGTCTTCGATGCCCAGCACTCGTGCCTCCGATCGTTGTGGCAAGGCGTGCGCGAGCATCTCGCGCACGAGGGTGACGGTCCCGCGATGACTCGGCTTGGTCGCCGTGATGCGCGCCGCGACGCGCATCCCCGCCAACGCCAGATCGCCGACGACATCCATCGCCTTGTGGCGGACGAACTCATCCGGCCACCGCAGGGTCGTTCCCACCACGTCCGTCCCATCCAGGACGATCGTGTTCTCCTTCGACGCACCTTGGATCAACCCCTTGGCGCGGAGTTCTTCCACCCAACTCAACATCCCGAATGTGCGCGCTGGCGACAACTCGCGCGAGAAGGCCTCGGGGGTCACCCGCCAGCTCCCGCGCTGCGCCCCGATGCGCGGATGCGGGAAATCGATCGACACATCCAGCTCCAGCTCGTCCGCCGGATGTGCGACGTACACCGACTCACCATCCACCACACGCACCGACTCCCGCAGGCGCAACACCGTCGGCTGCCCCTCGGCTTCGGTGAGCCCTGCGTGCATGAGCGCGGCCCGGAACGGATCCGCCGAGCCGTCCATGATCGGTGGCTCGGCCGAGTCCATCGCGATGGACACGTCATCGATTCCGAGGCCGGCGACGGCCGCGAGCACGTGCTCCACGGTGTGCAGCGCCCCCTCGCCCTCGCCGAGCTGCGTGCGCCGCTCGGCCGCGATCGCGACACTCACGTGCGCCGGGGTCACGGGCGCCCCCGCCAGATCCACGCGTCTGAATCGAACACCGCTCCCCGATGGAGCCGGTTCGAACGTCAACGTGCACGGGCGACCGAGGTGGAGCCCGATCCCCTGCACCGTGACCGGGCCTGCGATGGTGCGCCGCGCCATCAGGACTTATCCTCGGACTTGAGCAGCTGCTCCAGTCGGCGCAGCAGCGAAGGCAGTTTGCCCACGGCGGCTTGCGAGCGCATCATGTCGCGATGCGAACGCGCGGGGAATCCACCCCACGTTTCGCCGGCCGGTACGTTGCCGATCACGCCAGCTTGCGCCGTGATGATCGCGCGGCTCCCGATCGTGAGATGCCCACCCACACCTACCTGGCCGGCGAGTGTCACACCGTCCTCGATGCGCGCGCTGCCGGCGATCGCCACACCCGCGGCGAACAGACAGAGCCGACCCACGCGCACGTTGTGCCCCACGTGCACGAGGTTGTCGAGCTTGCTCCCCGCGCCGATGATCGTCGCGTCGATGCTGCCGCGGTCGATCGTGCTGTTCGCGCCGATCTCCACGTCGTCCTCGATCCGGCACGCGCCCACGTGCGGCATCTTCTGGTGCACGCCGTTGGCGTACACGTAACCGAACCCGTCGCTGCCGATCCGCACGCCGGCGTGCAGCGTGACGCGGTCGCCCACCGACGAGCCTGGATACAACGTCACGTGGCTCACGAAACGCGTCTGTTCACCGACGGTGACCGCGTCACCGATCACGCAATGCGGTCCGATCCACGAGCCCTTGCCGACGCGCGCTTCTGCGCCGATCACCGTGAACGCCTCGATGCAGACGTCCTCAGCGATCACCGCGTCGGGCGCGACGATGGCGGTCGGGTGCACACCGACGAACGGGCGCTTGGGCAGTCGGTAGAACTTCGGCAGGAGCGCCAGCATGGCCTCGTGCGGCCGCGCCACCACGATGCGGTTCGCGCACTTGCCCGGTGCCGCCGCGAGCTCCGGCGTGATGAGCACCGCCGCCGCCTCGCAGTCACCGAGCAGCTTGGCGTACTTGGGCGACGCTAGAAAACTCAGATCGCTCGACGTCGCCCGGTCCAACGAGGCAACGCCGAGCACGGTCACTTCACCGTCGCCGACGACCGCCCCGCCGACGGCGGAAGCGACGTCAGCGAGGCGGATAGGGATGCCGGTGGGGACGGCCATCGGTAGGTGGGAGACCGATGTCCGAGACTTACGGCTTGCGCGTCACACCTGCGGGCTGGGACACCGGTCCCGACGGCTTCGCAGCGGGTGCCGCCGGCTTCGGTGCCGGGGCCACGGTCGGGCGAGCCGCCGGCATCGTGCGGATCCGCGCGATCACCTTGTCCGACAGATCGAGGTTCTTGTCCATCGCCACGATCGGGTTCACCTGGGCCCCGAGATCGAAGATCATCGAGTAGCCCTCCGCCGAGCGCACATCCTCAAGCGCGATCCGGATGATGTCGAACAGCGGCTGCATGGCCTCGGCCTGCTTGCCCTGCGCTTCTTCCTGCAGCGCCTGCAGCGTGTCGCGGTACATCGCATCGTACTGCTGCAGCGCGGTGAACCGCTTCGTGCGGTCTTCCGTGGAGAGCTTCGCCGAGTCCTTCTCGAACGCGCCCATCATCACGTTGAGCGAGTCGATCATCTTCTTCTCGCGCTGCTGCAACGACTCGAGGTCGGTGCGGAGCTTGGCTTCGACCTGGTTCCGGCCGGGCATCTCCTGCAGGATCTTGCGCGAGTCGACGTAGCCGACCTTGGACTGCGCAGCGGCAGGGGCGGCGGACGCGACGAGGAGGACGAGTGCGGCGACGAGGCCGCGCGAACCGACGTTCATGTGTTGCTCCGAAGGATTAGAAGATCTGGCCGAGACGGAAGTGCAGCTGCCACTTGGGATCCGGGCGCCCGTCGGCCGCGCGCCGGTCGAAACCGTAACCATAATCGATCCCGAGCGGACCGAGCGGGGTCACGGTGGACACCCCGAGGCCGGCACCACGGAAGAGCCGCGTGGGATCGAAATCCCGCGGCCGCAGCCAGAGGTTACCGGCATCGTAGAACAGGTTCACAGACAACGACTGGTTGAACCGCAGGCCGATCTCGGCCGTGCTCGCGAAGAAGGCACTACCGAACGACTCACGCTGCGCATTGAACGTGCTCGTCGAGGTGGCGAATCCGCTCGGCGTGATCGAGAACTCCGGATAGCCGCGGAGCATCTCGCCGAACTGCACACCACCCAGCGAGAACTGCTGCGACCAGAAGAAGTTGCCGGGGTCACCGAACACCGCACCCGAACGCGCCGTGAGTCCGAACGTGAGCCGCAGTGGCTGCGTGCCGGGCTTGGTACCGCCGAGGCGCGCGAGAATGGTGTAGTTCCGGAACTCCGTCGTGTACCGCTGGAACGTCGCGGACCCACCGAGCGGACCGCCGTTGAACTGCGCACTCACCGACTGCAACTGCCCTTCGGTGGCGAACGGCATGTCGAGTCGCGTGTCGCGGCTCAGATCCACGCCGACCGTGCTCCGGATGCACCCGGCGCAGGAGTCGTCCGTGATCGTGCCGAGCAAGCCGTCGTTGCCGAGACGAACCGACTCGAGCCCGTACGACGTGAAGATGCGGGTGAAGCGGCTGCGCGGGAACGGGAAGCCGATACGCACCGACCCACCGGTGCGCGTGTTGCGCCCGAGGTCGGCGATACGGAAGCGCGCCTGCGAGCGGTACGCGCTCACCTGACCCGAAATCAGCGAGCCACGGATGCCGGGGTCGGTGTACGTCGTGTTGAAGTCGTTGATGAACTGACCGAACTGCC
>JADYYN010000147.1 GCA_020853635.1 Gemmatimonadaceae bacterium
ACCCGGGAGGAACGCGTCGACGCCCATGAGGTCGACGACCACGCCACCCTTGATCTTCTTGACGAGCACACCTTCCACCGGCTGGTCGGACTCGTACGCGACGCGGATGCGTTCCCACACGCGCATGAAGTCGGCCTTCTTCTTCGACAGCACCACCGAGCCTTCGCTGTCCTCGAGGTGCTCAAGCAGGACCTCGACCGGGTCGCCGGCCTTGAGGTCCGGCATGTCCTTGAACTCTTCGAGCGGGATCGTCCCTTCGGACTTGAACCCGATGTCGAGGACGACGAGGTTCTCGCGGATCTCAAGGACGGTCGCCTTGACGATCTCACCTTCTTCGATCGAGGCGAGGGTGCCGTTGTAGAGATCGAGCATCGCCTCGAAGTCGTCCGAGGTGAGTTCGTCCTCGTCGTAGAGTTCGGGGCGGCGGTTGGCGAGGGGGCGCAGCTGCGCCTTCTGGGCGTCGCGCTTCTGGCGCGCGATCATCTCGGGCGAGAGGACGTCCGTCGCCGTGTCTTCGGTGGTGGTGGTCATACGTGGGCTCCAGCTCGCGGAGGGTGCGACTCGCCGCGTCGAGGCATGGGTGGGTGCCCCCGGCAGGTGCCGGAGGAAGAGAGCCATGAAAGCTAGACGCCTCGTGCCAGTGCCGTCAACGGCCGCAGCGCCCGGTTTATGGGCTAGGTTGCAGGAGATGTCCGACGCCCCGGCCCGAAGCACCCGACCGCACCGCGCCCCGCAGCACCGCGCGCTCCAGAGCCGCACGCTCCATCTCGTCCGTGCGTTCCGCGACCGCGTCATCGCGCGACTCGGCGCGCTCGGGACGGACACCGAGGCCGCGCTGCTCGCCCTCGCGGTTCCGATCGGGATCCTGACGGCGCTGGGCGTCCTCGCGTTCTATCGCGGCATCGCCTTGGCGCACCTGCTGCTCCTCACCTACCCCGCGGTCTGGCTTCCGATGGCGGGGCTGATCGTCCTGCGTCTCGCCGCCACCGGCACCGCGTTCGCGCTCGCCCGGGTCACCATGCGCAGCATCGGTCGCGGCGCCGAGGGACTCAACGTCCCCGACTTGCAGGACGCGGTCCGACGGCGGCGAGGTCGAGTACCACCGCGTCCGGCGCTCGGCCGCACGCTTGCCAGCGCGATCACCATCGGCGGCGGCGGGTCGGCCGGCAGTGAAGGACCGGTCGTGGTGATGGGCGCGGCACTCGCCTCCTGGCTAGGCCGCATGTTCCGGTATCGCGCCGACCAGCTCCGGGTGCTGGTCGCCTGCGGGGCCGCCGCGGGTATCGCCGCGGCCTTCAATGCGCCGCTCGCCGGAGCGTTCTTCGCACTCGAGGAGATCCTCGGGACCTTCACCGGTGGCCACTTCTCGCCCGTCGTCGTCGCGGCCGTGATCGCGGCAGTCGTGTCGCGCGGCGTCTTCGGCGCCGAGCCCGCGTTCCCGATCCCCGGAGAGCTCGGCGCGCTGTCCGCCTGGGAAATCGCCGTCTTCATCCCGGCACTCGGCGTGCTCTGCGCCCTCATGTCGACGCTCTTCGTGCGCAGCTACTTCCGCTTGGAAGCCGTTGCCCAACGCGGGGTGATCCCCGCATGGGCACTCCCGTGGGTCGGCGGCGTGCTCGTGGGATCACTGATCCTGCTCACCGGTGGTGCCGTGGCCGGCGACAGCCACTTCGCCGCGCCGCTCGATCTGTTCGGCCGTCTCCCGTGGTACACGCTGCTCGCGCTCGCGGCCGCGAAGATCCTGGCGACCAGCCTCACGCTCAACTTCGGTGGGTCCGGCGGTGTGTTCACCCCGGCACTTTTCGTCGGAGCGGCCACCGGCGGTGCGTTCGGCGCGATCGTCGCTGCGGCGTTCCCCTCCCTCGGGATCGACCCGGCACTCTACTCGCTCGCCGGCATGGGCGCACTGGTCGCCGGCTCCACCGGGGCCCCGATCACGGGCATCCTACTGGTCTTCGAGATGACACATGACTTCACGCTCGTCATGCCCCTCATGCTCGCGGTCGTCGTGTGTAAGACGGTGATGCGCCGCTACGAGCGCGATTCGTTGTACTCCGGTTGGCTGCGTCGCCGCGGGCGGGCGGTGCCGACCGCGCACGTGTGAACGACGACGGCGCGGCAGCGGCCCTCACCGCATGGCGGTCTTCGCGAGCGCGACGATACGTGCCACCTGATCCTCTTGCGTAAGGAACGTGGTGTCGACCAGCACGGCGTCGGCGGCCCGCTGCGTCTGTGACTCATCCTTCGCATCGCGCTGCACGAGTGCATCGGTCTCCTCTGCGATCTCCTCCTCGGTCGGGAGCCGCTCCAGGCGCTGCAGCAGCCGCCGACGCGCCCGCTCCCACGGGTCGGCGACGAGGAAGATCTTCACACGGGCCTGCGGGAACACCGCGGTGCCCATGTCGCGTCCGTCCACGACCACCGCGTGGCCGGCTGCGGCGGCGCGCACCCGATCGTTCACCCACGCGCGCACCCGCGGCATCTTCGCGACCAACGAGACGCGTGACGTCACCGCGCCACCCCGCAACTCTTCTTCCGCTTCCTGCCCCGCGAGCCGCGCGTGGAACGTCGTGTCGCTCGGCACCAGTGACACGGCCGCTGCGGCGGCCAAGACCATCTCTTCCGTCCACACCGCGCTGTCGGGTTGCACGCGCAGCGTCGCGGCCGTCGCCGCGCGATACAACGCACCGGAGTCGACGTGGCGGAAGCCGAGCTCGCGCGCGACCCACTTCGCCGTCGACGACTTCCCCGAGGCGGCGGGGCCGTCGATGGCGACGACGAGCGGACGGCGACGTTCAGCGGTGTCGGACACGGGCGAGATCATCCCAGAAGGTCGGGTAAGAGACAGCCACACACGAGGGGTCGTCGAGCGTGATCGTGTGGCCGGGGACCGCCCCCAGCACGCCGAACGCCATCGCGATGCGATGGTCCCCGTGTGTCACGACGCGTCCGGCGAGAGGACGGTCACTCCCTCGCACAACGAAGCCATCGGGCAGTTCCTCGGCGTCCACGCCGAGCACGCGCAGGTTGTCCACCACGGCCCGGATGCGGTCGCTCTCCTTCACGCGGAGTTCCGCCGCACCGGTCACCCGCGTCTCGCCCTCGGCGCGCGCGGCCACGCAGGCCAGCAGAGGCAACTCATCGATGAGCGACGGGATCTCGTCCGGCGTGATGGTCACGCCACGCAGCGGCCGTGCGACGCCGCCCGGCTCGACGATGATGCTCGCCACCGGCTCGCCGCCCGCATCGCGCAGGTCCTCGTAGCGCAGTGCCGCGCCCATGCGCACGAGCACACGGAAGGCCCCCACCCGCGCGGGGTTGATGCCGACGTGTTCGATGCGAAGCCCCGTGCTCGCACCCAGTGCCGCGAGGCCGGCGAAGAACGCCGCGCTCGACGGGTCACCGGGCACGTCGATGTCGCCGGGATCGAGCCGCGCGCCCGGCAACAATGAGACGACGAGGCCGTCGGTGCGTACCTCCACACCGCGTGCGCGCAACATGCGCTCGCTGTGGTCGCGCGTCGCGGCCGGCTCATGCACCTCCACCGGCACGTTCGCGACGAGGCCCGCCAGGAGGATCGCACTCTTCACCTGCGCACTCGCGACCTCGCTGTGCCACGTGACGCCGTGGAGCACGGCACCCTCGATGGTCATCGGGAGCCCGCCGTGCGCGGGCAGTCGGACCCGCGCGCCCATCGCTTCGAGCGGTGCCGCGACGCGCCGCATGGGGCGTGCCGACAGGCTCGCATCGCCCTCGAAGCGCGCGCTGAGCCCGGAGCCCGCGACGATGCCAGCCATCAGGCGGGTCGTCGTCCCACTGTTCCCGCAGTCGAGCGCACGATCCGCCGCTCGGAGTCCACGGAGTCCGACGCCTTCGATGGTGATGTCCGGACCAAGTACAGGGATCGCGACGCCCATCGCACGGAGGACGCCAGCGGTGGAGTGCACGTCCGCACTCTCCAGGATGCCACGCACACGCGAGGTCCCCTGCCCCAGTGCCGCGAGCATCAGGGCGCGGTGCGAGATGGACTTGTCACCCGGGACCCTCAGCGCAGCCACGACTCGAGTGCGGTGGCGAGGTCGGTCTTCTCGTCGCGGTACTTGACGATGACCGGCGTCTGCAGTGCGAGTCCTTGCTCGGCCGCGAACCCGCCCTTCACGGCGCGCGCGCCCGGTACCACAACGGCGCCGGCCGGGATCTCCAGCGGACGATCGGCATTGCCGCGATAGACCTGCTCGCGGACCAAATCGAACACCGGCGTCCCGCGCGTGAGGACCACCCCAGCAGCGAGCACCGCCTTCTCGCGCACCACCGTGCCCTCGTACACGCCGCAGTTGCCGCCCACGGTGACATCGTCCTCGATGATCACCGGCGAGGCGTTCACGGGCTCCAGCACGCCGCCGATCTGCGCCGCCGCGCTCAAGTGTACGCGCGCCCCGATCTGTGCACACGAGCCCACGAGCGCGTGCGAGTCGATCATGGTCCCAGCGCCCACGTACGCGCCGACGTTCACGAACATCGGCGGCATGCACACCACGCCAGGCGCCACGAACGCCCCGCGGCGCACCGAGCTGCCACCGGGCACCACGCGCACGCCATCGGCGAGCGTGAACGGCCGCGTCGGATATGTATGCTTGTCGTAGAAATGGAACGGCGACCCCGCGATCCCGTGCGAGACGATGCGACCGACTCGAAAACCGAGCAGGATCCCACGTTTCACCCAAGGGACCGCATGCCACGCCCCGTCGGTGTCCCGTACCGCCGACCGGATGGCGCCTGACTCGAGTGCGGCGAGCAGCACGCCGACCACATCCTCGGCATCGGCGGGCAAGACGTCCGCGGCGAGCGGGAACAGCGCTTCGATCCGTTCTTCGAGCGCAGAGATGTCGGTGCGCACTAGAGGGAGACTCCGGCTGTGGCCAGCGCGGTGCGCAGCGCAGATTCGTGTTTGGGGTCCATCGGGACGAGCGGGAGTCGCAGAATATTTCGCGCACGACCCATCAGCGCCGCCGCGGCCTTGATAGGCAGTGGGTTGGACTCGACGAACGCGGCGTCCACCAAAGCTGCGAGGCGATGATGCCATGCGCGTGCGGCGACCAGATCACCTTGCTCCATCGCCTGCACCAGCGCCGCACAGGCGCGCGGCACCACGTTCGAGATCACCGAGATCACGCCATCGCCACCCGAGGCCATCACGTCGAGCGTGAGCCCGTCGTCGCCGGAGAGTACGGCGAACCCGGAAGGCCGCCGACGGATGATCTCGCTGATCTGTGCCGGATTCCCGCTCGCTTCCTTCACCGCGCAGACGTTGGGATGCTCGGCGAGCGCCAGCGTGGTGTCCGCGAGCACGTTGCTGCCAGTGCGGCCGGGCACGTTATAAACCACGATCGGCACCGGCGACGCATCGGCGATGGCGCGGAAGTGTGCGAGGATGCCGCGCTGCGGCGGCTTGTTGTACATCGGCGAGACATGCAGCAGGTGCGTTGCGCCCATCGCGGCCAGCCGCTTGGACGTGTCGATGGCAACGGCGGTGTCGTTGGAACCCGCGCCCGCGATCACAGGCACACGCCCCGCCGCGCGTTCCACGGTGATGCGTACCACGCGCTCACGTTCGGCGAGCGAGAGCGTGACGGCCTCGCCAGTGGAGCCGACCGGGACGAGGCCGTGGATGCCTTCCGCGATCTGCCAGTCGACGAAGGCGCCGAGCGCGGGCTCGTCGAGTTCTCCGCGCTCGGTGAACGGGGTGATCAGGGCCGTGATGGCGCCGCGCAGAGGCGTGCTCATGCGATCACATCTCCGAAGAAGTCGTCGAGGGTGAGGACACCGCGCCGATCGACCAGCCAGCGCGCGACCGTGAGCGCACCGGCCGCGAACACGCGCCGATCGCGGGCTTCGTGTACCAAACGCACCTGCTCGAACGCCGCATCGAACACCACCTCGTGGGTGCCCGGCACCTGCCCCACCCGCACGCTGGTGATCGGCATCGCACGATCGCTCGCCCGCTCGGCGTGCTGCGCCAACAGCTTCGCTGTGCCGCTCGGTGCATCAAGCTTCTTGACGTGGTGCGTCTCGATGAGATGCGCGTCGAAGCCGGCAGCCGGATGGGCGAACCGTCGCGATGCGTCCGCCACCACTTTGGCGAAGAGTTGCACCCCCAGCGCGAAGTTCGGCGACCAGAGCATCGTGCCCCCACTCGCGACCGCACGGGCTTCGAGCGCGATACGCTCGCTGTCCCAACCCGTGGTCCCGCTGACGACCGGCACGCCAGCGTCGAGGCACTCGCGTACCAAACGCGCGGCGGCGTGCGGCATGGTGAACTCCACCACCACATCGGGCTTTCCGAGTCGCTCCCGCGTCAGTGGCTGCATGGTCTCAGCCGGCCCGAGGTGGGCGACGACCGAATCACCCGCCTCGCGGGCGAGGGCGGCCACGAGCTGCCCCATCCGTCCGTCACCGAGGATCGCGATCCGCGTCATGCCGCCTCCGAAGGGAAGAACGTCCGGTGCAAGCGTTGCATCGCCTCGTTCACGCTGTCGCCGTCGACGATGAGCGTGAGGTTGATGCCGGTGGCCGAGAGCGACACCATGTGCAGTCGCAGATCGCCCAGCCCGGTGAGGGCGCGCGCCATCGTCTCCGTGCTCTCACCGAGTCCGGCCCCGACGAGCGCGACGATGCCGCGCCCGCGCTCCACGGTCACGTCACCGAACGCTGAAAGCTGCGCGACCACCGCCTCGAGATGCTGATCATCATCGACCGTCACCGACACCGACACTACGGACGTCGCGACCACATCGACCGACGTGCGGTTGCGCTCGAACACCTCGAAGATCGCGCGCATGGCGCCAGGGGTCGCGAGCATGCGCGGCGAGCGGATCTTCACCACCACGGTGCGAGCCTTGCCCGCAATCGCGCGTACCGGCAATCGCGGTGCGTCGAACGTGATGCGTGTGCCGCGCCCCTTCGGGTTGCGCGAGTTGAACACGTACACGGGGATGCCGCGCCGCACGGCGGGGGCGATGGTGTTGGGATGCAGCACCTTCGCGCCGAACGTCGCCAGCTCGGCGGCTTCGTCGAACCGGATGTGCTCGATGAGACGCGCGTCGGACACCACGCGTGGATCGGCGGTGAGCATCCCATCAACGTCGGTCCAGATTTCGATGGCCTCGGCGTCCATCGCCGCACCGAAGAGCGACGCCGAGTAGTCAGAGCCGCCGCGCCCGAGTGTGGTGGTCACGCCCTCGGCCGTCGCGCCGATGTAGCCTCCGAGCACCGGGACCTTCCCCTGGCGCACCAGCGGGAGGATGTGCGTGCGGCAGTGGATGGCGATCTCATCCGTGCGCGGTTCTGCCCTGCCGAAATCCGCAGTGGTGGCCATCACGCGGCGCGCATCGACGAACACGGCAGGCACACCGGCTTTGGCCAGTGCCGCGGCGACGATCGGTGCGGCGAGCCGTTCGCCCATCGCGGCGACGGCGTCGTGCGATCGCGGCGTGAGATCACCGAGCACCGAGAGCGCCTCAGCGAGATGCGCGAGTTCATCGAACATCGCCCCGGTCTCGACGGTGATCTCGTCGGCGACGGCATCGGCGCCGAGCAAGGCGTCGATCGCGGCGAAGTGACGCGCGCGCAGTTCCTCGATGATGGAGAGCGCGACGATCAGTTGGCCGGCCGCCGCCTGCTGTGCGATCTCGATCAACCGATTGGTCGTCCCCGCGAGCGCCGACGTCACCACCACCGGATGGCGGTCGAGCCGCTCACGCACGATGGTCGCCGTACGCGCGATCGCGGCGGCGTCGCCGACCGAGGTTCCACCGAACTTGGTGACGATCATGCGCGCGCGGGTGGCGTCCACCCGAGCCGGCCCGTGGCAGCCAGCAGTTCGGCGTTGAGGATCGACCCTCCCGCGGCGCCGCGGATGGTGTTGTGTCCCATTGCGACCAACTTGAGGTCGAAGATCGAGTCCGCACGCACGCGCCCCACAGTCACCGACATGCCACGCCCGAGATTCACGTCGCGCCGCGGCTGCGGGCGATCGACGGCGTCGGTGACGATGAGTGGGAACTTGGGTGCGCTCGGAAGACCACGCACCGCGGCCGCACCACGCCACGCACTCAGCACCGAGAGCGCCTGCTCGGGCGTCGGCTTCTTCTCGAACCGCGCCGAACACACCACGGTGTGTCCATGCTCCACCGGCACGCGGTTGGCGTGTGCGCTGACGACGAACGGCGCCGCCGTGATCGAGGCGCCACCGCGCGCAAGCGTTCCCAGCATCTTCTGCATCTCGCGCTCGAGCTTGGGCTCCTCGTCGCCGATGTACGGGATGACGTAGCCGAGGATGTCGAGCGACGGCACACCGGGGTATCCGGCACCGGAGACCGCCTGCATGGTCGCCAGGAAGAGTTCGCGCAGACCGAACGCCTCGTGCAGTGGCGCGAGCGCCATCGCCGCGACGGTGGCGGCACAGTTGGCATTGGTGACCACACCGCCTTTCCAGCCGCGCGCATGCTGCGCATCGAGCAACGCGAGATGGTCCGCGTTCACCTCGGGGATGACCAGCGGCACATCGGCGTCCATGCGAAAGTTCTTCGCATTGCTCAGCACGAAGCGACCGTCGGCCGCGAACGCGGGTTCGAGATCGGCTGCGGCAGCTGCGTCCAACGCCGAGAACACCAGTGGCGCGCGCACCGTCTTGGGGTCGCAGAGCGTGACCGTCATGTCGGCGACTTCGGCCGGCATGCTCCCCTCGATCCACTTCACCACATCGCCATACCGTTTGCCCGCCGAACGCTCCGAGGCCGCCACTTCGGTGAGGCGGAACCACGGATGATCTGCGAGCAGCCGGATGAAGGTCTGCCCGACGGCGCCGGTGGCGCCGAGGACGGCGACGGGGAGCGAGAGCACGGTCTTGGAGGTGGAAGGGGTGAGGTGGGAGGTGTGGGGAACGACGAGGCGGGACTCGGGCACAGCAACAACTCGTACGGCGCGCGCGCGCCGCACGACGTCACTTCAGCAGCGTACGGACGAGTTTCTCGTAGGTCTCGACACTGGCGCGCAGCTCCGACTCCTCGACGTACTCATCGGGCGTGTGTGCGACGTGGATCGAGCCGGGGCCGAACAAGAGCGGCGTGCCCCAGTTGGTGAGCAACGGGATGTCCGACGTATACGCGACGGGCGCGGAGGGGAATCCGGGCACCGTGTGGAAGTGCTGTGCAGGGATGAACGAGCCGTACTCGAGTTCGGCGCGACCGGCGGCCCACCGGTCGAGGGCGGCGCGCACCGGCGCGATATCGCCCACCAGACGGACCATCATCTCGGCTTCGCAGGCGCCAGGGACGATGTTGGCCTCGGTGCCACCACGGATGAGTCCGACGTTCACCGTCGTCGGACCGAGGACAGCGTCCACCGGCAGCGCGAGCGAGTCCAGTTCGGGAAGCATCGCCAGCATCGGCGCGATCGCGGACTGCCCGAGGTGCGGATACGCCGAGTGCGCTTCGCGACCTGTGGTGCGCACGATGACGCGCTGCGCACCTTTGCAGCCGGACGCGAGGATCGACTCCGTCGGCTCGCCATTGATCAGCCACTTGCTGGTCGCGGGCAGTTGATTGGCGAGTCGTGCACCGTCGCTACCGCGTTCTTCGCCCACCACGAACAACAGGTCGACGCGCTCTTCCCCGCTCTGTGCGAGGCGGTCGGCCGCGACGAGCATAGCCGCGACGATGCCCTTCGCGTCACAGGCGCCGCGTCCCATGAGCCGCCCGTCGAGCCGACGCGGCGGGACGTACGGCGGCACCGTATCGAGATGCGTCGACAGCGTGACGCCGCGCCCTTTGCGCGACGCCCACACGTTGCCGCGCCCCGGCGTGACCTCTTGCACCATCACGTTCCATCCGCGGGCGATCAGCCAGCGGGCGACGAAGTCGACGGCGGCCCCCTCGTCACGCGTGGTGGAAGGGATCGCGAGGAGTTCGGTGGCGAGCGCGACGACATCGTGCATGGGAACAAGTATAGAGGGAAGATGGCAGAAGGCGGAGGGTGGGCGAGGACGGAAAACCGTCCGAACTTCCACGCCGCCTTGCCACACCATCACCGCTCCCCTATCCTTCGCTCCACGCGGGAATAGCTCAGTTGGTAGAGCACAACCTTGCCAAGGTTGGGGTCGCGGGTTCGAGTCCCGTTTCCCGCTCTGATGTCATTGGTTGGACCCTCCGGGAGCGGCTGCGCCGCTCCCGTTCGTCTTTCCCTCAGCCGGGGTGGCGAAATTGGCTAGACGCGACGGACTTAAAATCCGTTGGGAGGCAACTCTCATGTGGGTTCGATTCCCACCCCCGGCATCCCCTGCGCCGTGCGGCCGACGACACCGGCGATCCACCCGCCCTCACCGCTGAGCGACCGATGAATCCCACCGTCGTGCCCTTCCCCGCGGGCCCCGTGCTCTGGGTCGCGCTCGGCGGCGCCGTCGGCGCGGCACTGCGATTCATGATCGGTGAACTGTTCCGTCGAGGCCTCGCGCCTAACGGCATCCCGTGGGGCACCTTGCTCATCAACGTGCTCGGCTCGTTCGTCCTCGGCTACTTCACGCGCTGGGCCGTCTTGCACGAGGCGACGCCGCAGGTGCGCGCCTTCGTAGCCATCGGCGTCTGCGGCGGCTTCACCACCTTCTCGGCGTTCGCGCTCGAGCACTTCGCGTTGCTGCAGGCCGGCGAATACGCCCGTGCGGCGACGTACACGCTGCTCAGTCTGCTCCTGACGTTCGCCGCGATCGGAGTGGGCTACGCGTTCGCGCGCGGCTGACTACGGACGTACGCCGTGCGCGTGCACGGTGAACCAGAGCGCATAGGCGAGCAGACCGCTGAGCGACGCATCGCCCCCGTGCGAGCGCGCGCGACCGTCCTCGTCGACGAACTCGGCCGCGATCCCGTGATCGAGCGGGGCACGCCGGAGCCATTCGACGATCTCGGAGGCGTCGGGGCCGAACAGCCGGGCGATCTGCACCACCAACCGATCCGACGCGCCGATGCGCTTGGCCGTGCGCCTGTGCACCGAGTCCGTGCGCTCGACCGCCTCCCATAGCGGCAACCACAGCGCGGAGCCCACGGCATCGTCGTCGAGCGAACGATCGCCCTTGAGATTGGTGGTGGCGGCGAACGTGGTCCTTCCTTCGGAGCCCGTGGCGAAGTGGCGACGCAGCGCGGCGCGCACAGCGGCGGGATCCTCGACATCCTTCGCGGCGTCCTCGTCGAGTGTCTTCTTGAGCGCATCGAGGGCGAACGCCACCACCGCGTTGCCGTGCAGTGTGTACGGATGCGCGGCCTGCTGCCGGTCGAGCGTCACCTCGGTGTGGTACAACGGGTGCTGCTCATCGCGGCGGGAGGCGATGTCGTCGTGCAGCAGGTAGAGCGTGTCGGCGAGGACCGTCTCCTCGACGATCTGGTCGTCTCCGGTCTCGCGGATGTAGCGCTCGGTCGCGACCGCGTACGACGCCGCGCCCTCCAACGTGAACCCGGGCTCGAACAACGTGCCGTCGAAGTAGTGCACGCCGCGCCCAGGCGCATAGCCGTGGACTTCGCAGGCCCTGAGAATGAGCTCGCGCGCGAGCGGCGGGTCTGCCAACTGCACTGCGGGCACGGTCCACGCGAGCGCTTCCCAATCGCGCACGGTGACTCCCCACGCGCACCAGGGCGCGCGACTGCGCACGAGGTAGAAGTGCGCGTCGTCCAACGCGCGGGCCACGCCGTAGAAGTACGCGAACAGCAGGTTTCGATTGATCAGCGCGTCGAGCGAGTCGAGTCCGGTGCCCTGCTCCAGCGTGCGCAACGCTTCGCGCGTCGCGGTGAGCAACGCCCGCCATCCGCGGCGACGCATCACACCGACGGTGGCCTCGGCGCCGTCACGCTCGGGGCCTGCAGCCAAGTAGAACGCCGCTTCCGCGCGCTCCCCCGGGCCCAAGACGAGCTCGCGGCTGAGGGCGTACCCCGGCACGACGCCATCGTGGAGCCGCACCTCGGCGCCGCCCTCCGCGGCCAGCGCGAGCGCGCAGAGGCCCGGTGCGGCCGCACCGTCGAGCACGACGACATCCTCGCCGACACGCTCCACTCGGTGCGCGTCCTGCGCCGGACGCGGCGTGCGCACGCGCAACTGCCGGTGGCCCAGCGAGCCCTCGAGTCCGACGGTCACACGACGTGTGGCCGGTCCGCGATTCTCGAACGCGATCGCGTACACCGCCCCGGCCATGTCCGAGTCGCGACCGAACGGCGCGAAGATGGTCCCGCGGATCACGACGTCTTCGGCCTGGCAGGTGAATGTCGGCAGCCAATGCAGCGCACGTTCCCACGCGATGCCATTGCGCGCCAACGCGACCGGCGTGCCGTCGAGGCTGATCACCGGACGGGCGAGCGGTGCTCCGACGCCGTCGAGGAAGCCCGGGTCACCTGCGAACTCGATCGCCGAGCGTGCGCCGCGATGGAGCAGACCGACCGCATGGATGGCCCCGTCCGCCGGGTGGATACACGGCAACGCCAGCCAGTGATTGCCGGTCACCTGCCACGGCACGGAGGGCAGCGGGGCCGGCGGGACGGTCGGCGTCGGAACGAGCGTGGAATCGGGGGGAGTCACGTTACCTT
This sequence comes from Gemmatimonadaceae bacterium, assembly GCA_020853635.1. GTDB lineage: Bacteria > Gemmatimonadota > Gemmatimonadetes > Gemmatimonadales > Gemmatimonadaceae > Pseudogemmatithrix. The sequence continues at coordinate 12,621 of JADYYN010000147.1, forward strand.
GTTCGGGGTACAAGGCTAAACTAGCCGACCGACACAGCTACCGCGCCCCCTCTCCCCTCTCCGACACAGTGCTCGTCCGCTCGTCGCCGCTCGGCCGCCTCGCCCTCCTCCTCCTGCTCGCTGCTGGCCCGCTCCGGGCGCAGCGCATCCTCACCGCAGGCGAAGACGCCGTGACCCTGCCGCGGGGCGCGGTTCGCGTGGGAATCGGCGGCGTGAGTACCGTGCAGCGGGACGGCTGGCGCGATGGCGCGCTGCAGGGACTCGCGGGTTCGTTCACTGGTACGACCCTCGGCGTCGAGCAGCTCCCGCGCCTCGCCTCCACCCAGCAGTCGATACGTGATCTCGGACTCGCCGACTTCACCGCGTCGCTCGGCGCGCCGACGCTCGACGTGCGCCAGCGGCTCTTCGTGACCCCGCTCTCTGCCGAGTACGGCGTGACCGACTGGCTCACGTTCGGCGCGCGCGCGACGCTCGTGCGGACGCGGACCGAAGCGCGCTTCACCGTGAACGGTGACAGTGCGTCGGTGGGACTGAACCCCATCCGGGTGGGCAGCGGCGTGGCGGCGGCGAATCAATCCGCGATCGACGTCTACGCGACGGCTGCCTCGGATCTCTTCGCGCGGCGGAACGCCTGCCAACTCAATCCGGCCTCGGCGCCGGAGTGTCCCACGATCAACGCCGAGGTCGGCGACGTGTCGGCGCTGACCGCCAGACTGTCCGCCTTCGCGAATGGCCTCCAGACCCTCTACGGTGGCGTCGGTGCCGCTGGCCAGCGCTACGTGCCGCGCGCCGGCTCCGCCACGGAGACCGCCCTGCTGGCGCGAGTGGACTCCATGCGCAGCGCACTCGAACGCTACGGCATCACCTCGGTGACGCCCACGAGCGGACTCCCGCTCGGCGCGCAAACGCCGCTGAGTGCCGACGAGCTCGATGCGATGATCTCGGACTCCACGGCCGGGTTCGGCGCGGCTCCTCTCGACGACGGCGGACTCACTGCACTCGGAGACGTCGAGCTCGCCGCGCGCATCAAGCTGTTCGATTCGTTCGGCCGCGCGCACATGGATCGGTTCACGAGCACCGCCCGAGGCATCCGCCAAACGCTCGTGCTGACGGGTCGCATCGGCACGGGGACCGTCGACCGACCGGACGCCCTGCTCGATCAAGGCTCAGGCAGCGGCACCAACGCGATCGGCCTACGCTCGGTGACGGACGTGGTGTTCGGACCCAAGGCGTGGCTCTCGCTCGCCGTCGGCGGCAACAAGGGCTTCAGTACAACACGTCGCATGCGTGTGCCCTCGGTCGATGACTTCATCTTCCTCGAAGCGTGGCGTGAAGCCGACGTCGAGGTCGACCCAGGCCTCCGACTCGACGCGAGCGTGTCGCCGCAGTGGTTGGTGAACGACTTCATCTCGCTCGGTGGCATCTGGCAGTGGCGGCAGTGGTCAGCGGACAAACACCGCACCCCGGCGTCCGCCACCGATCCGGATGGCAACACGGTCGCGCTCAACGCGTCCGCACTCGACGCGAGCACGCGCGCCTCGGAGCAAGCCGTCGGACTCACCGCGACATTCTCAACGCTCGCCTCACGCGCACGCGGCACCAACGGACTCGCGCTCGAGCTCACGTACCAGCATCTGCAGTCGATCGCGAGCGGCGTGGGCCTCGTGCCCAAGCGCTGGGAGGACCGGTTGGTCCTCCGCTACTACACGCGCTTCTTCCGCCGCTGAGGCTCGGCTTCGCGGCGCGCTGGGGTCACGCTCGCCGCCTCCGTCGCTCGCGCAGTCGCCAACAACTCGCGGGCATGTTCGCGGCTCGTCGCACTTTCGGCATCGCCGCCGAGCATCCGCGCGATCTCGTCCACACGCGCGTCGTCGGTCACGAGTGACACGTCCGAGGTCGTGACACCACCCTTCGCGGCCTTACGCACGACGATGTGATGGTGCGCCCGCGCCGCGATCTGCGGCAGGTGCGTGATCGCGAACACCTGATGTGAGCCGGCGACGTCGCGCATCGCATCGCCGACCATGAGTCCGGTGCGACCGCCGATGCCCGCATCGACCTCGTCGAAGATGAGCGTGGGCACGCCGTCCAGCCGCGCGAGGATGGTCTTGAGCGCGAGCATCACGCGCGCGAGTTCGCCGCCGGACGCCACGCGCGCCAACGGCCGCGCCTCGTGCCCGAGATTGAGCGCCACTCGGAACTCCACCTCTTCCGCACCCTGCGGCGATGCGTCGGCACGGGTGGCGAGGTGCACCAGGAACCGCCCATCGGGCATGCCGAGGTCGGGCAAGCGCTTCTCGACCGCGCTCGCAAGCGCCTTCGCCGCCTTGGCACGCTTGGCGGAGAGTTTGGCGGCACTCTCGCGGTATTCCGTCTCGGCGGCCTGCACGCGCGATTCCAACCCGCGCAGATCCAGCCCCGCCGTGTCGAGCAGGTCGAGTTCCGCGCGCGCCTCCCTTCCCGCCGCGATCGTCGACGCGATGCTGCCGCCGTACTTCTTGCTGAGGCGGAAGATCACGTCGCGACGGCGCTCCACTTCGTCGAGCCGTGCGGGATCATGCTCGATTCCGTCACCGTATTCGCGCGCCTCACGAGCGACCTCCTCGAGCGCGTACCACGCGGCATCGAAGAGCTCTTGGAGCCGTGCGGTGGACGGGTCGATCCGCTGCAACGACGCGAGCGGCTTCTGTAGGTGGCCGATCCGCCCGAGTGCGCCCCCTTCCCCGTCGAGCGCGTCGGTGATCTCGCCCACGAGCGTGCGCAGTTCCTCGGCGTGGGTGAGACGACGCGCTTCTTCGTCGAGGCGCTCGTCCTCGCCTTCCTTGAGCTTCGCCTCGCCGATCTCTTTGGCGACGTGCGCGAGCCAATCGGCGCGCTTCTCCGCTTCGGTGCGCCGTGCCGCCAACGCGGCGATCGCCGCGCGCGCCTCAGCCAGCCGCTGATGCGCACCGGCCACCGCGGCGCGATCTGTCGCGGCCTCGCCGAACGCATCGAGGATCGCGAGCTGGGCTTCCGGCTCGAGCAGTGCCTGTGCCTCGTGCTGGCCGTGCACGTTCACAAGCTGTCGTCCGATCTCGGCGAGCACGCTGGCCGTGACCGGAGAGCCGTTCACCCAGGCGCGTGCGCGTCCGCCGACACCCGCCGGGACTTCACGCTTGAGCACCAATGTGCCGTCGGTCTCAATGCCGCGTTCGTCCAGCGAGGCGACGAGATCCTTGCGATCGCCGATGTCGAACACGCCTTCGACGGTCGCCCTGTCGGCGCCGGTGCGCACCAAGTCACTCGACGCCCGCTCGCCGATGAGCAGCCCGAGGGCACCGACGATGATCGACTTGCCCGCGCCCGTCTCACCCGTGAGGGCGTTGAAGCCCGGGGCCAGCGGCAGCGTGACCGCGTCGATGATCGCGAGATTCTTGATGCGCAGCTCGGTGAGCATGCTCCAAGCTTAGCGAGGAACCGCGCGCGACGGCATCTCCCCGTCGCATCGCGGTCCGGAATCACTCACCGATCGCGCTCGGCGAGTCCGCCCCACGAGAGTTTGCGGCGGAGACGGGTGAAGAAGCTGTTGCCCGGGAATCGCACCAGGCGCACCGGATCGGCGCTGCGGCGCACGATCAGACTCTGTCCACCGGCCAGTGACGTGCCCACCTGCCCGTCCGCCGTCACGAGCACCTCTTCGGGCGCGTCCTCCACCTCGATCCGCAGCACCGCGTCGGGCGGGAGGATGGTCGGGCGCAGGGCCAGCGTGTGCGGTGCGACCGGCGTCACGATGAGTGAGTCGAACGTGGGAAACACGATCGGACCGGACGCACTCAGCGAGTACGCCGTGGAACCGGTCGGCGTCGCGACCACGAGACCGTCGGCGGCGAACGCGCTCACCAACTCGTCGTTGGCGAACACACGCATGCGCAGCACACGCGCGAAACCGCCCTTGTGCACCACCACATCGTTGAGTGCGCGGAGCCGCACCCCCACCGCGCCACCTTCGGTGCGTGTCGTCGCGTCGATCGCCATACGCGGCTGCACCGCGTACTCACCGCGCGCGAACGCCGCGAAGCTCTCGGGGAACTCGTCGTGACTGCACGACGTGAGGAACCCCAGCTTCCCGAGATTCACGCCGAGGATCGGCGCCTGCGAGCCGGAGAGGAATCGTCCCGCACGCAGTAGCGTGCCGTCGCCACCGAGGGCGATGAGCGCGTCGAGATCGTCGGGTCGTGTGAGCCGCGGGTGTCCCGGCGCATACGACGCGATGTCCTCCTCGAACGCCAGCGTGTAGCCGTACCCCGGTGCGTCACGCACCAGCAGTGCGATGATCTCCGCGAGTCCGTCGTAGCCGTCGTGCCCGATGACGCCGAGTCGGGTGGTCACCCGGCGAGGGCCTCGGTCTCGTGGAGCGCACGGACCCGTGCGGCGATACCGGCCGCGTCGATGCCGCACTGCGCGAGCTGACGCGCGCGCGACGCCGCGTACACGATGCGGTCCGGCACACCGAGCGCGTGCACACGTACCGACGGATCATGCGCGGCGACCACCGACGCCATGAACGCACCGAAGCCGTTGATCACCGTGCCCTCTTCCACCACGACGAACTGCGAGTGTGTCGCGAGCAGCGCCGCGAGGGTGGTCTCGTCGTACGGCTTGAGGTAGCGGCAGTTCACCACGGTCACCGGCAGCCCTTCCGCCGCCAGCGTCTCAGCGGCCTTCATCGACTCGCCGACCATCGTGCCGACGGCGAGGATCGCGACGTTCTCTCCCTTCCGCAGCACCTCCCACGTCGCGCGCGGCACGGCCGGAATGGTCTTCGCGTGCTGGACCAGGTCCGGCGCAACGTCGCGGGGATACCGGATCGCGAACGGCCCCGCCTGATGCTCTACTGCCGTGCGCATGAGCGCGACTAGCTCGGTGCCGTCCTTCGGCGCGGTCACCGTCATGTTCGGCACCGCCAGCATGTAGGCGATGTCGTAGATGCCGGCGTGCGTCTCTCCGTCCTCACCGACGAGCCCCGCGCGGTCCATCGCGAAGATCACCGGCAGGTTCTGGATCGCCACGTCGTGCACGATGCCGTCGAACGCACGCTGCAGGAACGTCGAATAGATCGCCACGAGGGGACGCGCACCCTGCGTGGCCATGCCGGCCGCGAAGGTGACGCCGTGCCCTTCGGCGATGCCGACGTCGTAGAATCGTTTCGGATAGTTCTTCGCTGCCGAGCCCGTGCCGGTGCCGCTCGGCATCGCCGCGGTGATCACGCAGAGGCGGTCGTACTCCTCCATGAGTTCCCCGAGTGCCTTCCCGAAAACCGCCGTGTAGTTGGGGTTCGCGGTCGACGTCTTCAGTTGCTTGCCGGTCGCCGGGTCATGGCCGGGCGGCAACGCGTGCCACTTCTCGCCGTGTTCACCGGCCGGGAATCCTTTGCCTTTGGTGGTGATCACGTGGACCAAGCGTGGGCCCTTGAACTCGCGCATAGCCTTGAACGTCTCAATCATCTGCGGGATGTCGTGCCCGTTGATCGGACCGAAGTAGCGGAATCCGAGCTCTTCGAACAACACGCCGGGCGTCAGGAACGCCTTCACCGACTCTTCCCAGCGACGCACGAGCGTACCGGCATCCTTGAACACACCCGTCGCGTGGTCGGCCCAGTCGCCGATTGCACTGCGCAAGCGGTTGTAGATCGGATTGCGCTGCACCGACGTGAGATACTTGTGCATGGCGCCGACGTTGGGCGCGATGCTCATCTCGTTGTCGTTGAGCACGACGATGAAGTCGCTGTCCATCGCACCGGCGTTGTTCAACGCCTCGTACGCGAGCCCCGAGCCGAGCGAGCCGTCGCCGATGATCGCTGCGACCTTGAAGTCCTCGCCGTTCAAGTCACGCGCCGCCGCCATGCCGAGCGCCGCGGAGATGGACGTCGCCGCATGCCCTGCACCGAACGTGTCGTACTCGCTCTCAGTGCGCTTCAGGAACCCGGAGATGCCGTTCTCCTGCCGCAGCGTGTGCATCTGGTCCTTGCGGCCCGTGAGCACCTTGTGCGGGTATCCCTGATGCCCGACGTCCCACACCAGCTGGTCACGCGGCGTGTCGAACGCGTAGTGCAGCGCGATGGTGAGCTCCACCACACCGAGGCCGGCGCCGATGTGTCCACCGGTCACCGAGCAGGTCTGGATGAGGAAGTCTCGAACTTCCTGCGCGAGCTGCCGCAACTCCTCCGGGGACATAGCGCGGAGGTCGGCGGGGCTCTGGACGCGATCGAGCAGCTTCATCGGAACGGAGAGTTGGGGAAGGAACAGAAGTAGGTTGCCACGGGGTGGACGCGGGCGCCAGCCCTATGAACGTCGAGCGACGACGAACCGTGCGAGGAACTCGAGCTCGGGCGTCAGCGCGCCCTGTGCTTCGAGCCCGGTGCACGCCTCGCGCACCAACAACTCGGCGCGGGCCTTCGCGCCGGCCACACCCAAGAGCGCCGGGTACGTGCTCTTGCGGAACTGCACATCTTTGCCGGCGGTCTTGCCCAGCTGGTCCGTGGTCGCCGTGATATCGAGGACGTCGTCCGCGATCTGGAACGCCAAGCCGATGCTCGCGCCGTACTGCGCGAATGCGTCGAGCATCGCGTGGTCGGCGTGCGCCGCGAGCCCGCCGATACGCATGGCGGCCTCGATCAGCGCGCCGGTCTTGCACCGATGGATTCGCTCGAGCTGCGCGAGGTCGAGCGCCAAACCTTCGCCTTCCAAGTCCAGCAACTGACCGCCGATCATGCCGCCGGCGCCGGAGGCCTGCATGAGCGTCCGGACGATCTCGCCGCGGGTACTCGCGTCCAGCCCGAGCGACTCTGCCGCGTGGTCGGCGGCCTCGGCGGCGAGCGGCACCATCGCCATGCCGGCGGCCGTCGCCGCGGCCACACCGTACACCTTGTGCACCGTCGGGCGACCGCGACGCATGTCGTCGTCGTCCATGCAGGGGAGATCATCGTGCACCAACGAGTAGGCGTGCACCACTTCCACGGCCGCCGCGAGCGCGCTCACGTCATCGCGCCCACCTGCCGCGCGATACGCCGAACGCACGAGGATGCCGCGCAGCCGTTTCCCCTCGCCCGCGAGACTGTAGCGGATCGCATCCGAGACCGGACCCTGCTGGTCCGAGAGCGTCCGCACCACCAGCGCGTCGATCGCGCGCGCCACGGCCGCACGGTCGGCAGCGAAATCGATCGGCGTCACGCCCGTCGCACTCACTCGCGCACCTCGAAAACGCCCTCGGCTTCTTCCACGAGCGTCTTCACCTTGCCCTCCGCCGTCGCCAGCTCGGACGAGGCTTCGCGCAGCTTCGCGATCCCTTCCTCGAACAGGGCCAGCGCCCGCTCGAGCGGCACATCATCGCGGTCCAACGCGACCGCGATCTCGTCGAGTCGCATCAGCGTCTGTTCGAAGGTCATGGGGTCTCCCGCAGGTGAGGGGCATCGTCGTGCACGCTCTCGGTCCGGGCGCGTACGCGACCATCGTGGAGCAACAAATCGAATGTATCACCGATGGTGAACGCGGCGCGCCTGCCGAGGGTGCCCCCGTCGGCGCCGCGCGCCACCGAGAAGCCACGGGCGAGCACCGCCACGGGCGATAGCGCCTCGATGCGTCCCGCCAGCTGTTGGACACGGGCGCGACGACGCTCCACCACTCGTCCCGCGCGCATCGCGAGCCCGTCCGCCCGTTGGCGCAGCTCGCGGGCGCCGTGTGCCACCTGGTCCTCGAGCGCGTCGGTGAGCATGCCCGCGACGTTCCGTAGCATCTGCTGGACCTCGACGAGCACCGGCACCGCCGACTCGGCCGCCACCGACGGGGTCGCGGCGCGCAGATCGGCCACGAGATCCGCGATCGTGACGTCGGTCTCGTGCCCCACCGCGGAGATGGTCGGGATGGGACAGGCCGCGATGGCGCGCGCGACGCGCTCGTCGTTGAAGGCCCAGAGATCCTCGCGCGAGCCGCCGCCACGACCGATGATCAACAGGTCGGGCACCAGGGCCCGTGCGGCCTCGCTCACCATCGGAGAGTCCGAGACACTGCCGGCGACCCACCGACTCAAACGATCCAGCGCCCAGACGAGCGAGTCCGGTGCGGTCTCACCCTGCACAGCGGCAGGAATCACCACCACCGACACACCCGGATGCCGGCGGCGCACCACGGCGATGATGTCGCGAAGCGCAGCGCCATCCGGACTGGTGATCACCGCGACCGTGCGCGGGAACCGCGGCAAGCGGCGTTTGCGCGACGGATCGGTGAGACCATCCTTGGTCAGGCGCGCCTTGGTCTCGTCGAAGGCCTTCTTCCAGAGTCCTTCGCCCTCGGCTTCGAGCGCGTCGATCATGAACTGCATCTTGCCCTGCGCGGGATACACCGTCAGCTGACCGCGGGCCATCACCGTCATGCCTTCCGTCGGCGCGGTGGGCAGCCGGCGCACGTCGCGCGACCAGATCACGCAGGGCAGCTGCGCACTCGCGTCCTTGAGCGAGAAGTACCAGTGCCCGTTCCGGTGTTTGGTGAAGTTCGAGATCTCACCCTTCACCCACAGCCGCTGGATGGCGCCTTCGATGATCGCCTTCGCAGCCTCGTTCAGCTCGAGGACGCTGATCGCCGAATCGGGGGATTCTCCCGGCGCCAACACGCGTGCGCTCAGGCCCCGACCGTGAGGCGGGCGGCGCGCACGGTGTTGGCGAGCAACATGGCGATGGTCATCGGGCCCACACCGCCGGGCACCGGCGTGATCTTCGACGCGACCTGGCTGACCTCGTCGAACTTCACATCGCCGACGATGCGATAGCCCTTCTTCGCCGTGGGATCATCGACGCGGTTGATGCCCACGTCGATCACCACGGCGCCAGGCTTCACCATGTCGGCCGTCACCATCTCCGGCTTCCCGATCGCGGCGATGAGGATGTCCGCGCGGCGCGTATGCGCCGCGAGGTCCTTGGTGCGCGAGTGGCAGATCGTCACCGTGCAATCCGCGCCCTTCCCGCTCTGGATAAGCAGGGCCGCCATCGGCTTACCGACGATGGTGGAGCGCCCGAGGATCACCGCTTCCTTGCCGGACGTGTCGACGCCGCTCTCGATCAGCATGACCTGTACACCGGCCGGCGTGCACGGCGCGAACCCATCGGCATCACCGATCAACACCTTGCCCGCGTTCACCGGGTGGAAGCCATCGACGTCTTTGCGCGGATCGATCCGACGGATGACCTTCTGCGCGTCGATGTGTTTGGGCACCGGCATCTGCACAAGGATGCCGTGGACGCCGACATCAGCATTGAGCCGGTCGATCACCGCGAGCAGCTCGGCTTCGGGCGTGTCGGCGGCGAGGCGGATGGTCTCGCCGTTCATCCCGGCTTCCTTGCAGGCCTTCTCCTTGCTGGCCACGTACACCGCGCTCGCGGGGTCGTCGCCGACGAGCACGACGGTGAGTCCCGGTGTCACCCCGTGCGAGGCCTTGAGCGCGGCCGCGTCCACCGCGACCTTCGCGCGCACACGCGCCGCGATCGCGACGCCATCGATCCGTTCAGCGGGCAATGTCGGTGGCCCTCTTCTCTCGGATCGCGACCACCTTGATCTGGCCCGGATACTGCAATTCGGACTCGACGCGGCGCGCGATCTCCTCGGTGAGTGACTGCATGCGATTGTCGTCCACGTTCTCGGGGTCCACGATCACACGGACCTCGCGTCCCGCCTGGATCGCGAACACGCGATCGACACCCTTGTAGCTCGCCGCGATCTTCTCGAGCCCTTCGAGCCGCTTCACGTAGGTCTCGAACGCCTCGCGACGCGCGCCCGGGCGCGACCCCGAGATCGCATCGGCGGCCTGCACCAGCACCGACACCTCGCTCTCGTGCGGCACATCATCATGGTGCGCGGCGATGCAGTTGATGACCATCGGGTTCTCCCCGTACTTGGTCGCCACCTCCACACCGAGTTGCACGTGCGTGCCCTCGTGGTCGTGCGTGAGCACCTTGCCGATGTCGTGCAGCAGGGCGCCGCGCTTGGCCATCGCCACATCGAGCCCGAGCTCCGCGGCCATGATGCCGGCGAGGAACGCCACTTCCTTCGAGTGGAACAGGATGTTCTGGCCGTAGCTCGTGCGCCACTTCATGCGCCCGATGAGCTTGATGATCTCCGGGTGCAGGCCGTGCACGCCCACTTCGTAGGCCGCCTGTTCACCGGTCTCGATGATCCCGGCCTCGACTTCCTTCTTGGACTTCTCGACGACTTCCTCGATGCGCCCCGGGTGGATGCGCCCGTCGGCGACGAGCTTCTCCAGCGCGAGACGCGCGACTTCGCGGCGCACCGGGTCGAAGCACGACACCACCACGGTGTCCGGCGTGTCATCGATGATCACGTCCACACCCGTCGCGAGTTCGAACGCGCGGATATTGCGTCCTTCACGGCCGATGATGCGGCCCTTCATGTCATCCTTCGGGAGCGCGACCGCGCTGGCCGTGATCTCAGCCGTGTGTTCGGCGGCGATGCGCTGCACCGCGAGCGCCACGATCTTCTTCGCCTCGCGATCGGCGTTCCGCTTGGCGCTCTCACGGATCTCACGGATCCGGTTCCCGGCGTCGGCGTGCGCTTCTTCCTCAAGGCGGCGGATGAGCTCCGCCTTGGCTTCGTTCGCCGAGAGGCCCGCCAACTGCTCGAGGCGGCGGCGCTCCTCGCCGACCAGTGCATCGAGCTCCTGCTGGCGTTCTTCCTGCTGTTTCTCCTTGCGCCCGAGCTCGCTGGCCCGGCGCCCGAGATCGCGCTCCTTGCCATCGACGAGATCGACCTTCTTGTCGAGCTGCTGTTCGCGCTCCACCAAGCGCTTCTCTTCGCGCTCGATCTCTTCGCGACGCTTGCGGGCCTCCACCTCCCAGGCCTCGCGCACCTTCATGACTTCTTCCTTGCCGGTCAGCAGCGCCTGCTTCTTGGCGGAGTCGGCTTCGCGCTCGGCGTCGCCGACGATCCGCTTGGCCACCTGCTCCGCCGACTGTCCGGCGGCGCGCTGCGCCTGCTCCACCGCACTGCGGCCGGCCTTTCGACCGAATACGAACGCGACCGGAAGGGCGCCAACGAGCACGGCACCTATCGCGATCGCGATGAGGATCGGGGTCTCCATATGGACACTCTATGCGCAAGGCGATGCGTGCTGCATCGCGTAGTAAATGAGGGCACTTTCCGTCCGTTCAGTCATGCATCTCGCCGAGGGCCAGCCCACCGAACCGGCTCCGACGAAGGGAGCGGGCAGGATGAGGTAACTCTCGGGAGCGCAAACACCTACGGGCTTTTGCACCCACGTACTCGGGAAGCTAGGCCGACCGTCACGAAAGCGCAACGTGAACCGGTGTGCCATTGCCACGTCAGTGTACCCCGTTGCGGGAGGTGTATTGCGGGATTCCGTGACAAGTGCGTATTTGCGTCATGCCTTCAGAGTCCGGACTCGGAGATCAGCCGCTGAACTCACCCGCTCCCTCTCGGAGCGAGTCGGCCATCTTCACGTGGAAAGGCAGTGGCGAAGCGATCCTGGCCGACGACGAACCGACCGTTCGCTCAGTCGCCGCGCGTGCGCTGCAGCGACTCGGACTCACCGTCACGCAGTGTGTCGACGGACGTGAAGCCGTCGCACTCGTTCAGGCAGATCCGGCCCGCTGGCGGCTGGTCGTGCTGGACCTCACGATGCCCGTGCTCGCCGGCGACATGGCGCTCGAGCAGATCCTTGCGATCCGCAGCGACCTCGGCGCCATCATCTACAGCGGCTACTCCGAGGACGAGATGCGCGGAAGTTTCGCCGGTCGCCCTGGCGTGGGCTTCCTGCAGAAGCCGTTCACCGTCCGCGCGCTGTCCGACGCCGTCGCCGGCGTACTCGGCCCCAGCGCGTAGGCGCGGTTAGAGCGTCTCGCCGCGTTTGCCCGGCGGCAGCCAGCGGCGGAGTTCACCAGACAAGGTCCGCATCTCTTCTGCGAGCGCGTCCTGCGCCTCGCGCTGACGGAAGAGTTCGTCGGTGATCGACATCGCGGCGAGGATCGCAGCCTTTCCCGGGTCGGTGATCGCCGGGCTCTCCAGCACCTTCCGGATCGCCGCGTCGACATGCGCCGCGATCGCGCGGGTGTGCTCGGGCGGCACGTCGGAGCGAATGGTGTACTCCTCGCCCACGATCCGCACGCGCGTGGAATGCACGCTCATGACTCGCCTCCCAGCGCATGCTGTTGCCTGAGGAACCGCACGCGGTCGAGCATCGACTTGGTGCGTTCCGTGGCCTGTGCGAGGCGCGCGCGCAGCCGGGCGTTCTCCGCCTCGAGGGCGGCGACCCGCTCCTCGGCGGCCACGTCGTGGCCACCGGTGCTTCCGATCGATTTGAGGCGCGACTCCGCCTGATGCGCACGCCGACGGAAGGCCGCCAACTCCTCCCCGACGTTCCGCACCAGGAACTCCAGCTCACGGAACGCTTCTGCGCTCACGGATTCAGCTCGTCCGGGCTCTGACACCGAGTTGGGCCTCCACGGTCTTGAGGAGCAACACGCGCCGTCCTTCGATCTCCTTGTCGCGGAGTGTGCGCTCCGGATGCCGGAACGTCAACCGCCACGCGAGCGAGCGCACGCCGTCGGGGACGCCGGCGCCGCGGAACTCATCGAACATCTCCAGCCGTTCGAGCTGCGCGCCGGACACCTCGCGGATCACACGCTCCACCTCGGCGGCGGGCACCGCGTCGGGCACGAGCAGCGCCAAGTCGAACTCCGCCGCCGGCGTCGTGGGCAGCGCGCGATACCGCACGGGCTCGCGGCGCGGCGTGCCGGCGCTCACCGCCTCGTGCGCGTTCGCGCCGGGCTTCGCGACGGGTGCGTTCGGCATCACTGCGAGCGCGTCCTGCGCCTCGCGCTGACGGAAGAGTTCGTCGGTG
>JADYYN010000148.1 GCA_020853635.1 Gemmatimonadaceae bacterium
CCGACGGTCTCGGGCATCTCGCCGGCGAACGGGCCGGCCAGCGGCGGTACGGCCGTCGCGATCAGCGGAGCGAACTTCACCGGCGCCACCGCAGTGGTGTTTGGGAGCGCATCAGCCACGATCCTGGGCACGCCGACCAACGCGACGATCAACGTGCTGTCGCCCGTTGGCACGGCCGGTACGACGGTGGACGTGCGTGTGACCACGCCCGGCGGGCAGAGTGCGATCGATGTGCGCGACCGGTTCTCGTACGACGCCATTCTGGTTCCGACGGTGACGGGGATCTCGCCGTCGAGCGGGCCCGCCAGCGGCGGTACGTCCGTCGCGATCACTGGAACACACCTCACCGGCGCCACCGCGGTGGCGTTTGGGAGCGCGTCGGCCACGATCGTCGGCATATCGGGTAACGGGACGCTCAATGTCACGTCCCCGGCCGGAACCGCCGGCGCCACCGTGGACGTGCGCGTGACCACGCCCGCTGGGCAGAGTGCGACCAATGCGACCGCCCAGTTCACGTACAACCCGAGCACCCCTGCCCCGACGGTGACGGGGATCTCCCCCGAGGCCGGCCCGACCTCCGGCGGCACCTCGGTCCTCATCACCGGGACAAGCTTCACAAGTGGTTCGTCGGTCCGATTTGGCACGCGACCGGCCGGATCCGTGCAGTTGCTCTCGACAAGCCAGTTGCGCGTGAGCTCCCCGGCCGGCACGGACACCGCCTCCGAGGTCGTCTCCGTCAGCACGCCCTCGGGCAACGCGACCTCTCCGCGTCCGTTCACGTGGTGCGGCGTGCCGGTGGTCACCGGTGTCTTTCCGACAACAGTCAAGACCGGTGACACGGTGACGCTGACAGGAAGCAACTTCTGCGCGAGCGCGCTTCAGGCCGTCACGTTCACCTATACGAACTTGCAGTCACTGCGCCGGAGCGTGAACGCCACCCAGTATTCTGTGGTGTCGTCGACCTCGGTGCTGGCCGTCGTGCCCACATCAGTTTCGTCGAACGTGACGGCATCACGCGTGTCCCGCGTCAATCCGCAAGCGGTCACCTCGGGCGTGTTGACGGGGGTGTCGGTGTCTGTGGTGACGGCGGGTGGCAGCAGCCCCGAGGGCCCGGGCTCTGTGGTGACGGTTACGCCGGCACCGGCAGTCGGAAGCATCACACCGACCACCGGACCGGTTCAGGGCGGCACGACGGTCACGATCGACGGCGCTGATTTCTCCGGCGCGTCCGCGGTGCGTTTCGGCGCCGTCGCGGCGACGTCGTTCACCGTGGTCTCGGATACTCGCATCATCGCCACGGCCCCGCCCAATGCCGCCGGCGCGGTCGACATCATCATCGTGACTCCCGCTGGCATCAGCACCGCCACGAGCGCCAGTAGCTTCATCTACGGGATCGGCGTGCCGACAATGGGGGAGTGGTTTATGGGCCTGCTCGCGCTGCTACTCGTCGGCGTCGGGTTCCTCGCCTTGCGTCGCCGCTCGCACGTCGCGCCGTGACGCCATTTCGGGATCTGGTGCTGGGCGGTGCGGTGATCGCAGTGATCTCAGCGGCGTATCTCAGCACCGGCCAGTTCGTGATCAGCGCGAGAGGTTCGGCCGCGATGACCGAAATCGTTCCAACCGTGACGTGCGTGGCACGCGACCCTGTGAACGCGGGGTCGTACATCGTGACGTTCGGATACGAGCGACACGCCGGTCCGACCGTGGTCCACGTTCCGCTCGGGTCGGGCGGCGACATCGTGAACTACGTCGACGTCGGTGGCCGGCCTCTGCCGCCGCATCCGCAGTACAACGTGCCGACGGCCTTCGACGACGGCGCGCGCACGGCGGCGTTCTCGGTGCGCGCCCTTGATTCGCAGCGCGTCACCTGGTGGCTGACGTCCAACTTCACTCGCTCGGCCACCGCCACCAGCACTACGCAACCGGCCTGCGCTCCGGGCCAGATGCCGCGCGGGTGAGACGCGTTTCGATCTACGACTACTGGCCGGGCATCGCGCGCACCCGGCGTGATCTGCGCGCGCATCCGCGCGTGGTCGAGATCGGCGTGCATCACGGCGACGACTCCGTGAAACTCAGACACCTGTCGCCGACCGGCGCGTTGCATTGGGTTGGCTTCGAACCCGATCCGCGCAATGTGGCGGTGCTTCGAGAACGCGGCATCGCCGTGATTGAGAAGGCCGTGTCTGACACCGAGGGCCACGCCGAGTTCTGGTTGTCGAGTGGATGGACGCCAGGCAGTGAGGGCACGCGCTGGCACACCGACTCGAGTAGTCTCAACCGGCCGACCAGTCACCTCGAGACATTTCCGTGGTGTCGATTTGATGAGACCGTGACCGTGACGACGACGCGTCTCGACGCGGAGTCGATGGACGGCACGATCGATCTGATGTGGGTGGACGTGCAGGGCGCGCAGCGCAAGGTACTCACCGGTGCGCCGAACACGCTACAGCAGACGCGCTACCTCTACATCGAGTGTCACCCGACGCCGATGTACGACGGCGAACCCACGTTCGCCGAACTCTGTGGCTTGTTGCCCGGTTTTGCTGTCGTGAAGCGGTGGGAGGCCGACGTGTTGTTTCGCAACA
>JADYYN010000149.1 GCA_020853635.1 Gemmatimonadaceae bacterium
GCGCGCTGGCCATGCGCGGCACGATGATCGGCGTCGGTGCGCAGCTCGTGGCGCGCTATCACTGGATCCTCCTGCTCTTCGGCGCCTTCCTCGTCTTCACGGGCGTGCGGATGCTCTTCCAGAGCACGCAGGAGCATGAGGAGGAGGTGGAGAGCTGGGTCACCAAGTGGCTCCGGCGCCATTTCCCCGTGACCGACCGCTTCCATGAACAGCATTTCGTGGTCGAGCTCAACGGGAAGACCTTTCTGACGCCGCTCGCGGTGGCGCTGGTGCTGGTGGAGACCACCGACCTGATCTTCGCGGTGGATTCGATCCCGGCGATCTTCGCGATCACGGCGGATCCGTTCCTCGTCTTCACGTCAAACGTGTTCGCGATCCTCTGTCTGAGGTCGCTGTACTTCGGGCTTGCCGGACTGATCCAGAAGTTCAAGTATCTCAAGGTCTCGCTCGCGCTGGTGCTCGCGATCGTCGGCGTGAAGATGCTCGCCGCCAAGTGGATCAAGGCCTGGTTGGGCGACGACGCCAACTTCTGGCTCCTCGGCGTGATCTTCACCGTGCTCATCGGCGGTGGCGTGGCGAGCTGGATCGCGGACAAGCGACGCGCGGCGGTGTGATCCCGTGATGTGGGCGACGCGGCGGAGCGTGATCGGGTGCGGACTCGCGGCGCTCGCCGCGCTCGTTCCGGAGGTCTGCCGGGCGCAGTCGCCGCTCCGGGTGATGAGCTTCAACATCCGGTACGGCACGGCGAACGACGGCGTGCATGCCTGGCCGAACCGCGTTGAGGCGGTCATCGGGACCATCGCCGATCACGCGCCGCACCTGCTGGGCATGCAGGAGGCGCTGCGGTTCCAGCTCGACGAGCTCGGCACCGCGCTCGGCCGATATCGCCTGATCGGCGTGGGGCGAGACGACGGACGCACGGCGGGCGAGCACGCCGCGATCCTCGCGGACACGGCCCGCTTCACCGTGCTGGCCGAGGGCACGTTCTGGCTCTCGGAGACGCCGGAAGTCCCCGGTTCGATGCACTGGGGGAACCGGATCACGCGCATCACGACCTGGGCACGGCTCGTGGATCGAGCGACCGCGGATACGATCCGGGTCTACAACGCGCACTGGGATCACGAGTCGCAGACGTCGCGGGAGCGCAGCGCCCAGCTCCTGGTCGCGCGCATCGTGGGCGACGGATCCCGATCGGATGCGGTGTTGGTGATGGGGGACTTCAACGCCGATGCGCGGAACCCCGCCGTTCGTGCGCTGTTGACAGATCAGCGGATTCATCTCGCCGACGCGCATACGTTGGCGGCACCTGCGACGGAGTGGGGCGGGACCTTCCATGGGTTTCGAGGCGATATCAGCGGCGAACGCATCGACGCGATTCTGCTCGGTCCCGGGTGGACCGTGAAGGGAGCAGGGGTTGACCGCCGGCGATGGGGTCCGGTGTGGGCTTCGGACCATTTCGCGGTCTGGGCTTGGCTCGATCGGCACCGCTGACCAACTGACTCCAGACCGGTTGTTGCGCAGAG
The DNA here is from genome assembly GCA_020853635.1 of Gemmatimonadaceae bacterium. Taxonomy (GTDB): domain Bacteria; phylum Gemmatimonadota; class Gemmatimonadetes; order Gemmatimonadales; family Gemmatimonadaceae; genus Pseudogemmatithrix. The sequence continues at coordinate 1,524 of JADYYN010000149.1, forward strand.
GCTGGCACTCAATATCCTGTAATGCAGATATTTACGAAAATCTAAAATATAGAATACCAATGCTTCAGAGAACTGGCCCCTTCGACGTCGTCGTCGCGCTTCGCCTCGCAGCGGAGGCAGGTACCTTCGCGCAGATCGCCGAAGAACTGGCGGTCGTGCCCAGCCAGGTGCAGCTCGCCGTGCGACGACTCGCGGCCGCCAACCTCCTGAGACCCGGTGCGCGGTCGACCAACGCCCGTGCCCTGCACGAGTTCCTCTCGCACGGCGTCCGGTTCGCGTTCCCCGCCCCGAAAGGACAGCTGGCCAACGGAGTGCCCACGGCCTACTCCGCCCCGCCGCTCTCGGCCGAGGTGGATGCACTCGACGTGCTGGTCTGGCCGGCACCCCTGCATCCCGCCGCGGTGCAGGGCTTCTCCATCGCGCCGCTCTATCGCGCCGCTCACACCCTCATCGACCGATCGCCACGCACCTATCAGTTGCTCGCCGTCACCGACACCCTCCGTCTCGGTGACGCGAGCATGCGTCTCCTCGCGACCGAGCGGATGGCGCAGCTTCTCAGGGTGCGCGCATAGCGGCGCGCGCCGCCTCGACCTCCGGTCGCCGCGCGCAGCCCTCGAGATGATCGTTCACGAGTCCCATCGCCTGGAAGAGCGCGTACATCGTGGTGGGACCGACGAAGCGCCAGCCGCGCGCCTTGAGCGCCTTCGACATCGCAATGGATGACGGCGTCACGCCGGGGATCGCCGACCGCACCACTCGTTTGGGCCGTTCTGCTGTGCTCGGCTGGAAACCCCAGATGAAGGCTGCGAGCGTCCCGTACTCCCCGCGGAGCTCTTCGAGGCGGCGCGCGTTGTCGATCACCGCCGTGATCTTGCCCCGATGACGCACGATCCCCGGGTCGGCGAGCAGGCGCGTGACGTCACGCGCACCGAAGCGAGCCACGCGGGCCGGATCGAATCCCTCGAACGCCGCACGGAAGTTCTCGCGCTTGCGCAGGATGGTGATCCAGCTGAGCCCCGCCTGGAACCCCTCGAGCGACAGCTTCTCGAAGAGTCGCACGTCGTCGGTGACCGGAGTGCCCCACTCCCTGTCGTGGTAGTCCACATAGAGCGAGTCGGTGCCGCACCACCAGCAGCGCACCACGCCATCCTCGTACCGCATGAGCCCGTCGGCCAGGCGCGCCATCACCCCGCCCCGCGTTGCGAGAGGAACTCCGCCACTGCCTCAGGTCCCTCGAGCACCTCCAACCACCCCGGTCGCAGTGCGATGCGAACCACGAGTCCACCCTCCCCGGAGGTGACGACGATCGCGTCGGTGAAGTCGCACTTCGCGACGGCGGTCTCGGGGATCTCGAATCCCGGGATCGCGCTGTACTGGATACTGCGATCCGGACCGAGCTCGGGGCGCAACTCGAGCCACGTCACACCACGGAAGACGGTGATGTCGTTGGAGTGCGACGAGAAGGCGGAGTCGCGGGCGGGGAGCTCTGACCGCTCCGGGAGGAAGTCGGCCACGAGACAGGAGACCTCGAACCCCGGCTCGATCTCCGCCTGGTCCACGTGTGCTCGCACGGTTCCGCCCGCGCGAAGGCGAACGTGGAACTCCCCGTCGGCGAGCGCCCATCCCGCCCAGCCGCGCTGGAGCCGGCGCAGTGCATCAAGTGAGTCGGTATCGGCGATGAAGCGGTAGTCGCGGCGGGTCACGCGGGAACGATAATGCCGAGGCCGGCTCGACTAGAAGACGGCGAGCACCACGCCAACGACCACGAGGATGCCGACGACATCGAGCGCAAGGCCGGCGCGCGCCATGTCGCGCACCGTCAGCTCGCCGCTCCCGAACACGATCGCGTTGGGTGGCGTCGCCATCGGGAGTGCGAAGCCCACCGAGGCGGCGAGGCCGATGACCAGCATCACCATGAGCGGCGGCTGGTCGAGCGCTTGCGCGAGCGAGACAGCGATCGGCATCCCCATGGAGGCCGTCGCGGCGTTCGACGCGAGTTCCGAGACGATCACGGTGGCGGTCGCGACGCCGAGGAGCACGATGGGGAGCGGCAGGCCCTGCAACCCGCTCATCCAGACGCCGATCCGCTCCGCGAGTCCGCTCGACTCCATCGCCGCGGCGAGCGAGAGGCCGCCGCCGAAGAGCAGGAGCACGTCCCACGGGATCTCGCGCGCCTCCTTCCACGTAAGCAAGGGCCTCGCACCGCCGTCCTTCACCCGGCCCGGCACCAGGAAGAGCACGATGCCGCCGGTCACCGCGATCCCCGCGTCGGTCAGGCTCGGCATCCACTCCGTGAGCCCGAAGACCGTGACCGAGCCGATCACCTTCGGCTCACGGAAGAACCAGGCGAACGCCATCAGCGCGAA
>JADYYN010000150.1 GCA_020853635.1 Gemmatimonadaceae bacterium
GGCTCGAAGTCGTGGATGTTGAACGCCCACGGGTAGAACTGCCCGTCCCAGCCGATCACGTCCAACGGATGATGATCGAGCACGATCTCATTGAAGCCGTTGTACTGCTTGATGACGATCGGGAAATCGCCCTTGACGTCATGCGTCTTGAGCTCGCGCGGGATGCGGAAGTCGCGCTCACTGTACGGCGCGCCTTCGACCACCTGCCCCACGTTGTTGAGATACCGCGACGGCGGCCGCACATGCCCGCGGCTCTCCATCACCAGCAACTTGGCCGGCTTGGTGAAGCGATACCGATGCAGGATGTGGCGGTGGATGACGAGATAGTCGCCCGACTTGATCGGCAGATCACCATACTGCGTCTCGAGATTGCCCTCGCCCTCGGCGACGTACACAACCTCGTCGCCCTGCGCGTTGCGATAGAAGTGCTCGTCCTGCTTGTCGGGCGCCACGTAGAGCATGGCGATGTCGTTGTTGAACAACATCGGAACGCGATCGAGCGTGGGACTGCCGCCGCGCGCGATGGGCGCCGTGCGGAAGTGCCGGTGCCGCAGCGTGCGATCGGTGTCTTCCTCGTACGGCGTCTCGGCGAGACGGCGCACCGACTTCACCGTGGTGGGCGGGTACAGGTGATACAGCAAGGCCGACGGGCCGGTGAAGCCTTCGATACCGACGAGCTGCTCATGGTAGAGCGATCCGTCAGGCTTACGATGCGCGATGTGTCGCTTGCGCGGGATGTGGCCGAGCGTGTGGTAGAATGGCATCAGTCGCGCGGATTGGTCATGGTCGGCCCGAGCTCCTGTGCGCGGGCGTAGGTCGTCTTGACGAGGCTCCGCAGCACCTGCGGATCGACATCGGCGAGGCGCTTGATGTAGAGGCAGCCGCCGCCGATCTGATGTTTGCCGAGTTTGGCCAGCAGGTCGGCGTGGCGCACGAAGCTGCCGAGGGCGTAGAGCGCGAACTTGCCTTTGCGCGGCGAGAAGCCGCAGAGGAAGAAGTCCGCCCCACGGCCCGACTTGCCGACGTAGCTGTAGTCACCGTAGCCGACGATGGCGCCGCCCCACATGCGCGCCGGCTTGCCCGTCACCTCGGCGAAGACCCGTTCGAGGGCGATCGCGTCGGCGCGCTGCTCGGCGTCGGGGAGTCCGCGGAGATAGTCTTGCACGCTGGCTTGGGTGACTGCGGTCTTGAGCGTGACCTTGACCACTTTCCGAGCCGGCGCCTTCGCGGCCTTCTTCACGACTTTCTTCACAACTTTCTTCACGGCCGTCTTCGTCGACTTCTTCGCAGCCGTCTTCATCGGTTTCTTGGCAGCCTTCTTCGCCACCTTCTTCACAAGCTTCTTCGCGGACTTCTTCGCCGACCTCTTCGCGACCTTCTTCTTGGCCGCCATCAGAGGTTGCCCCGCAGCGCCTGCTCACGCTCGATGCTCTCGAACAGCGCCTTGAAGTTGCCCGCGCCGAAGCTCTTGGCGCCCTTCCGCTGGATGATCTCGAAAAAGAGAGTCGGGCGGTCCTGCACGGGCTTGGTGAAGATCTGCAGCAGGTACCCTTCGTCGTCACGGTCCACGAGAATGCCCAACTCGGCGAGCGGCGCGATGTCCTCGTCGATCTTGCCGACGCGGTCGAGCACGGTCTCGTAGTACGACTTGGGGATGGTGAGGAACTCCACGCCGCGGCTCTTGAGCGCGCGCACGGTGGTGATGATGTCGTCGGTGGCGACGGCGATGTGCTGCACGCCCGGGCCGCGATAGAAGTCGAGATACTCCTCAATCTGCGACTTCTTCTTGCCCTGCGCCGGCTCATTGATGGGGAACTTGATGCGGCCGTTTCCGTTCGACATCACCTTCGACATCAGCGCCGAGTATTCGGTGGAGATGGTCTTGTCGTCGAACGAGAGCAGGTTGTAGAAGCCGAGGACCTTGGAGTAGAAGTCGACCCAGTGGTTCATCTTGCCGAGTTCGACGTTGCCGACGCAGTGGTCGACGTACTTGAGGCCGACGGCGGCGGGCATGTACGGCGACTCCGCCTTGCGAAAGCCGGGCATGAAGAAGCCCGTGTAGTTCTTGCGCTCGACGATGGAGTGGATGGTGTCGCCGTAGGTGCGGATGCCGGCGATCACGATCTCACCGTGTTCGTCCTTGAGCACCGTGGGCTCCTGCACCGACACTGCGCCGCGCTCGATGGCCTTCTTGTACGCGTCGCGCGCGTCGTCCACCCAGAACGCCATGTCGCGGACGCCGTCACCGTGTTTGGCGATGTGCGCCGAGATCTCGCCCTCGGGTCCCATCGGCGTGGTGAGCACGAGGCGGATCTTGCCTTGCTCGAGCAGGTAGCTGGCGCGATCACGCACGCCGGTCTCGGGACCGCGGTAGCCCACCCACTGGAAGCCGAACGCCGCGCGGTAGAAGAGGGCGGACTGCTTGGCGTTGCCGACCCAGAATTCGATGTAGTCGGTGCCGTTGATGGGGAACGTATCGTGCGCGACTTCTTTTTCAGCGACGGTCGAGGTCATAAGAGGCGCTGTGAGTGGTGAGTGGTGAGCTATAAGTAACGGCGATGCGGGAGTGGTGGTCCGAGCGAGCTTATAGCTCATAGCTCAAGACTCACCACGCCGTCAGCAGTTCAAGCCCCTCTCGCCCCCGTTCGAGCACTGGTCCACCACCTTCCCCACACATTCAATGACGCCCAGTCCTGGACTCGCATCGGTCGCTCCGGTGTGGCGGTCGGATCACTGTGTTGAATATACCCGGAAGAGCTCCAATGCACCCGGATTGGCCAGGGCGTCGGTGTTCTTGACCACCCGGCCGTGCAGGACGTCGCGGACCGCGATCTCCGAGATCTTGCCGCTGATGGTGCGCGGGATGTCGGCGACGGGCTCGATACGCTTCGGCACGTGGTGCGGGCTGGTGGCGGCGCGGATGCTCTTCTTGATGCGGTCGCGGAGGGCGTCGTCTAGGCTGTGCCCGGCGCGCAGGCGCACGAAGAGCACGATCTGCACGTCCTTGTCCGCACCGCTGCCGATGTCCTGCCCCACGACCACACTCTCGAGGATCTCCGGCATCTGCTCCACCTGCCGGTAGATCTCGGCTGTGCCGATGCGCACGCCGCCGGGGTTGAGCGTGGCGTCGCTGCGACCGTGGATGATCAGACCATCGTGTTCGGTGATCTCGGCCCAGTCGCCGTGGCGCCAGACGCCGGGGAAGAAGTCGAAGTACGCCGCGCGATACTTGCTGCCGTCGGGGTCGTTCCAGAACGCCACGGGCATGCTGGGGAACGGCTTGGTGCACACGAGTTCACCCGCCGCGCCGCGCAGTGGCTTCCCTGCCTCGTCCCACACATCGACCGCCATGCCGAGGCCGAGGCACTGCAGCTCACCGCGGTACACTGGCAGCATGGGATTGCCGAGCGCGAAGCAGGAGATGAGGTCGGTGCCGCCGGAGATGCTCGCGAGCTGCACGCCGGGTTTCACCTGCTCGTACACATAGTCGTAGCTGTGCTCGGCGAGCGGGCTGCCGGTGGAGAGGATCATGCGCAGCTCGGAGAGGTCGTGCGTCTTGGCGGGTGCGAGTCCGAGCTTCTCCGACATCGCGAGGAACTTCGCGCTGGTGCCGAACACCGCCACGCGTTCCTCGGTCGCGAGGTCCCAGAGGATCGCGGGATTCGCGTCGGGCAGCGGCGCGCCGTCATACAGCACGAGCGTCGCGTCACTCGCCAGCGCGCTCACCAGCCAGTTCCACATCATCCACCCGCACGTGGTGAAGTAGAACACGCGATCGCCGGGCCGGAGGTCGGTGTGGAGCCGATGCTCCTTGAGATGCTGCAGCAGCGTGCCGCCGGCCCCGTGCACCATGCACTTGGGCAGCCCGGTGGTCCCGGAGCTGTACATCACGTAGAGCGGGTGATCGAACGGCAGCGGCTCGAACAGGGAGAGTCCCGCCGCGTCCCGCGCGGCGCGCATGACATCGCCGAGTGCGAGGAACTCGTCCCAGCGGATCGCACTTGGCAGGCGCTGCGCGGCATCGCGGCGTGCCGTGGCATCGTCGACGAACGGCACGAGCACCAGCGCGTGCAGCGTCGGCAGCGCCTTCACGATCTGCTCGGCGCGCTCGACGCAGTCGATGCGTTTGCCGGCGTACTGATACGCGTCGGCGGTGATGAGCACCGTCGGGGCGATCTGTCCGAAGCGGTCGAGCACACCGCCCACCCCGAAGTCGGGAGAACACGACGACCACAGCGCGCCCACACTGGCCGCGCCGAGCGCACCGATCACGGCTTCGGGGATGTTCGGCAGGAAGCCGACCACCCGATCGCCCGGCTGCACCCCGCAGGCGCGCAGGGCACTCGCCATACGCGCGACGGCCTCGGCGAGTTCGGCGAACGTGAGCACGCGACGGCGGCCGGCCTCATCCCGCGCGATGATCGCGGGCGTGTCGTCACGTCGGCGCAGCAGATTCTCGGCGAAGTTGAGCCGGGCGCCGGGGAACCACACCGGCCCGTCGGTGGTGGTGGACTCCTCGCGCGTCGCGCCGAGTCCCGCGCCGATCGACGCACTGCGACGTGGTGGCCGCATGACGTCGCCGTGCTCGAGCACGGCATCGGCACTGCCGATCACACTGGCGAACTGCCACACGGCGTCCCAGAACCGCGCGGGTTCGCGCACCGACCACGCATGCCAGGCCGCGTAGGGCGCGTCGGCGGCCGGAGCCGCGGGAACGCGGGACGCGACCTCGCTGAAGAACCGCGCCATCGCCGTCGCGGTGGCGGACTCCGGCGACGGACGCCAGAGCGGCGCCGCCGGTTCGGGAGCGGAGGTGGACATAGCGGACAAAGATAACGCCGCATGTCGCGCGAGATCATGCCACTTTGCGCGGGCGCTGCATGCGGCGTACTGTTTTCTTGTGACTCCTGAGCCGACCCACCGCCGCATCCTCCACGCCGACGCCGACGCGTTCTTCGTCGCCGTCGCGCGCATGGCGGATCCGGAGGGTGCGGGCAAGGCGGAGCTGCTCATCGTCGGCGGTCGTCCGGGCGGCCGCGGTGTGGTGTGCTCCGCCTCCTACGAGACACGCGCGTTCGGCGTGCGCTCGGCGATGCCGATCGACCAGGCCGTGCGGCTCTGCCCCGGCGCGATGTGTGTGCCGGTGCCGCGGCACGCCTGCTCCACCACCTCGCGCGCCATCGCGGCGGTGCTCGCGCGGTTCACGCCGGTGGTCGAGGGGGCGAGCATCGACGAGTGGTATCTCGATCTCACCGGCACCGAGGCGCTCTACCAGCACGAGTCGCTCGAGGTGACGGCGCGCCGCATCCGCGATGCAGTACACGCCGAGACCGGCATGTGGCTGTCCATCGGTGGGGCGACGTCCAAACTCGTCGCCAAACTCGCGGCCGAACGCGCAAAACCGCGCCCCACCACCAGCGGCACGGGTGTACGCATCGTCGCCGACGGCAGCGAAGCCGAGTTCATGCGCGAGTTCGCGCTGGCGGAGATCCCGGGCGTCGGACCGAAGCTGCAGGAGCGCCTGCGTGCACTCGGCATGACACGCGTGGACGATGTGTTGCCGCACGACCGCGCGACGCTCTCACGCTGGCTCGGACGTCGCCCGGCGGAGTGGCTCTGGCATCGCGTGCGCGGTGTGCATCACTCCAAGGTGGAACCGCGGGCCGCCGCCAAGCAGATGAGCAAGGAGACCACGTTCTCGCGTGATGTGGACGACAGCGCCGCGATCGGTGCGGTGCTGCGCTCGCTCGTCGCGAAGGTCGCGCACGAAATGCGCGGCGACAACCTCGGCGCGCGCACGGTCACAGTGAAGCTCAAGGACAGCGACTTCACCACGCGCTTGGCGAGCCGGACGGTGGAGGAGCCGATCGAGAGTGATCGGGCGATCGCCGACATCGCGGTGGGTCTGCTGCAAAAGCTGCGCGCGGCGAGGCGCTCGTCAGCGCGGCTGGTGGGTGTGTCGCTAGGAAACTTCAAGCCGGCGCGCGATGCGGAGCAGTTGGGATTGTTCGGCGCGCCGGCCGCGGTGGAGCGGGCGCAGGACCGTGCGGTGTCGCGGGCGATGGACCGCGTGCGGGAACGGTTCGGCAGTGAGGCGATCCGCACCGGCAGCGTGACGCCCTCGCGGTAGAGAGGCCCCTCCGCGCCCCAGCGCGTGTCAATGTGGCGTCCCCTCTCCTCCGCATGCATTATTGGACTGCGGCCCCCACCGCCTGCTGTCCCATTCAACCAGTAGACCCACTGATGAAGCCCACACGCTCACTGTCGTTGGCGGCGGGCCTCGCGGTGCTGGCACTTGCCTGCCAGCCCACGACGCCCACCACAGCCCCCACTCCTGCCGCGGGCACTCCGCGCGCCGCGACGCCATCGACCGGCGCGCCGACCACCCCGCCTGCCGGCGCACCGCAAGGCGCCGCAGGCGCCAATGCGCAGGGCGGCCCGCCCGCGCCGGGCGGCGATCCGGTGCCGCGTCCGTATGCCCAGGTCATCCGCGGCGACGTGAAGACCAAGGCCGGTCTGTTCAAGACGCACATGATCGGCAGCTCGCTCTACTATGAGATCCCGGCCGGCGAGCTCGGCAAGGACATGATGCTCGTCACGCAGGTCGCCAAGAACAATGAAGGCGACGGCTACGGCGGCGAGCCGATCGATACGCGTGTGGTGCGCTGGGAGCGTCGCGGCAATCGCATCCTGTTCCGCAACGTGTCGTACGCGATCGTCTCGGACCCCTCGGCGCCGATCGCCGAAGCGGTGCGCAACTCCAAC
>JADYYN010000151.1 GCA_020853635.1 Gemmatimonadaceae bacterium
CACGCCGAGGGTTATCCGGCCGGCGAGATGAAGCACGGGCCGATTGCGCTCATCGACGAGCGGATGCCGGTCGTGGCGATTGCGCCGCACGACCACGTGTTCGAGAAGATGCAGGGCAACATCCAGGAAGCGAAGGCCCGCGGCGGCGCCGTGATTGCCATCACGACCGCCGGCGACGACACGCTCTGGCGCCTGCTCGATCGCACGAGCGACTCGATTGTGGCCGTTCCTGCCATGTCGCCGTTCCTCGCGCCCATCGTGATCACGGTGCCGCTGCAGCTCCTCTCGTATCACATCGCCGTGCGCCGCGGCTGCGATGTGGACCAGCCGAGGAACCTCGCGAAGAGCGTCACGGTAGAATAGGGACTGGGTTCTGGGGGCTGGGGGCTGGGGCGTGTCCCGTGGCCCCGCTGCGGGATCCACTCCCGCCCATGGACCTGCTGTCGTCATTGAATTCCGAGCAACGCGCCGCCGTCGAACACGTCGACGGCGCGCTGCTCATCCTCGCCGGCGCCGGTTCCGGCAAGACGCGCGTCATCGCGCACCGCGTCGCCCATCTCATCCAGGAACGCCACGCCTCGCTCGGCGAGGTGCTGGCGGTCACCTTCACGAACAAAGCCGCTGAAGAGATGCGGCACCGCGTCGGCGCGCTGCTTGAGTGCGACTGCAAGGGCATGTGGATCTCGACCTTCCACGCCCTCTGCGCCAAGCTGCTGCGCCGCGAAGCGCAGCACCTGGGCCTCTCGCGCAGCTTCACGATCTACGACTCCGGCGATCAGCAGTCGGTCATCAAGCAGCTCGTGAAGGACTACGGCATGGACGACTCCACGTTCCAGCCGCGCATGGTGCTCAGCCGCATCAGCCATGCGAAGAACCGCATGGAGGGGCCGGAGACGTTCAAGGACGCGTGGAACCTGCGCGACCGCGACATCGGCAAGCTGTATCAGGGCTATCTCGATGCGCTGAAGGAAGCGAGCGCGGTCGACTTCGACGATCTGCTGCTGAAGACGGTGGAGCTCTTCGACACCGCACCGGCCGTGCGCGAGCGTTACGCACGGCGCTTCCGCTTCGCGATGATCGACGAGTACCAGGACACGAACCGTCCGCAGTATCTGCTCGTGAAGCAGCTCGTGAGCGTGCACGGCAACCTGTGCGTGGTGGGTGACCCCGACCAGTCGATCTACAAGTGGCGCGGCGCGGATGTGAAGAACATCCTCGACTTCGAGCGCGATTTTCCAGACGCGGTCACCGTCAAGCTCGAACGCAACTACCGCTCGACACAGGTCATCCTCGATGCGGCGTCGGCGGTCGTGAGCCACAACCGCGGCCGCAAGGACAAGGTGCTGTGGACGGATCAGGCGGGCGGCGCGCCGATCGTCACCTACCGAGGCGCCGACGAGCTCGAGGAAGCCGACTTCATCGTGAAGGTCGTGCGGCGGGCCATCCAGGCCGACTACGCCACGACCGCCGCCATCCTCTACCGCACGAATGCCCAGTCGCGCGCGGTGGAAGACGGCTTGCGCACCGCCGGTATTCCCTATCAGGTGCTCGGCGGCACCGGGTTCTACGAGCGGCGCGAGATCAAAGACGCGCTTTCGTATCTGAAGCTCGTGCTCAATCCGCACGACGACGTAGCGCTGCGACGGGTCATCAACGTGCCGCCACGTGGCATCGGCAAGGGCGTGATGGACGCGCTCGAGCGCGTCGACACGCAGGCGCCCGACGTGGACGCGCCGCCACTGCTCGCCGGCCTCGACATGATCGAGGCGTCGAACTCGCTCTGGGCCAAGCTCGATGCCGCGGTCACGCGCGGTGGCGTGCCGTCGCGGCAGGCGGCACCACTGGCCGCGTTCCGCGACATGATGCTCGGCATCACGGCCGCGGCCGAAAAGGACCCCGTCTCCACGGTGCTCGGCCTGCTGCTCGATCGATCGGGCTATCTGCGCGATCTGCGCGAGGAGAAAAGCGAAGAGGCCGATGGCCGCATCGAGAACCTCATGGAACTCGTGTCGGTCGCGCGCCAGTTCGAAGCGGGCGACGCCGATCCGTCGCTGGCCTCGTTCGTCGATCGCCTGGCGCTGCTCTCGGACGTCGACAAGCCGGAGGGCAGTCAGACCGCACGGGCGCTGCTCATGACGATGCACTCGGCCAAGGGCCTCGAGTTCCCGGTCGTGGTCATCGCCGGGATGGAGGAAGGACTCTTCCCGCACTCGCGCGCGAAGGACGACGAGTCGGAGCTGGAGGAGGAGCGGCGACTCTGCTACGTGGGCATCACCCGCGCCAGACGCGAGCTGTATCTCACGAGCGCGATGCGCCGCCGCATCTTCGGCGAGTACAAGGACACGGAGCCCTCACGTTTCCTCGACGAGATTCCTCCCGAGCTGCAACGCCACGAGGAATCGCGGGCCCAGAGCAGCATGCGGGCGCCGGCCCGGAGCTGGGGCTACGCGGCCACGCCGTACAGCCGCGCGCCGCAGCGGCCACCGCGTGAGGTGCAGCCGGAGGACGAAGATCAGTCGGGCCGCGGCGGTCTGCGGCCTGGGAGCCGCGTGCGCCACGCGATGTTCGGCGTGGGCACGGTGCAATCCGTCGAAGAGCTCGACGACGACGTGAAGGTGGTCGTGAAATTCACGACCGTAGGCACGAAGACGCTGCGCGCGAAGTACGCGAAGCTCCAGCCGGCGTAGGGCGATCTGTCCACACAAACGGGTCAGGCCTGCTAAGGTAGTTCCGTTGGCATGGGATTCCGTCGGCGGCTCCGATGAGTCGCGTCGGTCACTCGCGCCTTCCGGCGGCTTGTCGAGCCGTCCAAAGCGCTTGTGGGGACCCCTATCCCCTATTGTGCGTGTCGCCCGCACTCTCGGCGCGAGTGTCGGAGTCGAGCTCGACGACGACTCATAGTCGCTCGCCGACCGAATCCCACGCCAACGGAACTGTGATGCTGGCCTAGCGCTTGATCGGTGTCCCGTTCATGTCTCCGCTGTAAGGGTGTCGCGGATCTTCGTGACTCGCTGGCATTGGTCGCCCGCTGCCTGGCTCACAACGGACCGTTGTCGTGAACATGGAGTTGCCCCGTAAGTAGGCGCCGCCGGGACAGGTCCGGCGACTTGGTTGTCGGCTACACGTGGATGGGCGTGCGCCTGCCGCCAATCATCCGGATGACGATCGGCTGACCACAGGCACACCCCTTGGCGGTACAGAACATCTGCACCTCCTAGTGGGCTAACCGCCGGTAGTTACGGGACTTGACGCGGGGACTACTCGAACAGAGAATGGAAGGTCTGCTAGACCTCATTCGTTCGTCCCTTGGTCAAGTTCAGGGTCGGGCGGATGTTCGACCTGAGACTGGGGGACTCGCCGTGTACAAGACGGCTGTCTCCCAGTTCTCACCACGCGTTCCGCCAGCGTAAGCCTCCCGTCAAGAGCCTGCACACAACCTG
>JADYYN010000152.1 GCA_020853635.1 Gemmatimonadaceae bacterium
CTCACGAAGATGCCGTTCGTGATCCAGTACAACAAGCGCGACCTGCCCAACGCCGCGCCGCTCGAAGAACTGCAGACCACGCTCAATCCGGGCTGGGAAGTCACCGATCCGGCGCGCATGAAGGTGATCGGCGACCAGTTCCATCCGGGCGAGAACATCGTCGAGCAGTTGCCCACCGGCGAGTGGGTGGAGCGCGCGACGTACTTCGAAGCGGTGGCGGTCACCGGCGACGGCGTGTTCGATACGCTGAAGGCTGTGAGCAAGCTGGTGCTCAAGACGCTGGCCTGACGGCCGGCGTCGCGGTGGTCGCGTGAACCTCCCCAACACGATATCGGCCGCGCGCATCGTCGCGTCGCCGTTCCTCGCGGCACTGCCGTTCGTGCCGTCCGTGTCGGTGCGGATGTTCGCGTTCGTGCTCTACCTCGTCACCGCGATCTCCGACCACTGGGACGGGAAGATCGCGCGCAGTCGCGGCCTGATCACCGACCTCGGCAAGGTGCTCGATCCGCTCGCCGACAAGCTCCTGCTCCTCGGCACCTTCGTGCCGATGTTCATGCTGCAGGCGGCGCCGACCGACCCACTGCTCACGTTGCTCCCGATGCTCGAGGAGCGGTCTGCCTACCCGTTCATCACGTGGGGCATCGAGGCCGTGTGGTTCCCGTGGTGGGTGCTTGTGCTCATCGTCGGGCGCGAAGCGTTCATGACCTGGTTCCGCGGCTTCGCGCAGGGACGGGGCGTGGTGATCGCGGCACAGAAGCTCGGCAAGTGGAAGGCCGGGTTTCAGTATACGTGGATGGGTGCGTCGTATCTGTGGTTCGCGCTCAAGCTGCTCTACGATCAGCAGGGCTGGCACGGCCCCATCGCGATGTTCTGGGGTCAGGTGCTCGGCGGCATCGGTCTCATCGCGATGTACGTGGCGTTCCTTCTCACGCTGATCTCCCTCGTGGACTATCTCGTGCGGCACGGCAGCGTGTTCACGCGCGCCGCCGCGCGTTAGCGCGCCGTCCGATCGGCGGCGCTCTCCTCTCAGACGGACCCTGACATGGAAGTCGAACTCGTATCGATCGGTGACGAGCTGCTGCTCGGCTACACCATCGACACCAATGCGGCGTTCTTCGCACGTGAAGCAGCAGCCCTCGGTATCCGCGTGGTGCGTCGCGCGACCGTCGGCGACGGCGCCGATGAGATCGCTTCGGCAGTGAAAGAGGCGCTCGTGCGCACCGGTGCGGTGATCACCAGCGGAGGCCTTGGCCCCACCGCCGATGATCTCACCAAGCCCAGCATCGCGGCGTTGTTTAACCGCGGCATGCGCCTCGATGAGTCGATCGTCGAGTCGCTCCGTGCGCGCTGGAAAGCACGCGGTTGGCCCGGTGAGCTGCCTGAAGCGAACAAAATGCAGGCGATGATCCCCGAGGATGCGACGATCCTCGTGAACCGGCACGGCTCCGCACCGGGCATCTGGCTCGAGGACGACGCTGGCCGCTGGGTGGCGATGCTGCCCGGTGTGCCGCGCGAGTTCCGCGGCATGACCAAGGACGAGTTGCTCCCGCGGCTCGTGGCGATGGGCGCCGGCGGAACGGTGGTGCGCTCGCGCACGCTGCGCACGACCGGCATCGCCGAGTCGGCGCTGGCCGACAAGCTCGGTGAGCTCGCGAAAGATCCGGCTGGTGTCTCGCTGGCGTACTTGCCGGGGTGGGAAGGGGTCGATCTCCGTCTCACCGTGCGTGATGTGCCGAGTGTGGAGGCCGACGCACGACTCACACGCGCCGCCGACGCGCTGCGCGGCAAGGTGGGCAAACACGTCTATGGCGAAGACGAGGCGGACATGGCCGTGCTCGTGCTCCACGCACTGCGTGCGCACCGCATGCGGATCGCAGTCGCCGAGAGCTGCACCGGTGGGATGCTCGGCATGCGTCTCACTGCGATCGCGGGCTCGAGCGAGGTCGTACACGGCGGTGTGATCGCGTACGACAACGAAGTGAAGGTGGCGCAGCTCGGCGTGCGACAGGAGACCTTGGTGGCGCACGGTGCCGTGAGCGAGGAGACCGCGCGCGAGATGGCGACCGGTGTGCGCGAGCGCCTCGGTGTGGACGTCGGTGTGAGCATCACCGGGGTGGCGGGTCCGGGCGGCGGCACGCCGGAGAAGCCGGTGGGGACGTACTGCGTCGCGGTCGATGTGCGCGGAGTGACACGTTCGTTCCGCACGTCGAGTGTCGGCGATCGGCATGAGGTGCGCCAGCGCGCGACGCAGGCGGCGTTGAGTCTGGTACGGGTTGCGTTGGAAGGATGATGGTCGTGCGCTAGCGAGTATGTAGGCTCGGGGCGTGCCCTCTTTACTTTTTCTGCCCGCCGAGCGTACCGTATGGTCATGCCTGCATTCCGCGAGTCGTACTGGACTGCCGAGCGCGTGCGCGCGCTGCCGGACGATGGGAATCGGTACGAGTGCATCGGTGGGGAGTTGCTCGTGACGCCGTCGCCGCGACCGGTGCACCAACTTGTGTTGCAGGAGCTCCTCCTGGCGCTGGCGCCCATCGTGCGGGAGATGCGTCCGGCGACGCTGTTCATGTCCCCCGCCGACGTCGAGCTCACGCCGGGTGATCTCGTCCAGCCCGATCTCTTCATCTGCGTGCCGACGCCGGGGCGTACGCAGGTGCGCGAGTGGCCGGACATCGGCGCGCTGCTGCTTGCGGTCGAAGTGCTCTCGCCGAGCACGGCACGGGTCGATCGTGGCCGCAAGCGCGAGTACTTCCAGCGCATCGGGGCGGCGGAGTATTGGATCGTCGACGCAGACACGCGCAGCGTCGAGCGCTGGACACCCGAAGCGCCTCGCGCAGAGCGTTGCCGGGGCCGCCTGACGTGGGTGCCCGCCAGTGGGTCGGGCCACACGGGGACGAGGGATGCCGTCGAGATCGACCTCGACGGCCTCTTCGCGCGCGCACTCGACCGCTAGTCCGCCGAAACGTCCCGTTCCACCCTGCCGTAGTGGGCCTAACCCCCTGTCCGACCTGCCCTTCCGGCGCATCGGACGCGGCACGGACGTTGCCCTATGAGCGGTAAAACGGCGAACTTTCCCCCATGACCGACCCGAACGTGAATCCCGACCCCACGACGACGTCCTCCTTCGAGAACGCCGCCATCGACCCTGCCGCTGTCCGGTCCGCCCACGAGGGCGGCGACGGGCCGCCGCGGAGCCCGCGCGCGACCGACGAGAACCCGACCATCGATCAGGAGATCGGGATGGTCGCCAACGCGCTCGAGCGCGAGGTCGCGGAGCAGAAGGAGAAGTACCTCCGCCTCTACGCCGAGTTCGACAACTTCCGGCGCCGCTCGGTGAAGGAACGGCAGGAGGCCGAGCACAAGGGCATGCAGAACCTGCTGCGCGGCATCCTCGAGATGCTCGATGATCTCGCGCGCTTCGCGCATGTCGATCCCGCATCAACCGACTCGCGCACCATGGTCGAGGGTGTGGCGATGGTCGAGAAGAAGATGCTCAAGTCGCTGAACGGCCACGGGCTCGAGGTGATCGATCCCAAGGGGCATCCGTTCAATCCGGCGCTGCACGAGGCGATCACGACCACGCCGGCCGCGTCGAAGGATGAGGACCACATGGTCGCGCAGGTCTATCAGGTCGGCTATGTACACAACGGCACGCTCCTCCGTCCCGCTCGCGTCGTCGTGACGCAGTGGAACGGCTGAGCACGCCCACGTACTCCGCGTAAGTCGCCATGGCCCAGAAGGATTTCTACGCCGTCCTCGGCGTGAGCGCCTCGGCCACCGCCGACGAGATCAAGAAGCAGTACCGTCGCCTCGCGAAGCAGTATCACCCCGACACCAACAAGGGGGACGCGAAGGCCGCGGAACGCTTCAAGGAGATCTCGGAGGCGAACAACGTCCTGTCCGACGCGGCGAAGCGGAAGCAGTACGACGAGATGCGTCGATTGGGCGCGTTCGATCCGTTCACGCGTGGTCGGTCGAGCGCGAGTTCGTCAGGCGCGCGGCCCGGTGCATCGCGGTCTACCGGAACGACCGGAAGCGGGCCCAGCGCCGGTGGTGCGCGCCCTGAGGATTTCGACGTAGGCGGCCTCGGCGGGCTCGGCGATCTCTTCAGTTCGATGTTCGGCGGTGGGCGCTCCGCGCGCCCGGCGGGCCCCGAGCAGGGGCAGAGCGTCGAGACCACGCTCGAAGTTCCGTTCCGTGTCGCAGCCACCGGCGGCAAGGTGCCGATCGAACTCGAGGTGAACGAGGAGTGCGGCACCTGCGGCGGCAGCGGCGCGGCAAAGGGCGCCAAGATCCAGGTGTGCTCGGAGTGCTCCGGGCGAGGCACGATTTCGTTCGGCCAGGGCGGCTTCGCGGTGAACCGGCCCTGCCCGATGTGTTTGGGCAAAGGCACCGTTCCGTCGGAGAAGTGCGCGGCGTGCGGCGGCGCGGGCGCGTCGCGGTCGCACAAGAAGGTGCTCATCACGGTGCCGCAGGGCACCGAGAGCGGGTCGAAGATCCGCCTCAAGGGCCAGGGCGGTCGCGGCGTGCGCGGCGGCCCCAACGGTGACATCCTCATCACGTTCCAGGTGAAGGACGATCCTGACTACGAACGCGACGGTCTCGATCTGATCGTGCACGCGCCCGTGAACATCGCGCAGGCCACGCTCGGCTCGAAGATCTCGGTGATGACCATCGACGAGAAGAGAGTCACCATCACGCTCCCGCGCGGTACGCCGAGCGGGAAGCGCTTCCGCGTGCGTGGGCAGGGCATCACGCACGGCGGAAAGACGGGTGACCTCATCGTGGAGATCGCGGTGGTGGTGCCGGAGGCGCTGACCGCGGGGCAGGAGCGACTGATGAAGCAGTTCGCTGCGGCGAGCAACCTTACGTACTGAGCCGCGATGACGCGGGTCACGTCGGGAGCGGTGGGAGCGGCGCCACCGTCGGTGGCGCGCCACGGCGTGATGCTTGCGATGCTGGTGATCGCGTACACGCTCAACTTCGTCGATCGTCAGGTCATCGGGATCCTCGCGGCGCCGATCAAGCAGGAGCTCGGACTCAGCGACACCGAGCTCGGGCTTATGGGCGGCGTGGCGTTTGCACTCTTCTACAGCGTGCTCGGGATCCCGCTCGCGATGGTGGCTGACCGCACGAGCCGCGCGGGCGTGATCGCGATGTCGATCGCGGTGTGGAGTGCGTTCACGGCGTTGTGCGCGACGGCAAGCGGATTCTGGGGATTGTTCCTCGCACGCGTGGGCGTGGGCGTCGGCGAGGCTGGTGGTGTAGCGCCGTCGTTCGCGTTGGTCGCCGATGCGGTGCCGCCCGCGCAGCGGGCGCGTGCGCTCTCCGTGTTCGCGTTCGGGAGTCCGATCGGCTCGGCACTGGGGATCTTCCTCGGCGGGTACATCGCGACGCGGTTCGATTGGCGCGTGACGTTCGTGGTGCTGGGGGCGGCTGGGCTCGTGTTCGCGCCGTTGTTCCGTCGCATGGTGCGTGACCCGCGTCCCACGGCGAGACCGCGTGCTGCGTCGAGCGTCCCGATCGCGGATGCGGAGCAGGAGCCGCCCGGTATCGGTGAGGTCTGGCGCGCGCTCCGCGGGAATGGGAGCTTCTGGTTGCTGAGTCTCGGGGCGGCGTCCACCTCGCTCGTGGGCTACGGATTGTTGTTCTGGCTCCCGTCGTTCTTCGCGCGCAGCTATGGACTCGACCTCATCACGACGTCTTGGTTGTACGGATCGATCGTGCTCGTCGGTGGGCTCGTCGGATTGTGGGGCGGGGGATGGCTCGCCGATCACCGCGCGACGCAGTCGCGGCGCGCGTACGCGTTGGTGCCGGCGGCCGCGCTCACGTTGGCAGTGCCCTGTTACGCCGCGGGACTCCTCACGTCGTCGTTGCCGTTGACCTTCGTTCTCTTCCTCGTGCCCAACGCGCTCGGATTGATGTGGTACGGTCCCGTGACGGCCGCGGTGCAAGGCTTGGTGCCCGCGGCGTCGCGCGCGACGGCGTCGGCGGTGTACCTGCTCGTGCTGAACCTGCTGGGCATCGGCGGTGGCGCGCTGTTCTTCGGCGCGCTCTCCGATGCGCTCGCCGGGCGGCTCGGTCAGGAGTCGCTGCGGTATGCGATCCTCGCAGGCCTGGTGTTCTATCTCGTCGCCGCAGGACTCTTCTTCGCGGCGTCACGCCGTGTGGAGCGTGACTGGCATGAGTGAGCCGCAGACGGACACGACCGCGACGCCGGCCGAGCCCCCGCGCTCGACACTCGGCCCCAAGCCCACGGACGACGCACGGCGCGCCGACATCGCGCGCATCCGTCGTCGTGCGACGGGATTGCTCGTGGTCGCGGCGGTCGTGTATGTGATCGCGAAGATCTATGAGGAGTACGCACCGTGGGTCGGCTATGTGCGCGCGACCGCCGAAGCCTCACTCGTGGGCGGCCTCGCCGACTGGTTCGCGGTCACGGCGTTGTTCCGGCAGCCGTTGGGCCTGCCGATCCCGCACACGGCGATCGTGAAGCGACAGAAGGATCGTATCGCCCGCGTGCTGGGCACGTTCGTGCAGAATCACTTCCTCACGAGCGACGTGATCTCGCAGCGGTTGCGTGCGCTGGACCTCCCGATGCGGATCGGCGTGTGGCTCTCGGCGCCGGAGAACGCGCGGCGGATCGCGGGGCAATTGACGCAGGGTGTGGTGCGCACCGTGGACGCGCTGCCGGCGCAGGGCTGGCAGGGCGGCCTGGTGGATGAAGGCGTGAAGTTGATGGCGCGCGCGGTGGAGAGCAGCGAGGACGCGATCGCGTGGACGCTGCGTGAGCAGATCAAGGCCGGCATGCCGCGCTGGGTGCCGGGCATGGTGCACGAAGCCATCCACAGGCGTGTGATGGCGGGGCTGGAGCGGTTCTTGGCCGATGTCTCGAGCGATCCCAATCATCCGGCGCGTGCGAAGCTCGAGTTGTCGTTGCGTGCGGCGCTCGATCGGTTCCGTGAGTCCGCGATGGCGCCCGACGCCGGCACGGCGATAGTGCCGACGGACGGGTCCGCGCCCGAGACGGGTGCCAGCAGTACCATCGCGCGGGTGCTCGAGTCGATCGGCCGTCACTTAGTCGAGAACGAGTCGGCACGTCGCGAGCTTGATGCGCGCATCACGGAGACCGCGGCGAAGTTGGTGGAAGAGCACGGCGCCGAGGTGGCTGCATTGATCGAACACACGGTGGCGGGGTGGGACCCGAACCTGGCAGCGGAACGAATCGAACTCGCGGTGGGTAGGGATCTTCAGTACATCCGGCTCAACGGCACGCTTGTGGGCGGATTGGCTGGTTTGATCATCTACTCCATCGGACTATGGCTCTGACGAGACGAACGGCGACGATCCTACTGGCAGGACTATTCGGATGGACCGGCGCGGCGGGCGCGCAGCGTGTGATCGAAGGCCCCGCGACGGATGTGCCGCTCAAGTGGACGCTGACGCGGGAGTGGAGCGTCGGTGGGGCGGAGGATGATGATCTCGTGCTCACACAGTTGTGGGCCAAGGATCTCGCCGTCGACGGGGACCGGCTGTTCGTCAACGACCGCGCCGAGTGGCGGGTCGCCGTGTACGGTGCGGACGGGAAGCGACGCGGCAGCATCGGACGGAAGGGCGAAGGGCCTGGCGAGTTCCTGATGCCCGGAGCGATCGCGATAGCCCCCGATCGGTCCCTGTATGCGGATGACTATGGCCGCGAGCGACTTCTGCGCTTCAATGCCGCCGGCGACCTCATCGATGAGTCGCCACGCGCCGCCAAGGGGAACGTCTTCGCGTTCCGGTTCCTCACGGATGGCTCACGGGTCGGACGGTACACGACGCGCGACTCAGCGTTCGTCGGGATCCGTCGAGGAGAGCAGCGCGTGCGCCTTGCGGCACTGAAGGTCTCGCCGACGAAGTCGACGCCGCGGGTGTGTCGTGTGACTGACTACCCGGTCGCACCGATCTTCGAGAGCGCCCCCACGTGGGATGCTACGGGTACGACGGTCGTGGTCTCCACGGGCGCTTATGCAGTGGATGTGTTCGCAGGCGACTCGATGACTCATCGACTCTCACGTGCGAAGCTGCAACGCCGAAGCACGCCGGCACTGGCACGGACGCAGGTCGGGAACGGGCCCATCCTCCAGCTGATCGGCATGCCCCCGTGCACGGTCCCGGCAGACATGATCCTCGCCGTCGCCGAGATCGCCGACGTGATCCCCGCGTACAGCGCACTCACGCTCGACCACAAGGGCCGCGTGTGGGCCACGCACTTCACCGTCGGGGACGAGCCGGGCAAGGCGGACGTCTATGACCTGCGGAGCGGCTACCTCGGGACGGTGAATCTCGGCTCGGCGCGACCCGCGGCCTTCTTCCCCGACGGCCGCATGGTCAGCATCGAGCTCGACGAAGACGAAGTGCCGATGATCCGCGTCTACCGCATCACCCCGTAGCCCGTGGCGCGCACCGGCGCGCGCCACGAGACTGCGATCAGCTCAACATCGCCGTCTGATCATCCGGGAACTCGCCTTCCCAGCGTGCCATCACCGCGGTCGCGAGGCAGTTGCCGAGCAGGTTGATGCTCGTGCGCGCCATGTCCATGATCGCGTCGACGCCGAGGATGAGGGCGATCGCCTCGAGCGGCAGGTCGAACATCGCGAGCGCACCCGAGAGGATGACCAGCGACGCGCGCGGTACGCCGGCCACGCCCTTGGACGTGAGCATGAGCGTGAGCATGATCACCAGCTGCTTGCCGATGCTCAGCTCGATGCCGCCCGCCTGGGCGGCGAACACCGCGGCGACGGCGAGGTACAGCGTGGAGCCGTCGAGATTGAACGAGTAGCCCGTGGGCAGCACGAACGCGATGATGCGCCGCGGGATGCCGAACTTCTCGAGGTTCTCCATCGCTTTGGGGAGCGCGGCCTCGGAGCTCGCGGTGGAGAACGCGATGAGCCACGGCTCCTTCACGTAGCTCCAGAAGCGCTTCACCGGCACGCGGGCGATCAACGCCGTGGGAAGGAGGACCGCGAGTGCGAACACGATGAGCGCGCCGTAGAGCGTGAGCACGAGGATGGCGAGCGACTTGAGCACCGCGAGTCCGCTCGAGCCCACGGTGACCGCGATCGCGCAGCCGATGCCGATCGGCGCGAAGGCCATCACCAAGCCGGTGAACTTGAACATCACCTGCGCCAGCGCATCGCACCAATCGAGCATGATCTGCTTGGGTTTCCCTTCCACGCGCGACAAGCCGACCGCGAACAGGATGGTGAAGACCACGATCTGCAGCACTTCGTTCTTCGACGCCGCTTCGAAGAAGCTCTGCGGCACCATATGCTCCATCACACTCGCGAACGTGACCTTGGTGGCCGCGTACTCCGTCCCGGTCTGCGCGGACGCGTCACTGAGCGTGATCCCGTCGCCGGGCCGCACGAGGTTCACCGCGATGAGTCCGACCGCGAGCGCGAGTGTGGTGACGATCTCGAAATAGATGATGGAGCGGAACGCGAGCCGTCCGACCTTCTTCATGTCGTCGCCGTGGCCGGCGATGCCCACCACCAGCGTGCTGAACAGCAGGGGCACGATCAGCGTCTTGATGAGACGCAGGAACACCGAGGAGCCGACCTTGAAGGCGGCGATTGCCTGCGGGTACTCCGACGCGGGAAAGAGATAGCCGACGAGGATGCCGACGATCATCGCGACCACGATCTGCTGGGTCGGCGACAGGAAGCCCTTCTTGGGGGCGGGAGCGGAAGCAACGTGAGCGGTCATCAGTCGCGGAAAGGGGGGAACGGGCGCGGCCTAGGCCTGCTTGGACTCGGTAACTTACGGCGCGGCGGACGCGACCGCTGGGTATTCGGCGATCGTGCGAGGCGTGGGACTCAGGCCGCCCGCACGGGCAACGCGCGCTTGCCGCGCTCGATCACGCCGCCGCCCAGCACCATGTCGCCGTCGTAGAAGACCACCGACTGCCCCGGCGTGATCGCCTGTACCGGCGTGTCGAGCACGACCTCGACCTCCGTGCCATCGATGCGCAGGATCGTTCCGGGCACCGGCGTCGCGCGGTGCCGAATACGCACCTGCACCGCCGCGCCGAGCGCCGGCGGCACGGAAACGAGCCAGTTCACCCCGCGCGCGATGAGTCCGCGACCGAGCAAGGCCTCGCGCGGCCCGACGACCACCGCCCGATCCTCCGGCCGCAGCGCGACGACGAACAGCGGCTCGTTCGAGCCACCAGGCAAGCCGCGACGCTGGCCCACGGTGTAGCGCGCGAAGCCGTCGTGCGTGCCCACCACGGCGCCGTCGAGCGTGACGATCGGCCCCGGCGTGAGCGCCGGCGCATCCGCGGGCAACTCGCGCTCGAGCACCTTCACGTAGTCGCCGTCCGGTACGAAGCAGATCTCCTGGCTCTCTGCCTTCTCTGCCGTCAACAGGCCGAGCTCACGCGCGATCGCGCGGGTCTCCGCCTTGGTCATGCCACCCACCGGCAGGATCATCCGCTCGAGCACCGCGCGCTCGATGCCCCAGAGGAAATACGTCTGGTCCTTCTGGTCATCGAGCCCGCGCATCAGACGCCCGTCGGCGACACGGGCATAGTGCCCGGTCGCGATGAACGGCGCGTCGATCTGATCGGCCTTGTGCAGCAGATCGCGGAACTTGGTGAACGTGTTGCAACGCACACAGGGAATCGGCGTCCGGCCAGCGGCGTACTCAGCGACGAACTCCTGCAGCACATCGCGCCCGAACGCGTCCTGCAGGTTGAGCACATAGTGCGGAATGCCGAGCCCTTCGGCCACGCGCCGCGCATCGTTCACGCTGTCGAGCGAGCAACACGGACGATCGGGCGTCTCGCCGCCATCGTGAAAGAGCTTCATGGTCACACCGACCACATCGTAGCCTTCACGCACGAGCAGCGCGGCAGCGACACTGGAGTCGACGCCGCCGGACATGGCCACGAGCACGCGGGTCTTCTTCACGGCGCGACTCAGCCGACGCTGGCCATCCCTCGTGCCTTCGCGACGAGGGTGGGGAACACCTCGGCCACGCGCGCGACATCGGCCGGCGTGGTGAGGGAGCCGAGGCTCATGCGGATGGCAGCGTTGGCGAGGTCGGCGCGGACGCCCATCGCGGCGAGCACGTGCGAGGGCGTGACACTCCCGCTCTGACACGCCGAACCGCTCGACGCGGCGATGCCCTGCAGGTCGAGCGCCATGAGCAGCGACTCCGAGTCCGTGCCCGGCACCGACACGTTGAGGATGTGCGGCGCACGCTTGGCGTCGCGTCCGTGGATCAGCGCATCGGGGATCTTCGCGACGATAGCGGCCTGCAACTCGTTGCGCAGCGTCTCGAGTTCGCGCCAGTGCGCTTCACGCTCAGCGACCGCGAGTTCCATCGCGCAGGCCAAGCCCACCGCCGACGCGACGTTCTCCGTGCCCGGGCGACGACCGCGGTCCTGCGAGCCGCCGAAGAACAACGGCTCCAGCGCTGTGCCACGACGGATGAAGAAGGCCCCGATGCCCTTGGGCGCGCCGATCTTGTGGCCGCTCACGGCGACGAAGTCGAACGGGATCTTGCGGGCGTCCACCTCGACCTTGCCGAAGGCCTGCACGGCATCGGTGTGGAACACGCCACCCGCGGCCTTGGTGAGCTCAGCGAGTTCAGCGATCGGCTGGATGACGCCGGTCTCGTTGTTGATCCACATCACGCTACAGAGCGCGAGGTCGCCGGCGGTGAGCTTGGTGCGTGCATCATCGAGCGAGACCGCACCCGACGCATCGACCTTCAGCAGGCGTTCCTCGGCCCCTTCCTTCGCGGCCTGATGGACGGCCTGCAACACGGCCTTGTGCTCGATGGGCGACGTGACAACGGCCCTCTTGCCCTGCGCCTTCAGGATGCGCCAGCCGCCGAGGACCGCGAGGTTGTCACCTTCGGTGCCACCGCTGGTGAAGCAGACTTCGTCCGGTGCGGCGCCGAGACACTGCGCGACGCGCTCACGGGCTTCGTCGAGGGCCGCGCGGGCCTCACGCCCCCACCGATGCGTGGAGGACGGGTTGCCGAAGCGCGGTCCGAAGAACGGCGCCATGGCGTCGAAGACCTCGGAGCGGACCGGGGTCGTCGCGGCGTGGTCGAGGTAGATGGGGTCGCGAGACATGCCCTGAAATATAGAGGGTTTCCCCGACGGGCGGACTCGCCGGTCGGGGGCCGTTTCAGGGTACTGCGCGGTTCACGGGTCGGAAGCGACTCAGGCGCGTGCGGGGAAGTACCGGCGCTGGGCCCAGAGCGACACGTACACCAGCGCGACCAACACCGGCACCTCGATGAGCGGGCCGATGACCGCCGCCAGCGCCTCGCCGGACGCGATGCCGAAGGTGCCGATCGCGACGGCGATGGCGAGCTCGAAGTTGTTGCCCGCTGCGGTGAAGCTCAGTGAGGCGGTCGTCGCGTAATCGAAGCCGAGCCGCTTGGACACCGCGAACGCGAGACCGAACATCACGAAGAAGTACACCGTCATCGGCAGCGCCACGCGGGCGACGTCCCACGGCGCCTCGATGATGCGGTTCCCCTGCATCGCGAACATCAGCACGATGGTGTACAACAGGCCGAGCAGTGCCGTCGGGCCGATGCGCGGGAGGAACACGCGCTCGTACCAATCGTTCCCGCGTCGCGCCACCAGCGTGCGCCGCGTGAACCAGCCGGCGAACAACGGCACCCCGAGGAAGATCGCCACACTCTTCGCGATGTCGAGCATCGAGATGTCGAGCACGGCCGTCTCGGCGCCCATCCAGCCGGGCACGGTGACGAGGAAGAGATACCCGAGGGCCGAGTAGGTGAGGATCTGGAACACCGAGTTGAGCGCGACGAGCACGGCGGCGATCTCGTTGGAGCCGCAGGCCAGCGTGTTCCAGATGAGCACCATCGCGATGCAGCGTGCGAGCCCGATGAGGATGAGGCCGTTACGATACTCGGGCAGGTCGGCGAGGAAGATCCAGGCGAGGGCGAACATCACCAGCGGGCCGATCACCCAGTTGAGCAGCAGTGAGGTGCCGAGGAGTTTGGTGTCGGCGGCGTACTTGCCGATGGTCTCGTATTTCACCTTGGCGAGCACGGGATACATCATCCACAGGAGTCCGATGCCGATGGGCACGGACACGCCCGCGAGCTGCACGGCGTCGAGTGCGGCGCCGAGTCCCGGCCACACGCGCCCGAGGGCGAGGCCCAATGCCATGGCGGCGAAGATCCAGACCGGGAGGAAGCGGTCGAGCGTGCTGAGGCGGGCGAGGACGGGGGGCTGGTGCACGAGGCGTATGGCTGGGGCGGCTTGCCGATGTGCGACGAAACGCATATCGTATATGAGATGCCGTATATGATATGACCGCACCGACCCTTTCGCCAGCCACCAAGACCGCGCTCGGTCGCATCGCCGCCATGCACGAAGCCTGCGGCGATCCGGCGCGGCTGCGCCTGCTCAATCTCCTCACGGCGGGCGAACTCTGCGTGTGTGATCTCGTCGATCTCACGGCGCAGTCGCAGCCGTTCGTGTCGCGGCATCTCGCACGATTACGCGCGGCCGGACTCGTCGATGTGGCACGCAAGGGCAAGTTCGCGTACTACCGCCTGATGTCGCTGCCGTCGCACGCACAGCGTCAGCTCGACGCCATCCTCGACGGGGTCCACGCTGCCGACGCGCAGCTGCGTCGTGAACGTGACCGTGCCGCCACACGCGCGGCCAAGCGTGGCGCGACGCCCTGTGAATGAGTCGCACACGCATCCCGCGACGAGCCCACTCCCGAGTGCCATGACGACCCAACTCGCGCTCCTCTCCGACGTGCACGCGAACCTGCACGCCCTCGACGCCGTGCTCGCCGACATCGCCGCGCGGCCCGGGCTGGCCGGCACGTACCATCTCGGCGATCTCGTCGGCTACCACGCGTTCCCCAACGAAGTCACCGCGCGCTTGCGCTCCGCGGGGATCGCGGGCGTCGCGGGGAACTACGATTCCACCGTCGCGATGCACTACAAGCACTGCGGCTGTCGCTCCGAGAACCCGCGGCAGGAAGAACTCGCACACCAGAGTTTCGCTTGGACGCTCGACGCGGTGACGGCGGAGACCCGTGCGACACTCGCCGCGCTGCCGTTCCGCCTCGACGTCCGGCCGCTTGGCGGCCACGTCGCGGGCCCGACGGTGATCCTGTTGCATGCGACGCCGACGAGCAACCTCGTGTATGTGACAGAGGACCGCAGTGACGAGTTCCTCCGCAAGATGGCGCAGCAGGCCGGTGCCAGCGCGGGCGACGTGATCGCGTTCGGGCACACGCACAAGCCGTGGCACCGACTGGTGGATGATGTGCTCTTCGTGAACACCGGCTCGGTGGGGCGCCCGAAGGACGGGGATCCGCGCGCTGGCTGGACGCTACTCACGCTCGGCGACGGTGCGCCGCGCGCGGAGCAGGTGCGTGTGGACTACGACATCGACGCGGCGTGTGCCGCCGTGGCGGCGGCAGGGTTGCCTGAGGAGTTCGCGCAGTCGTTGCGGACGGGGCGCGCTTAACGACGCTATTCCGTCGCGCGCAGCAGGTGGCGCTCAGCGCGGGAACGCCGCCGCGTTCCCGCCGTCCACCGGCACCACACAGCCCGTCGTCGCCTCGGCGAGCGCCAAGTACGCGAATGCTGCGGCGACATCCTGCGCCGTGGTCTCGCGACCGAGAAGGTTCTGCGTGAAGTACTCGTCGGGGGTGAGTCCCCGTGCGCGTGCGCGCGCTTCGAGCACACCGCCGCCGAACAACGCAGTGCGCACGCGGTCCGCGTTGACCGCATTGGCACGAATCTGCTTCGCGCCGAGGTCGACAGCGTATTGCTTCATGAGCGCGACTAGAGCCGCCTTCGGTACGGCATAGGGACCGAAATCCGGTCCCTGGTTGAATGCGCTCTTGGAGGCGTTGAACAACAACACGCCGCCCACGCCCTGTGCCAGCAGCACCTGCGAGATCGTCGCTGCCGCGTGTTGGTGCCCCAGCAGGTTGAGCGCGAGCGACCGTTCGAGCGCCTCGGCACCTTCGGCGGTGTGCAACTTCCCTTGGGGGGCCGAGCCGGCGTTGGACACAAGCACGTCGAGGCCACCGAACGTGTGCACTGCCTCCGCGACCACGCGCTCGACGGCGGCGCGGTCGGTGACATCACACACGCTCCCGGCGACGCGAAGGCCGAACCCCGCGCGCTTGGGCTGACCGTCGGCGGCGGCGCGGCCATCCGTGAGCGACTCGATGGCTGCACGCAATGCGTCCGCGTCGCGATCCACCAGGAAGACGTGTGCGCCCAGCATCAGGAAGTGTTCCGCGGTGGCGAAGCCGATACCTGACGCCGCGCCAGTGACGAGTGCGACGCGCCCTGCGAGCGCTGCGGTGTTCATCGATCCCTTGAGCTTCGCCTGCTCGAGGCTCCAGTACTCGACGTCGAACAGATCGCGTTCACTCACCGGGTGGAACCGCCCGAGCGCCTCGGCCGACTGCATGACCTGCACGGCGCGCACGAAGACGTCTCCTGTGACTCGCGCATCGCTGCGAGTGCGGCCGAGTGTGAGCACTCCGAGCCCCGGGACCGCGACGACACGCGGTGCACGGTCGAGCATCGTGAGCGCGCCATCGCGCGCC
>JADYYN010000153.1 GCA_020853635.1 Gemmatimonadaceae bacterium
CAATGCGATCGAGACCACGGTGCTCAAGGATGTCGTCTCCATCCCGCTCGAGGCCGTGACGTCGATCGACGACGTGCCGTACGTGTTCAAGCGTAGCGGCGGGCGGGTCAGCAAGCAGGAAGTGGAGACCGGCGCGATGAACGACAACGATGTCGTGGTCGTGAAGGGACTCGACGAAGGTGACGAGGTCCTGCTCGTGCCGCCGGCCGACGCGGCCAAGATGGAGGCGGTGCGTCTGCCGGGCTCGACGCGTGGACTGCCCGCGAAGGGCGGGGATACCTCCAAGGCGTCACGGCCGGTCCCGCCCGGTGCGTGAGCGCTTTGCTGCATTCTCGGGTCATGTCGGTTTCGCAACGCGCACGGCCCTCGAGGCCGTGGCGCACAATCGACTGCGTGCCGGGCTGACCTCGCTTGGCATCCTGTTCGGCGTGGCGTCGGTCATCGCGATGCTCGCGATCGGCAAGGGCGCGGAGTCGGAGATCCTCGAGCAGATGCGTTTGCTCGGGTCCAACAACATCCTCATCCGGCCGTACGTGGAGCAGGAGGAAGGCGACGCGGCGGACGAGGGGCAATCGAAGCAGGCCAAGCGATTCACGCCCGGCCTCACGTATCTCGATGCGGACGCGATCGCGCGCACGGTGCCCGGCCTCGATGCCGTGAGTGCCGAGGTGGTGGTGAACTCCAGCATCACGCGCGAGGGGCGTCGGCGCTCGGGTCGCATCGTCGGTGTGGACAGCACCTACTTCCGGCTGCTCAACATGCCGTTGGCCGCCGGCAAGCCGTTCAACGCCGAGCAGATGGCGCAGGGCAGTCCGGTGGCGATCATCGGGGCGGGGGTGCGCACACGCTTCTTTACCACCGAGGATCCCATCGGGCGGCCGATCAAGGTGGGAGAGGTATGGCTCACCGTGGTGGGCGTGCTCGCTGATCGGCAGGTGGCGGGCGAAAACGCGGAGCGGCTCGGATTGCGTGATGTGGGGATGGATGTGTTCGTGCCGTTGCAGACCATGCTCGGGCGCTTCCGGAACCGCGCGCAGGTCACGCAGCGCGACATCGAAGCGGCGGCGCGTGCGCAGGGGCAGGAAGGCGTGATCGTGGTCGGTGCGCAGGAGGAACAGCCCTCCGAGGAGACCAAGCAGGAACGCAGCAACACCAATCAGCTCGATCGCATCGTGGTGCGTGTCAATGAAGCGCGGCACGTCTCGCAGGCGGCGGACGTGATCCGTCGCATGCTCGAGCGCCGGCACAATGGTGTGGTGGACTACGAGATCACGGTGCCGGAGCTGCTGCTCAAGCAGGAGCAGCGCACGCGCACGATCTTCAACGTCGTGCTCGGCGCGATCGCGAGCATCTCGCTCATCGTGGGCGGGATCGGGATCATGAACATCATGTTGGCCAGCATCCTCGAGCGCATCCGCGAGATCGGCGTGCGTCGTGCCCTGGGTGCCACGCAGCGCGACATCCTCGCGCAGTTCCTCGCCGAAGCGGTGATGATCAGTGTGGCGGGTGGGGTCGCTGGGATCCTCACCGGGGCTGGGTTGAGTTTCGGGATCGAACATTTCGCGGGCATCCGCACGTTGGTGTCCGTGCTTTCCGTGGTGGTCGCGTTCGGCGTCTCGCTGACCGTCGGCCTCGTATTCGGGATCGTGCCGGCGTGGCGCGCGGCGCAACAGGATCCCGTCGTCTGTCTCCGGTACGAGTGATGCGTCGATTCCTGTCCTTCGCCGCCGGCGTGCTGCTGCTCGGCATCCCGCCGTTCGCGCTCGTGGCCCAGAGCGCCGCGCCGCCGCAGCGCTTCACGCTGCAACAAGCCATCGATCGGGCGCAGTCGCAGGGCCTCACCGCGCTCGCCGCGCGTGCGACGCGCGATGCCGCACGGCAGCGCGACCGGTCCTTCTCCGCCGGGCTACTGCCGCAGCTCTCGCTGAGCGGCAACGTACCCACGTTCAATCGCTCCATCATCCCCGTGCTGCAGCCTGACGGCAGCACGGATTTCCGGCCGCAGGAGCAGAACGAGTCGTCGCTCAACATGCGCCTCACGCAGCGCATCCCGTACTTGGGCGGCGATCTGTTCGTGAACTCGCAGCTCTCGCGGCTGGACCGTGTGGGTACCACCTCGAGCCGCACCTGGCAGAGCACGCCGATGCTGGTGGGGATCCAGCAGAACCTGTTCCGGCCCAACGCGCTCAAGTGGGACTCGCGCGCGCAGGAACTGCAGGCCGAATCGGCCGAACGTTCGTACCGCGAGGCGATGGAGGACGTCGCCATCCAGACGGCGAACGCCTTCTTCGACTACTACACGGCCAAGCTCGGGCTCGAGAACGCGATCACCAACGCGGCGGTGAACGACACACTGTACACGCTCAACAACGGCCGGTTCGAGGTCGGCAAGATCGGCGAGAACGACCTGCTGCAGAGCGAGCTCGCGTTGCTGCGTGCGCGGGTGGCACTGGATGGCGCGCGGTTGGAGCACGATCGCACACTCGCCGCGCTGCGGCTGGCGCTCAATCTGCCCACGGGCGCACCGCTCGAGGTGATCGTCACGCCGGAGATCCCCGAGGTGAGCGCCGACACCGCGATGGCCGTTGCGCAGGCGTTGCGGAATCGCGCGTCGATGGTCGACCTCGAACTGCAGGAGGTGAACGCCGACCGTCGTATCGCGGAGTCGCGCTTCGGCACCGGCCCCGGGGCGACACTCTCGGCGTCGATGGGCTTCAACCAGACCGCGGGCGAGGTCGACGCCGTGTACCGCGACCTCCTGCAGGCGCAGCGGTTCAGCCTGCAGGTCTCCATGCCGATCGTGCAGTGGGGCGGGCGCAGCGCGAACATCCAGGCCGCGCGGCTCGACGAGCAGCGCGTGCAGCATACGTCGCGGCAGGCCCGCGAGCAGACGGCACAAGAAGCGCACTTCGCGGCCCTGCAACTCGCACAGTCGCGTCGCTCGCTCGCCATCGCCGCCAAGGCCGACACGGTAGGCGCCAAGCGGTTCGAGGTGGCGAAGAACCGCTACGTGATCGGGCGCATCGGCATGGACAACCTGTACCAGGCCCAGAGCGAGAAGGACGCCGCGCTCCAGGCGTTCCTGAACGCGCTGCGGAACTACTGGGTGGCGTACTATCGGCTCCGACGCGTGACCATGTACGACTTCGCGGCCGGCACCACGCTCCGGTAACGAACCATCCGGTAAGCACTGGCGCTGACCCCGGGCGCCCGGCCACTTTCCGGCGTGCCGCGCCCCGTCCTCATCCTGTTCGCCCATCCGTCGTTCGAGAAGTCGCGCGTCCATCGGCAACTCACGCGCGCGGTCCGTGAGTTGCCCGACGTGACGCTGCACGATCTCTACGAGGCGTATCCGGATCACGACATCGACGTGAAGCGCGAGCAGACGCTGCTCGTCGCACACGAGGTCGTCGTCTTCCAGCATCCGTTCTATTGGTACTCGGTGCCGCCGCTGCTCAAGCAGTGGATGGACCTCGTGCTCGAACACGGCTGGGCCTACGGCAGCCAGGGCGACGCGCTGCGCGGCAAGACGCGGCAGGTGGCGATGACGGCGGGCGGACGTGAGATGGCGTACGGGCCGGACGGCTTCAACCGACTGACCTTCCGCGAGTTCCTCGCGCCGGTCGAAGCCACTGCGCGCCTCTGTGGGATGACATTCAACGAGCCATGGGTCGTTGCGGGCACCCACGCGATGACTCCCGCGGCGATCACGCAGGCCGCGGATGGGTATGCGGCGCTCATCCGCCGGCTGGGAGCGCCCTGAGATGCAAAGCTTCCTGCTCTCCGCCACGGTGTACCTCGCGGCTGCGGTTGTGGCCGTGCCCATCGCCAAGCGGTTCGGCCTCGGCTCGGTGCTCGGCTACCTCATCGCGGGTGTCGTGATCGGTCCATCCGTGCTCGGATTCGTCGGCGCCGAAGGGCAGGACGTGATGCACGCGGCGGAGTTCGGGGTGGTGATGATGTTGTTCGTCATCGGACTCGAGCTCGAGCCGGCGCTGCTGTGGCGGTTGCGGGGCGCGCTACTCGGCTTAGGCGGACTGCAGGTACTCGGCACCACCCTCGCGACGGGTGCGGCCGCGCTGGCGTTCGGACTCCCGTGGCAGCAGGCGCTGGCCATCGGGTTGATCCTCGCCCTCTCGTCCACGGCGATCGTGCTGCAAACCATGCAGGAGAAGGGCTGGATGAAGACCGACGCGGGACAGAAGAGCTTCGCGGTGCTGCTCTTCCAGGACCTCGCCGTCATTCCCATCCTCGCGGTGCTGCCGTTGCTCGCGCTCGCACCGGAAAGTGCGTCGGTGGTCGCCGACGCGGCGGCGGACCATTCCAACCCGGCCGCGTGGGCCGAGCATCTGCCGGGGTGGCAACGCGCGCTGGTGACGCTCGGGGCTGTGGCGTTGCTCGTCGGCGTGGGACGTTCCGTGGTTCCGGCGATCTTCCGAGTGATCGCCCGGGCACGCTTGCGCGAGACCTTCACCGCTGCTGCACTGCTCCTGGTGATCGGCATCGCGGTGCTGATGCAACTCGTGGGACTCTCGCCCGCACTAGGCACGTTCCTCGGTGGCGTGGTGCTCGCGACGTCCGAGTTCCGGCATGAGCTCGAGAGCGACATCGAGCCGTTCAAGGGACTGTTGCTCGGCTTGTTCTTCATCGCGGTGGGCGCGAGCATCGACTTCCCGCTCATCGGGGCGCAGTTCACGCTGGTGGCCGGACTCGTGCTCGGACTGCTCGCGATCAAGGCGCTGGTGCTCTGGGTGCTCGCACGCTTCGCGAAGATGAGCAGCGACCAAGGTCTGCTCTTCGCGCTCGCCCTCGCGCAGGGTGGCGAGTTCTGCTTCGTGCTGCTCTCGTTCGCCGAACAGAACGCGGTGCTGCCGACGCGTGTCACCGGACTCTTGGTCGCTGCCGTGGCGTTGTCGATGGCAGCGACCCCGCTGTTGCTGCTGTTCTGGGAGCGCGTCATCGCGCCACGCGCTGTGCGCGAGCCGGGCGAGGAACGCGAGATGGATACGCCGGAAGAGGAACACGCGGTGATCGTCGTGGGATTCGGGGACTTCGGCTCCAGCGTGGGGCGCCTGCTGAATGCGAGCGGCGTGGAGACCACGGTGCTCGAACTCGACTCGGACCGCGTCGAGTTGCTGCGGCGACTGGGGCTGCGTGTGTACTACGGCGACGGCGCGCGCGAGGACGTGATGCGCTCGGCCGGCGCGGAGCGGGCCAAGCTCGTGATCCTCTGCTTGGGCGACGCCGAGGCGAACCTCGCGCTCGCGCAGAGCATCCGGAAGCACTTCCCGCATCTCACCATCCTCGCGCGCGCGGCCGGCCGTCTGGCGGCGTACGAGTTGATCGAGTCCGGGGTCACGCACGTGTACCGCGAGTCCGTCGATTCGGCGATGCGACTCGGTGCCGATGCGCTGCGTCTGCTGGGGCGGCGCGGACATGCGGCATGGCGCGCCGCCCAGCACTTCCGTCGCCGCGACGACGAGAACATGCGGCGCCTCGCGACCGTGTTCCGCGACCGCGCGGCGCACACGTCGCTCGCTCGTGAGGCGATCGCCGATCTCGAAGCCTCCATGCGCGCCGACGGTGTCTCCGGTGCGGCGACAGATGACACCGCGTGGGACGCGGAGTCACTGCGCCGCGAGTTCGGCGGGTAGGGAATCGTCACCGCGCGGTGACAACCGGACCCTTGCGGTCGATAGGGGTTGTGGCGAGCATCCGACTGACCCTCACCCGACGCGCACCATGGACCGCCGCCTCTTCCTCGCCGATCTCTCGCGCCTCGCCATCCTCTGCGCTGCCGCGCCGAGTGACTGGCGGCTCATCACCCGTCCTCGCTGGGTGGACGATCCGTTCACGTTGGGAATCGCGTCCGGTGACCCCACGGCGACGGGCGCGGTGTTGTGGACGCGCCTGGCGCCGAAGCCCTACGAACCCGATGGTGGCATGCCGGGGCCGCGCACGGTCGTCGATTGGGAAGTCGCCGACGACGAAGCGTTCACCAAGATCGTACGACGTGGCCGCTACACCGCCGCCCCCGAGCTGGGTTACAGCGTGCACATCGAGGTCGAGGGCCTCGCGGCCGATCGCTGGTACTTCTATCGGTTCAAGTCCGGCGAAGCGGTGAGCCCCGTGGGTCGCGTGCGCACCACGCCGCCCGACGGTGCGGATACGCCGCTTCGATTGGGAGTGGCGTCGTGCCAGAACTACGAGCAGGGACTGTTCACCGCGCTCGACCATCTCTCGCGTGAGCGCTGCGATCTCGTCACGCATCTGGGCGACTACATCTACGAATACGGCACGCGGGAGAACGCCGTGCGCATGCATCGCACCATGGAGATCCGCTCACTCGATCACTACCGCGAGCGGTACGCCCAGTACAAGCTCGACCCGGCGCTGCAGGCGGCGCATCTCATGTGTCCGTGGTTGGTGACCTGGGACGATCACGAGGTCGACAACAACTACGCCAACGAGATGGGTGAGAACGGCATGGAGTCGGCGGAGCAGATGCGGCTGCGCCGTGCCGCCGCGTATCAGGCGTGGTGGGAACATCAGCCGGTGCGTGTGCCGCGCGCACGCTCGTGGGCTGATCTCGACATCCGTCGCACGACCAACTGGGGCGCACTCGCGCGCTTCTGGATGCTCGACACGCGCCAGTATCGCGATGATCAGGCCTGCGGTGACGGCTCCAAGGTCGTGCCGTGTGGCGACTGGGACAATCCGTCGCGGTCCATCCTCGGGATGCAGCAGGAGGAGTGGTTGATCGACGGGCTCGGCGCTTCGGCGTCGCGGTGGCAGGTGCTGGGCCAACAGATCCCGGTCTCGCCGTACGACGATCTCAAGGGGCCGGAGCAGCGCTTGTATATGGACGGCTGGGCGGGCTACCCGCACGGGCGCGACCGCATTCTGAAAGCGGTCGCCGAGCGCGCCGCGAACAAGACGGTGGTGCTCACTGGGGACGTGCATTCCAACTGGGTGCACGAGGTGCACGCCGGGTTCGATCGGCCGGACCGTCCCACCGTCGCGGCGGAGTTCGTGAGCACGTCGATCTCGAGCGGCGGCGATGGGAGCGAGGCGTGGAGCCAGGTCCCCGAGACGCTCGCCGAGAACCCGCACACGAAGTGGCACACTGCGCGCCGCGGCTACATGGTGTGTGACGTGCAGGAGTCGAGCTGGACGACGAGTTATCGCGAAGTGCCGTTCGTCTCTCGTCCCGGTGCGCCGGTGACCACGGCCAGCACGTGGCGTGTGGAGCACGGGCGGCCGGGCATCACGAAGGTCTGAGCAAGCGTGCGACCCCTTCGGCTGACGGCGTGGGTGATCGTGCTCGGAACGAGCGTCGCGGCGATGCTGGTGTACCCGACCTTGCCGTCAGACATCCCGACGTCCATCAACGTGAGCGGCGCGGTCACGCGGCGCGCACCGACGTCGCTGTGGTCGTGGTTCCTGCTCCCGCTGATCATGGTGGCCTTGCAGCTGGTGTTCATCGCGCTGCGTGACCGCCTCCCCCGCCATCCCGAGTCGTTCAACTTCCCCGACAAGGAGGAATTCCTCCGGCTGCCCGATGAGTTCCGCGGTCCGGTGGTCGTGCAGATGCAGTGGCTGATCGATGCGATGTCGGTGTTGGTGCAGATGGTGCTGTTGATGGTGTTCGCGCTGGTGTGGTACGCAGCCACCGGGCGCGCGTCGGGCGGGCTGATGCTTGTGCCGTTGCTCATGAGTGTCATGACTACACCGTTCGTGTTCCTCTTGTTGTCGCGGGTCACGAACGCGGTGGAGGCGCAGACGAAAGAATGGCGCGCAGCGGGATCCCCGCCACGCGCCACTCGCTGAACTACCATCTACCATCTACGATCCACCATCCACCATCCACCATCCACCATCCAGTCTAGAACGTGACCTGGATGCCCGTCGTGAACAGCTTGTCCGTCTTGGAGAACGTCGGCTCCGGCAGGTTGTCGAAGCGCACCACGTACGAGAGCTTGAGGCCGATCTTCGCCGAGAGCGGCGCGATGATCGACGACTCGGTGTTGACGCGCCAGTCCTCGGACTCCTTCATGTTCGGCAGGAACTCGACGTTCTGCTGGAAGTAGGCGGCCGGCGTGAACACGTGGCGCCACGACGCGGCGCCGCGCGCGGACGGGAAGTTCTGCTGCCGTCCGTCCGTGCCGATCTGCTGGGTCACGCTTCCGCCGCCTTCCACGCGGACCGTGTCGCTCACGGCCGCGAGGAGCCGCGCCGCCACACCGAGCTGCTCTTCGAAGCGCCGCTCGATACCGGCGAAGGTGTTGCGGTCGAACCCACCGCCGACGAACAGCGAGAAGATGTTGTCGATCTTGTAGTCGCCGCGCACGTTCGCGCGCAGGTTGTTGGTGTTCACCGTGTCGCGCTGCTGGCCGTACACGAGCGCGAACGCCTGCTGCAGCGTGAACCGCCCGCGCTGCTGGGTGAACTTCTCGCCGACGTTCATCGTGGTGACCTGCGTGTTGCCACTGGTCTGCACGAAGCCGAAGTCGGCGGTGACCTTGGTGATGACGGCCGGGGCTGCTGCAGGAGCCTGGGAAAGCAGCAGCGCGGGGGTCAGGAGGGCGGATGCGAGCGCCGCGAGGGCGCGGGGCAGGGTGCGCGGCATCAGTCTGGGGAAAAGGTGAATCCGTAAGATAGGCGACACGGCCGCTGGCGGTACCTCTCGGGACGCAGCAGTTTCCAGTCACCCCACACCGTGCCATGCCCTCTCTCTACGACTCTGCGCGCCGCCACGAGATCGTGACGCGACTCGCCGCTCTCACGCCGGACCGCTCGCCTGCGTGGGGCCGATTCTCGGCGCCGCAGATGGTCGCGCATCTCACCGAAGCGTATCGCATGTATCGCGGGGAACTGCAGATCCCGTTGCGACCGATGCCACTGCGCGGGGTCGTGCGGCGGCTGTTCATCCATCATCTGCCGATGCCCAAGGGTGCGCCGACGGCGCCGCAACTCCTCGCACGCGTTCCGACCACGTGGGCCGCGGATCTCGAGTCGCTCTCGTCGATGATCGACGCGGTGCGCGCACCCGGTCAGGGCGCCGCGCTGCCGATCCATCCGCTCTTCGGTCCGATGACGTCGGATGACTGGGGCGTACTGCTCTACAAGCA
Organism: Gemmatimonadaceae bacterium; assembly: GCA_020853635.1. GTDB lineage: Bacteria > Gemmatimonadota > Gemmatimonadetes > Gemmatimonadales > Gemmatimonadaceae > Pseudogemmatithrix. The sequence goes on from JADYYN010000153.1 coordinate 9,132, forward strand.
TACCGATCACCATCTCCGCCAGTTCAGCGTCTGAGTCCGTTCGCCGCCCGATCATCCTAGTCCGCTCGTCTTTCCCCCGGAGGTCCCATGTCGCGCTTCGCACTCGCCGTGATCACGCTCGTCGCCCTCGCCGCCTGCGGCGGCAAGGATCGCGCGCCCGAGATGGCGCAGACCACGACCCCCGTCGACCCGCGTTGCTTCGGCGGTCGCGTGCTCTCGTTCAAGGACCTCGTCGCCGAAGTGGTGATCCCCGGTGAGGAGACCTGCGCGAGCGGCACCTTCCAGGTCGTCTTCACGCGTGGCACCGACACGCTCACGACGCTCACCGAGACCCGCGTCGGCACGGTCGGCTTCATCGGCACCGCCGACGTCGACGGCGACGGACGCGGTGAGTTCTTCGTCTCCACCACCGAGGAAGGCGATGCCGCGAAAGGCATGCTGTTCGCCTACACGGAGACCGAAGCCGGCATGGGCCGCATGATGCTCGCCGATCTCGACTCGGCGCAGAGTGTGGGCTACACGGGGCACGATCGCTTTGGCTTCGGCGGGGCGGACCAGTTGGTGCGCGCGTTCCCGCGCGCTGGCGCAGACACGGCGTGGTTCGCGTACTCGCATGGCGAGAAGAAGTGGAACAGCGTCGCGCGGCCGGCCTGGATCCGCTGAGCCCCGCGCACCGCGTCAGCGTGCTCGCGCGCGGTCGCTAGGTTCCGCGCGGTTTCGCGCGTCGCGTCGCGGGGGCGCTGAGCGGATCGTCCGGCCACGGATGCCGCGGATAGCGCCCCTTCAGGTCCCGACGCACCTCGAAGTACGTCGTCCGCCAGAAGTTCGCGAGGTCGCGTGTCACCTGCACGGGACGATGCGCCGGTGACAACAGGTGCAACGTCAACGGCACGCGTCCCTCGCCCACCCGCGGCGTCTCGGTCCAGCCGAACACCGCCTGCAGTCGCACGGCGAGCGTGGGCGCGGTGACTTCGGTGTAGTCGATCGGCAGACGCGACCCGCTCGGCACCTCGATGTGCGTCGGCGCGATACGGTCGAGTCGTGCGCGCTCGGCCCACGGCAACCCCGCGAGCAGCGCCTCGCCGAGGTCCACGCGCGCGACGTCGCTGAGTCGGCGCGCCTCGCGCAGCGACGGCGCGAGCCACGCATCGAGTCGCGCGAGCAAGGCGTCGTCACTCACGTCGGGGAACGTCTCCGCGGCCATCGCGTGCGCGAACGCGATCCGTGCACGCAGGGCCGTCGACGCGGTCGTCCACGGGAGCGATGCGATCCCTCGCGCGCGCAACGCGCCGAGCAATGCCTCGGTGATCACCTCCGGCGATACATCGCGGATGGGTCGCTCCTTGAGCACCAGCGCGCCGATCCGTTCACGCTCGGTGGCGCGCACGGATTCGCTGCGCTCGTCCCATGTCACCTCGCGCTCGGTGGTCAGGCCGGCACCCACCGCCGCACGGAGATCGCTCTCGTCGAGCGGTGCCGCGAGCCAGATGCGACTCTCGGTCGGATCACCATCGAGGTCCGCGATCGCGAGGAACGTCTCGCGCGCCATTGCGCCGGGCACGTCGAGTCGCGCACCACGGCCGTTGCGGAGTAGATAGCGCGCGGCATCGCCCGTCCGACGCATCGCGACGCGATCGGGATACGCGAGCGCGAGCAGCGCACCGGTGTGCGCGAGGTCGTCATGCACGCCGTCCGACGATCCGCGGACCGCACGCTGCAGCGCGCGCGCCTCCTGTCGTACGCGATCGAGCCGACCGCGGTCCGCGTCGGCCATGCGTCCAGCGCCGCGGAGCAGCTCCACACGCGTGCGCAGATCAGCGTCGTTCGCCGCTGCATCGCGGCGCAGGACATCGCGTTCGCCGAGCAAGGCCGCCAGTTCGCAGCCGAGTCGCGCGAGCCCGCGCTCCGCTGCGACCAGCACCAGATGTGCGAGTCGCGGCACCACACCAAGCGCCGCCATGCGTCGTCCGTGCGCCGTGACCCGCCCAGTCGCATCGAGCGCACCGAGATCAGTGAGCAGCGCACGGCCCTGTGCGAGCGCGCCGGCAGGGGGCGCATCGAGCCAGCGCAACTGCGAGGCGTCGACGATACCCGCGCACGCCAACTCCAGTGCGAGCGGAGCCAGGTCCGCTTCGAGGATCTCCGGAGCGGTGCGCGCCGGCATCGCCGCGTGTTCGCTCTCGCTCCACAGGCGCACGCAGGTCCCTTCGGCCACGCGACCCGCGCGACCGCGGCGTTGATCCGCGGCTGCCTGCGACACACGTGTCGTCTCCAGTCGCGTCATCCCGCTGCGCGGATCGAATCGCGGGACGCGCGCGAGCCCGGCATCGATCACCACGCGCACATCCGGTAGCGTCACCGACGATTCCGCGATGGCCGTGGACAACACCACGCGTCGCCGCGTCCCGCTCCGCCGCAGCACGTGATCCTGCTCGGCCAGCGTCAGGCCGCCGTGGAGCAGCAGCACCTCGGCATCGCCCAGCGGGGGATCCTCAAGCGCGCGGCGCGTGCGGTCGAGCTCGGCGATCCCCGGGAGGAACACGAGGAGATCGCCATCGGTGCGGTCCCACTGCGCTCGCACCGCCTGCGCGGTCGCGAGCGCGATCGGCAGGTCGCTGCGCGGCGGTCGCCAGGAGGTCGCCACGGGGAAGCTGCGTCCCTCACTCACGATCACGGGCGCATCGCCGAGCAACCGCGCGACCGGGGCCGCCTCGAGCGTCGCCGACATCACCAGCAGTCGGAGGTCGGGGCGCAGCACCTGTCGCGTCTCGAGACAGAGTGCGAGTCCGAGGTCGGCGGTGAGGTGTCGCTCGTGGAACTCGTCGAACAACACCGCCGCCACACCCTCGAGTGTGGGATCGTCCTGCACCATGCGCGTGAGGATGCCTTCGGTCACCACCTCGACGCGGGTGCGAGGGCCCACACGTGACTCCAGCCGCACGCGATAGCCGACCGTCTCCCCCACCTCCTCGCCGAGCAAGCGGGCCATCTGCGTTGCCGCGGCGCGTGCGGCGATGCGGCGTGGTTCGAGGACGAGCACACGGCCATCGCCGCGCCACGCGGCATCGAGGAGGGCCAGCGGCAGCCGGGTCGTCTTGCCCGCGCCCGGCGGCGCGACGACCACGGCCGTTCCCGCACCGTCCAGTGCGGCGAGCACGTCCGGCGACACCGCATCGATCGGGAGCGCGGGGGCACCGCGGAGCAAGGGCAACGGCCGAAGGGCAGGGGGAACCGATGGCATGGTGGTCACGTACCACCCGTAGGGTCAGGCAGGTAACTTAGATGAGGTCTGGGAGGGACGCTGAACCCCCCGTGTCCTTCCCCACCATTTCCCCAAGGCATGTCCGACGCCGCTGTGCAGTCCGCTGATTCTCCCACCGTCGCACCGCGCGATCGCGTCTTCTGGGGGCTCGTCGCCGCGGTCGCGGTCGCCGACATCTTCAGCAAGAGATGGGCGGAGCGCGCACTCATGCTCCACACGCCGGAGGATGTGTTTCCGCCCTGGCTGCGCTGGACCCTGACCTACAACACGGGCGCGGCGATGAACCTCTCCGTGGGCGAGTGGTCGCGCGTGGTGTTCAGTGTGATCGCCCTCGGCATGATCGGGTACCTGATCGTGCTGTACCGGCAGGCGTCCCCGTCCTCACGTGCGACGCCCGCCGCGTTGGCCCTGATCGCGGCCGGCGCCCTCGGTAACCTCCTCGACCGGCTCCGCCACACCAAGGGCGTCGTCGATTTCATCGACGTCGGTACAGCGGATTGGCGATTCTGGACGTTCAACGTCGCCGATATGGGGGTCACCACCGGGGCGATCCTCCTCGCCTTGCTGCTCTGGCGTGAGGGTGACGCCG
>JADYYN010000154.1 GCA_020853635.1 Gemmatimonadaceae bacterium
CCTGCGATGGGTTGCCGATGTAGGTGAAGCGCAGGTCCTTCATCCACTTGCTCGTCACGCGCCGCACGTCCTCGCCGGTCACGGCGCGCAGTTCGGCGACGAACCGGTCGCCGGCCCGGAAGTCCCCGCGATAGAGCTCGGCCCGCGCCAGGAAATCCGCTTGCCTGCCGGAAGTCTCGTTGTCGAGGAAGTACTCCGTGATGAACTGCTGGATGAGCGGTCCGAGCGCCTCGTTCGGCAGGGTCTGCTCCTGCAGGAAGTTCAATTGCGCCTTCATCACCCGCAGCGTCTCGTCGGGGCGCGTCGTGGTGACGTAGAGGCCGCCGGAGACGAGCCCCCGATCGCGGAAGCGCGCCTCGACCGCATAGGTCAGGTTGCGGCGCGACCGCACCTCGGCGAAGAGACTGCCCTGGAGGATCGCCGTGGCCACGCGCAACGCGGGCACGTCCGCATCGCCGGCTGCTGGACCGCTCCACCAGCCGAGGATGTAGTTCGTCGGCAGTCGTCGCGAGACGATGTGCACGTTGGAGCCGGGCCGGGGCCCGACCGGCGCTGGCACCTTCCACTCGTATGTTCCTGCCGGCAGCGTGCCGAGGCTCCCGCGGACCAGGCGCTCGATCCGCTCGCGCGGCACGTTGCCGACGATCACGAGCAGCATCCGCGACTTGACCATCTGCGTCCGATGGAATTCGCGCATCTGTTCGAGCGTGATCCCTGCCACGGACCGGTCGGTGCCCACGGCGGAGTTGCCGTACGCATGCCCGACGAAGGCGACGCTGTCGGCGAGGTGGTCGAGGAGCGCATCCGGATCGTCCTCGCGCTGCGCGAGCGCCGCAACGCGGTTCTGCCTCACGAACTCGAACTCGTCGGGCGCGAGCGTCGGCGCGAGGAGCCGGTCGACGAAGATGCTCCACGTGGAGTCGATGCGGTCGGTGGTCGTGCGCAGGCCGTAGATGGTGTAGTCGTCCTCCGCACCGACGCCGATGTCGCTTCCGGTGCGCGCCATCGCGCGGCGCAGGGCAGCGCCGGGGTACTTCCGCGTCCCACGCTCGGTGAGCTCGAGCAGCATCGGTTCAAGACCTGCAGTCTGCGGCGTCACGAGGTGCACGCCGCCGAGCAGGTACAGGTTCGCGACGAAGAGATTGGTGTTCGTGCGGCGGTGGATGACCTTGACCCCGTCCACCGTGAAGCGCGCCGTGGCGGAGTCGTGCGGCGCCTGGGCGGGCAGGTCGTCCGCGCTCGCGAGTACGATGCCGGCGAGGATCGCGAGCAGCGACAGCAGTCGGCGCCTCATGGCGTCACCCCGAGGCCGGCGAGCTCCTGCTCGGTCAGGCGCAATCGCGCCTTCTCTCCGTCGGGGAGCATGACGCCGACGATCCGCGGCTTGCCGATGATGTAGCGGCGTGCATACGCCTGCAGCTGCGCCGGGGTCTGCCGTGCCATCTCATCGATGTAGCGCAGGTGGTAGTCGAGCCCGATCACGCTCCACCAGAATCCGATCGTGTGCGCGTTCTCCGAGGCGCGCTCCTGGCCGAACGCGGTGGTCACGGCGCGGTTGGCCTTCACCGCCTCGAGCTCCTCGGCGCTGAAGTAGCCCGGCTCGAGCGTGGCGGCGAGCTCGGTGTCGAGCGCCTTGAGCGCCTCGCGGAGCTTGTCCGGCGTGGTCTGCCCGCTCACGGTGATCGGTCCCACATGGTTCAGCGTGTAGTAGTTCACGACCACGCCCTGCCAGAGCCCGCTATCCACGAGCCGGCGCTGGAAGCGCGAGGCCGGCTGGTTGAGCACGTCGGAGTAGACGTCGGCGGCGAAGGTGGCGGCTTCGTCGGCACTCGCGCCGGGGCCGTGCCACTGGATCTGCACGGTCACCGCGTTCACCCCCTCCTCGACGATCACGCCGGCGCTCGCGGCGAGCGGCGGCACGGCAGGGACCGGTGCGCGCTCGAACGGATCCGCGCCACGTGGCCAGCTGCCGAAGATCCGTTCAGCCAGCCCGAAGATCGCCGTCGGCTCCACCGCACCCGCGACGATCAGCGCGGAGTTGTTCGGCACATAGTAGATGTCGCGGATGGTGCGCATCTGCTGCGGCGTGACGTCATTGATCACGCGCCGGTCGCCGATGGTGTTCTTTCGGCTCCAGAAGTCCCCCCAGAGCCGGTGGCCGATCGTCCGGTCGAGCCGGAACCACGGCGACGACTCGGCGCGGTCGTACTCGCCGAGGACCACGATCTTCTCGCGGGCGAGTTCCTCGGCACGGAACTGCGCACCGCGCAACGCCGCGTTGAGGAACTCCATGCCGCCGGCGACCGAGTCGGCGACGACGGTGACGTAGTAGTTGACCAGCTCCTCGCGCGTCGTCGCGTTGAAGGACGCGCCCAGCGTCGCCGCGCGGTCCATGAACGCATCCTCCTGCGGGTACGCGTCGTTGGCCTTGAAGAACATGTGCTCGAAGAGGTGCGGCAGTCCCTCGTAGTCCGGCGTCTGCGTGAACGCCCCCGTCCGCACGA
>JADYYN010000155.1 GCA_020853635.1 Gemmatimonadaceae bacterium
CGCATCGGATAACCCGCGCAGGTACTCGCGCGCCTGCCCCATGCTGCGCTCGAGCGTGACCAGGAGTTCGGCGGCGTCGGTCGGCACGAGCCGGCCTCGCGTCGGATCGGGCGCGGGCGCGGGATTCTGTGCGAGCATCATGCACACATCCCCCGGATTGGTCGCGATGTGCTGCGCCAGTTCACCGAGCGAGCGCGATTTCGCGGCGGGCTTCCAGCCCAGACGATCATTGGGGACGCGCTCGAGCACACGCCGCGTGGTCGCGGCTTCCATCTCGAGTTCCTGCAGCAAACCGTCGGCGAGTGACATCACTTCTCCTTTGGGAAACGCGCCGCAAGGCGCCGGTAGATGCCGATCCAACCCTGCGTGAGTGCATCCTTGTAACCATCGGGGAACATCCCGAACGCCGTATGCCGCAGAGTGATCACGGTCTCGTTGCCGTCGGTCTTGAGCCGGTACTGCAGATTGGACGCGACCGCGAACGACATCATGAGCGGGCCGTTGATCTCGAGAAGCGTCGGCTGACGGATGGCCTGCACGTGACCCCAGAGATGCCCATTGCCATCACCGAGGTCGCGGTACCAGCGACCACCAGGCCGCGCTTCGAGCACCATGGGCATGGGGCGCTCCTCCATCCCGCGATTCTCGGGGCCAAGCTCATCAAGGAGCGCGGCGAACGTCTCGGCGAGCGGCGCGCGGACGCGCATCTCCTCGGTGATATCCAGTGTCATGTCGGCCATCGCGGCCGGGGCGTCAACCTGCGCCATCATCGCTCCTGAGTGGTGGGTGGGTCCAGACGGGACTTGGTGTTGCCCTCGGCGCGTTCCTTCACGCGCAGCAGTTGCCGCTGCCAGTAGCGCTCGAAACGACGCGACCAATCGTACACCACGCGGATCTGCTCCGCGTTGGTGCGATAAAAGGCCTGCCGGCCCTCCCGGCGGACCTCGACCAGGCCGACGTCCCAGAGGACTCGCAGATGTTTCGACGCCGACGGCTGCGCGATACCCAGCGCCTCGGTGACCTCGGCGACGGTGTGTTCGCGCGCGCCGAGGAACTCGAGGATATCCCGTCGGCGGGGTTCGGCGATCGCATTGAACGGATCGGACGTGGTCGCGGCGCGTGGCATGACAGTAATTACATTCCCATATCGGCATGTGTCAAGGGCCACCCCTCAACGACGTGACCGCGCCACGGCTCAGGCCGTGGCGCGGTCCGTCACTGCGCGTGGAGCGACTCAGTCCGGCGAGCGCCCTCGCGCAGTCTTGCTGGCGTAGATCGCCACTTCGATCCGTCGATTGATCTGACGGCCGGCCTCGCTCTCATTGCTGGCGAGTGCTTCGAGCTCCCCACGTCCGGACGAGCCGATCCGATTGGGGGCGATGCCCTGCTGCGCCAGATACGCCGCCGCCGCGCTCGCACGACGACCCGAGAGGTCCTGATTGTACGACGTGCTGCCCAGCGCATCGGTGTGACCCACGATGAGCAGTTCGCTATCGGGGTACCGCTTCAAGCTCGAGGCGAGCTGCGACAAGTTCGCCGCCGCATCGGGACGCACCACGTGGGAATCGAAGTCATACAGCAACCCCGACGCGAACGTGACCTGGATGCCTTCGCCTACACGCTCCACCGTCGCACCGGGGATGTCGAGCTTCAGCTCCTTCGCCTGCTGGTCCATCTGGTGGCCGATCACCGCGCCGGCGGTCCCGCCAACGATGGCGCCGAGGATCGCTCCGCGTGCCGTCGACCCGTTGTTCTTACCGATCACGCCGCCGGCGGCGGCACCGGTCGCGGCGCCGATCACGGCGCCCTTCTGCTTCGCGCTCCATGACGCACAGGCGCCGGTGGACAGTGTGAGGCCGACGAGCGCCATCGACCACATCCAGGACCGGGCCGTACGGCGAATGCGAGTGTTGCTTCGATCAAGTACTGACATATAAGCCTCTGAGTGAGATACCGTGGAGCGACTAGAATCGTGCGCGGGTCGTGGTGTTGCCGCGGAAGCCGACGAACAGCAGGACCGCGCCGGCGAGCATCGCGCCCCCCGCCATCCATGGCGTGATTGAGTGCTGTTCGGTCGCGGTGACGCGGAGCCTCCCGACGTCCAGCACGTCACGCCGGGTGCCGAATGTGCCACCACGGAGGAGGAACACGAGCCCGACGATCAGGAGCAGGAGACCAGCGATCGGAGTGAGTCGCATGGGATTACGGCCTCGGGGCGCTGAGGAACGGACTGCTCGGGATGTTCATGGATGCTCCAGACGATACATGGTGGCCACGTCGCCGACCGGACGTGGGACCTACCGCTGGAGCATAGCCCTCGCGCGCACACTCCCCCATCGCCCGAACGGGGGAGCCGCGGGTGTCAGCCTATCGCGGGAGTGGCGGGTTCGCGTCGCGCTCGTTCGCCCTGCCCTGCTCGCGATGCGTATAGGCCGCGATCTGCAGTCGCGTATGCAGCGCGAGCTTGTCCATCACGTTGCGCACATGACTCTTCACCGTCTGCGTCGCGATGTTGAGGCGATACGCGATCTCCTTGTTGCTGAGTCCTTCGCCGATGATGGCGATGACCTCGAGCTCGCGCTGCGTGAGGCGCGCCTCCGCGCGTGCGACGGCGCGCACCGACCCGTCGGCGCCACGGACGATCTGCGAGAAGAGCGACTCGGTCATCTCACGGGGGAGGACCAGCGCCCCCGTCGCGACCAACCGGATCGTCCGCACGAACTCCTCGGTGCTCGCATCCTTGAGGACGAACGCGGCGACACCAGCGCTCACGTAGTCGCGGATGTCCTCATGCATCGGCAGCAGATCCATCAGGATGATGCGCGTCTGCGGGGCCGCGCGATGGAGCTCTTCCGCCACGGCTAGGCTGTCCCGGTCCCCGAGGCCCACATCCAGCAACAGAATGTCCGCGGGTGCCGCGAGGAGCTCCGCACTGACCGCGGGCTCGGCGTACACCACCCGCAGATCAGCGAAGCCGCCGAGGACGCGACTCAACGCTTCCCGGACGAGCATGCTATCGTCGACGATGGCGATCCGGAGGCGGGTCGTGTGCGGCATGGATCGCTCGTGTAGGAGTAGACTACCAATCTTGTCCAAGGTCCCATCTCGGGAGTATCCCCCGAACGTGCGATACAGCTATCGCGTGCGACCGGGTACCCTGCGTGTCGGGCGGATACGTCGCCGCCTTCTTCCCGGACGGTGCATGGCGCTCGCGTTGGTCCCGAAGTCCGATGTGTTCCCTCCGACGCCCACCGGCGGCGTGGCGGGTGACGTGCCGGTCGCCGAGCGGCTACTGCTCGACATCCTCGACACGGTGCGGCAGCCGCTGTTGGTACTCGATGCGGAGTTCCGCGTGACGAAGGCCAATCGCGCGTTCTTCCGCACGTTCCGTGTGCCACCGGACGACACGATCGGCGAAGTACTCTTCGCGCTCGGTGACGGGCAATGGGACATCGCCCCGCTGCGCGAGATGCTGCGCGACCGGCTGACCGAAGAGAACCAACTCGAAGATCTCGACGTCGATCACGTGTTCCCCGAGATCGGACGTCGGGTCATGCTCTTGAATGCACGTCTGGTGACACACGACCCCGCCGCGCCGCGGGTGATCCTTCTCGCGATCGAGGACGTCACCGCGCAGCGCGAGATCGACGCCACACTCGCGGCACAGCGACGTGAGCTCGAGCGCTCCAACAGCGCACTCGGCGAGTATGCCTCGATCGCTTCGCACGACCTGCAGGAGCCGCTCCGGAAGATCCTCGCGTTCGGAGAGCGGCTGAGCGAGGCGGTCGCTGGGTCGCTCAGCCCGGTGCCGCGGCAGCACCTCGACGGCATGCTCAAGGCCGCGAGCCGTATGCGCGTGCTCATCGACGACCTGCTCCGCTACTCCCAAGTGAGCAGCCAGCCGTACCGGGTCATGTATACCGATCTCGGCGCTGTCGCGCGGGAGGTCGTCGCCGATCTCGATGCGGCGGTGTCCGACGCCGACGCGCAGATCGAGATCGGACCGCTGCCGGTGCTCGAAGCCGACGCAACGCAGATGCGGCAACGGCTCCACAATCTGGTGAGCAATGCCATCAAGTACCGGCGCGCGGACACGCCACTCCTCGTACGCATCCACAGCACGCCGCTCGACGCGTCGCGCTGGCTGATCACCGTCGAAGACAACGGGATCGGGTTCCAACAGCAGTACGCGGAACGGATCTTCCGCATGTTCCAACGCCTGCACAACCGTTCGGCCTACGCGGGCACCGGCATCGGGCTGGCCATCTGTCGTGCGATCGTCGAACGACACGGCGGCAGCATCTCGGCCACCGGCGATGAAGGCCGCGGGACCACATTCTCGATCGTCCTTCCGATCAACCCACCTTCACCCGGGTCGCACCCATGACGTCGCGTCCGCACCGCATCCCGATCACCATCCTCCTCGCCGACGACGACGACGACGACCAGCTCCTCACCCGACAGGCACTCGATGCGGCGCACATCTCCAACGCCATCGAATCAGTGACTGACGGCGAGCAGCTGCTCGACTATCTGTACCAGCGCGGGACCTACGCAGGCGAAACCGGCACCGCCCCACGGCCGAGCCTGATCCTGCTCGACCTCAACATGCCGAAGGTCGACGGCCGCGAAGCCCTGCGCGTGATCAAGTCCGATCCCTTCTTGAAGGACATCCCGGTGGTCGTGCTGACCACCTCGCGCAACGACGAGGACATCGCGCTGTGTTACGAGCTCGGCGTCAACTCCTTCATCTCCAAGCCGGTGTCGTTCACCGGATTGGTGGACGCGATGCACGTGCTGGGGCGGTACTGGCTGGAGATCGTGGAGCTGCCGCCGGTGCCGGACTACGCAGAACCGGCAGCGGCGACAGCCGCACGCTGAGCCCTGTGGGCTCAGCGCGTCCGCTTCGGCAGGCTGGTCTTTGCCACGTACAGTCCGACGGCGTAGCCCTGCCACAACCCCACATCGGTCGCATGCCGGAAGTGGTAGCCCACGTACACGCGTGAGTCGGCGTTCTCGCGTGCGGCATCCACCACGCCGCTGAACCGACGGGTCACGCCGGGCAGTGAGGTGCTGGTGGTGGAGAACGCACGCACCCGCCCCTGCACCACGGACTCGATGATGGCCGCTGCCGCTCCGCCGGCGGCGGCGTGCGCGCTCGGATAGTCCGGCACCGGCGGCGTGGGGAAGGTCAACACCTGCCAGTCCGCGACGCTCGCGGTCTGTGCGTTCCCATCGACATCAGCGAGTGCGACCGCAGTGACGGGCCGCCAGAAGTTGTAGTGGTACTTGGACTCGAGGTTCGTCGCATACACGTCGAACTCGCCGAGTTGGAGCAAGGCGAACATCCGTGCGGTCTCATGCGCGCGGAGGTGCTGCTGTTCGGCGACCACGCGTGCGATGCGGTTCCAGCCGGCGGGCGAGCTCTCCACCCAGAACTGCGCGATCTCCGTCTGTGTTGCGGTGCGCGCCGTGCATCCCACACAGCCCAGGGCCTTCACTTCGTTGTAGTCGCGCGCGTACCATCGCGTGCGCACGGCGGCCGCGTTGTTCGGTGCGAGATAGGGACGTGGCGCGCGGAACTGCGCGGTGCTCCGCACCACGAACGGCGTCACACTCGAGGCCCAGGCGGAGCCATCCGCGAACCCGCCGGTGCCGAAGAAGTCGAAGCCCGGCGTGTTGAACGGGAACGTGAACTGGTAGTCCCCCACCGCAGTGCCCGGCGTGTACGGCGCCACACCACCGCCAGCGGTGCCATCGTCTGCCCTTCGCGCGAGGATCGATGCGGCGGCGCGCTCACCGAGCGCCACGGCGTCGTCGAACCCCTCCGCGCCGAGATGTGCGGCGACCGCGCTCGTGTACCATGCATCGGTGGCAACGGCCGCGCCTGGCGCGGCGCCCTTGATCGCGTCACGTGCCGCCGTGAGCACCGCGACCGCGGCGTCGGCCTCGCGATCGATCGCCGCATTGTCCGCGTACCGTTCGTACTCGGGGCGGACGGAGTTCAAGGCATCGTGCATCGCGACGTTGGCGATGGCGTAGAGCCGCGACTCGACGAAGGGCGGCAACGGCACGCCGGGCGGGACGAGTGCCGCGGCAGCGGCGATGGCTTGGGCATTGCCGGACATCACGGCGTCGCGCACAGCGGCGTCCGCCGCCGACGCGCCCCGATGCTCAGCCATCGCCTCCGTCGGCGCGGTCGGAGCGAACGGTCGCTCGTCGGCGGTGCCACCGCAGGCAGCGGTGAGCAGCACGAGCACAGCAGCGAACCACGGACGACGAGACATCGAATCCTCCGGACAGCGGTGTGGGCGAACAGACCTCCGAACGTGCCGAGACCCTACGCCCCTGCTGTCTACAGATCGTCTCACCACCAGCGCGTAGCGCCTAGAGCAGCACCACGATCCCCACGCACATCGCGAGCATCAAAGCCGCGGGCACGGATTTGCTCGCCGGATCCTTCACCTTGATATGCATCGCCAACGCCCCAACCATCAGGCCCGCCACGACCGTCGCTGCCAATCGCGCTGGCATCGGCAGGAAGAGCGCACTGAGCAGGATCAGCCCCGCCGCGACCTTCAGCGTCCCCACCACATAGAAGGCACTCACCGGCAGACCGTACGCCGCGAACTCCTGGCGGAGGGTCTTCGCGTCGCCGCCACGGTACGAGGTCGCCGAGCGCGAACGCAGCAACCACACGTTGAGCAGGCCCAAGCCGACCACCACCTCGAGCACCCGCGTGAGCAGTTCCAGGGACATCGTGACTTCCTTGTGACGAGTACCGCGCCGGCCGACCGTCGAGCGGTCATCGGTGACCGCGCATGACCCTCGCATATCATGGTCTAACGGCACTGTCGGTGCTGGTGTTCCTGTACTACGGATCGAGTTGCCTCTTCGCCAATGGCATGGCCGCCGATTTCGATCGCTTCGGGATGACCCACCTGCGCGTCCTCACGGGCACGCTCGAGTTGCTCGGCGCGACCGGACTCCTCGTGGGCGTGTTCATCCCGGTCTTGACGGTCGTGAGTGCCGGCGGATTGACTCTGCTCATGGCGATGGGCCTGCTCACGCGTCTCCGGTTCAAGGACTCCGCGCGCGAGACCGCGCCCGCCGCGGTGCTCATGGCGGTCAATGGGTTCTTGGCGTGGTACGCGGTGCGGTGAGCACGGTCATCGCGTCGCCGCCATTCGGGCGGTATCATCCAGTATGACCTCCCGCCGCGATTTCCTCCGCCGCACTGCGTTCGCGTCCGCCGCTACGCTGGCGGTGCCACTCCCGGGGCTGGGTGAATCACCCCGCCGCTCGCCCGCCGATTCCGCGCCGACGCCACCCGCGCTACCGAGCCCACCCAGCGGCTCCGCCGAGCAGATCGCGCAGGACGAGGCCTACTGGCGTGAGGTGGCGCAGCAGTACGCGGTGACCGACCGTGTGACGAACATGGAGGCCGGATACTTCGGCATGATGGCGTCACCGGTGCTCGCCGCCTACCATCGCAACATCGATCGCGTGAACCGTGAGAGTTCGTACTTCGCGCGGCGATCGTATCCCGAACTCGCATCCGCGGCACGCGCTCGCGTCGCCACCGCACTCGGCGTTGCACCGGACGAGCTCGCGTTCGCGCGCAATGCGACCGAAGCGCTGCAGACGCTCATCGGCCAGTACAACCGGGTGCAGCCCGGCGACACGCTCATGTACGCCGACCTCGACTATCCTGCGATGCAGGACGCCATGAACGCACTCGCCGCACGGCGCTCGGCGACGATCGCCAAGCTCGACATCCCGGAGCCCGCGACTCACGATGCGATCATGTCCGCGTACACACGCGCACTCGACGCGAATCCGCGCACTCGTCTGCTGCTACTCACCCATGTGAACAACAAGACGGGCCTCATTCATCCGGTGCGTGACATCACGGCACTGGCGCGCGCGCGCGGCGTGGACACCGTGGTCGATGCGGCGCACTCGTTCGGCCAGGTGCCGCTCGCGCTGCCGGACCTGGGTAGTGCGTTCGCCGCGGTGAACCTGCACAAATGGGTCGGTGCGCCGGTGGGTGTCGCGTGCTTGTACATCAAAAAGGATCGCCTCGACGCGATCGATCGCGCGCACGGCGATCAGGGGCCGCTGGATCGCATCGACAGTCGCATCCACACGGGGACGACCGACTTCGCCGCGGTGATGACCGTGCCCGATGCGTTGGACTTCCAGGACACGATCGGCGTCGCGCGCAAAGCCGCGCGACTGCGCTATCTACGCGACTCGTGGGCCAAACCGGCCCGCACGATCGCTGGCGTCACGGTGCTCACGCCCGACGACACGCCGATGACCGGCGCGTTGACGGGATTCCGTCTGCACGCGAACGGGGATCGCGCGGCCAATGCGGCGCTCGCGCGCACGTTGGTGGAGGAGTTCGGCATCTTCACTGTCGCGCGGTCGGGACTCGCGAAGGGTGACTGTATCCGCGTGACTCCTTCGCTCTACAACACACCCGCCGACGGCGCGAAGCTGGTGAGCGCGCTCACGACGCTCGCGACGCGGAGCCGCTGAGGCGCTCGACCGTTGGCAGTCCGGCCGCACGCAGCATCGCCTGATGCGACGCGCTCAGCCAGCGCGTGAGGGCATCGAACTCCGGATCCTTCACATGCGTGAGCCCCGTGCCCTGCCCACGATACGAGTAGGTCCACGCGGCGGCGATCACCGTCTCCACGCGGCTGAGCTCATCGGGCAGCAGCACCACATCGTGCGCTTGCGCGGCGCGCACCAGCAGCGCCGTGCACGCATCCAGTTCATCGCGCCCCACGCGGAACATGTCGGGGTCGATCTCGTAGAGCACCTCCTTCACGAACGCCAGCGCCTCGGCGATCGCGCGCCGGCGGGCATCGTCGATGAACACGACGATCGGCGGCAGCGGAGTGCGTAACGAGGCCGTACCCCGACGCAGCAACTCGGCGAACCCGACGTCCGTGACGCCGGGGATCTGTTGGAGCCCCACGATCGGCAGCGCACCGGCGGGACGATTGCTGTGCCGCCACGCGGCTTCGACGAGCCGCGCGAGATCGGTCCATTCCTCGAGGCTGCACGCGAGGCGGGGATCCGCCGTCACCCCGAGGCGCGCCGCGACGGCACGTGCAGTCACCTCGGCACGTGGCCACTCCTCCGGTGCGAGCAGATCGCGGAAGTCCGCTGCGGCCTGCAGCACCGCGAGCAGATCCTCCTGCGCGTCGAAGGCGAACTCCTGCGCGATCCGTGGCGCCTGCGTAGCGGAGTCGGTCATGGGAGTGCTCGGTGGGGGCGGCAGCGGGTGACCTGCATCTATTGATACGGCGCCGCGACGATTTGCGCGAGTCAGGGGCTCCCTCGCAGCGGCGCCATCAGGAACGTGCCATGTTCAGGAAATGACCATCTATCACGTCGACATCCTCTGGGGCCTGATGCTGCTCGGCGTCGGCCTGTTCACGACCTGCGTGCTCGTATTCAATCCGGTGCTCCACAGCATGCGCGTGATGGGGATCGGGGCCGCGTACGCGCTGGGGCTCTGGATGTTGATCGTGCTGCCGTTGCGCGACGCGCTGACGACGTGGTTCGTGTTCGCGATGTTCGGCGGAGTGGTGGCCTTCGCGTACGAACTCTGGGCGCGTCGGCGCTTCGCGGGGGCCGGGCGGCCTCCCCGGCCCCTCGTCCTGCTGCGCGGCTTCCTGCTCTGGCCCACCATGATCCCCGAAGCGATCGAAGGGATGCTGATCGACTTGGGCGTGCTGACACCGAGCGCCTCGCCGCCGAGCGGTGTGACGACGACCGACGCGTGAACAATGCCGCGCGCCTCTGGC
>JADYYN010000156.1 GCA_020853635.1 Gemmatimonadaceae bacterium
GCTTCGATCACGGCGTAGCCGGCTGCCTCGAGCGCGTCGCGGAGGGCGCGCCGCTCGGGCAGGCCCTCGTGCGCGAGCAGGATGCGCGGGGCACCTGGTGCAAGTTCGTGCCGACGGCGCGGCTCGAAGGTGACGGTGCGACTCACGGCCTGCACGACCACCTGTGGCGCGGGGACGATGGCGTGGCCGTGCGCCGGTGTGGCGGAGCGGGCGAGGCCACGCGCGTGCACCACCGCCGCGCTGCTCGGTGCTGTGGTGGCCGCGTGCGGTGCGGCGCCCGTGAGCTTGCGCACGATCGCATCGATATCGGACTGCTCACCCTGCTCGACCATCATCGGCGCTGGCACGTTGTCGAGCAGCTCAGCGATGGAGATGATGCCGTCGAGCACGCGCTTCATGCCCGCTTCCCAGAGCGGGATCATGCCGCCGCGTTTGGCGAGGTCGAGCAGCTCCACGCGGTCCGCATGGCGCGCGATCGCCGACCGCATGTCGTCGGTGACGACGAGGATCTCGGCCACGACGAGGCGGCCGCGGTAGCCGGTCTGGCGACAGGCGTCGCAACCGACGGCCTGGCGCAGCTTCTCCGTCTTGCGTCCGACGAGCAGCGCCTGCTGCGCCACGGGGAGATCGGCGAGTGCGATCGGGGTGGAGCAGGCGTCGCAGAGTTTGCGCACGAGTCGCTGTGCGACCACACCCTTAAGCGCGCCGGAGAGCGCGCCCATCTCCACCCCGATGTCGGCCAAGCGACCGATGGCCGATGGGGCGTCGATGGTGTGCAGCGTGGAGAGCACGAGGTGGCCGGTGAGGCCCGCCTTGATGGCGATGCCCGCGGTCTCCGCGTCACGGATCTCACCGACGAGGATGACATCGGGGTCCTGCCGCACGATGGAACGCAGCGCCGCCGCAAAGCCGAGTCCGGCGCGTTCGTTCACTTGCACCTGGTTGATGCCGTCGAGATTGTACTCGATGGGATCTTCGACCGTGACGATGTTGGTCTGTGTGGACTTCGCCTGTTCGATGGCGGCGTAGAGCGTGGTGGTCTTGCCGGAGCCTGTGGGTCCGGTGACGAGCACCATGCCTTCGTTCTGCCCCATCAGATTGTTCACGCGGTGCAGCTCGCCGGCGGTGAACCCGAGGGCGTCGAGTCCATTGGAGGCGTTGCCCGCATCGAGCAGGCGGATGACGGCCGTCTCGAGCCGGTCGTTGAGCGGCAGAGTGGACACGCGCAAGTCGACCACGCGCCCATCGAACTTGGTGGTCGCACGGCCGTCCTGCGGACGACGACGGTCGGCGATGTCGAGGCCGGCGAGCACCTTGATGCGGCTCATCACGAGTGGCGCGACGTCGGCGCCGATGCGCGTCACGTCGTGCAGCACGCCGTCCACGCGGAAGCGCACCAACAGGTCGTCGTCCTTGGGCTCGAAGTGCACGTCGCTGGCGCGCTGGTCGAGTGCGTCGGCGATGAGGCGATCGAGCGAGTCGAGCACCATGGAACGCGTGGTGGAGGCACGCGGGCCACCGCCCGGGCCGTCCTTGATGATCCACTCGAGGCGCGGCGCTGCGGCGGACTCACCGCGCGCGGTGCCGTAGATACGTTCGTGCGCCGCCCGGACTTCCTGCGGCGCGGCGACGGTGAGCTTCACCTGACGCGCGGCGGCGAAGGAGAGATCGCGTTCGAGCGAAGGGAGCAGGGGATTGGCGGTGGCGACCTCGAGCACGGGGCCGCGTTGACGTACCGGCACCACGCCGTAGCGTCGCGCCATGGCGGCGCTCAGGTACTCCGCCTGCTGCGTCCCCACGGCGGACAGGCTCGCGGCTTCCTTGCCCGACAGCGAGCACACCAGCTGGAGGATCTCGCGCGGCGACGCACCCGCGTTGACCACCGCCTCCCACGCCGAGTTCGCGGCTTGGAGACGCTCGACGGCCGGGTGGCCCTGTTGGCGCAGAGCATCGAGGAGCCAGCGGTCCGGCCAGGGGACGCGGGCTTCGCGGGTGGGCTGGGCGGTGGGATCGGCCATGGTGCACTCGTGAAGTGATGACGCTGTCAGTATCGGCCTCTGAAGGGAATCCCTGAGTCACAATGTCACGCTCTATATGAATTCCGCGCCGATGCGCTCAAGGTCAGGGAATTCCTTCCGACACTGGAATGGCTGAGTTGTGATCACTTCACACATCGACTGAACCATGACCATCCGTCGCCGCCTGCTCGTCGTCGCCCTCATCAGCTTCGCCAGTACCGCGCTCGTGGGTGGCGTCGCGTCGTACGCCCTCAACCGCGCGTCCGCAGCTACAGCCAAGATGACGGACCTGGAGGATGTGCTCCGCGCCCAGATGCGCGCCGACATGATGCACGACGCGATCCGGGCGGACGCGCTCGAGGCCCTGCGGGCCGCGTCGCTCAAGGACGCCGATCTCTCGACGGCGGCCGAAGCGGACCTCGCGGAGCATGTCGGGGTGCTGGAGTCGTCGATCGCGGTCGTCCGCGCCGGGTCCGAGGTCGCTGCGCTGCGGGTGACGGTGGACCGCGTGCAGCCGCGAGTGGAGAACTACGCGCGCACGGCGAAGTTGCTCGCACTGCAGGCGAAGGCGCGCGACCCGGAAGCCATGCGGACGTTCTCCATGTTGCTGGCGGATTTCGAAGCACTCGAAACGGAACTGGAAGGCCTCGGCGACGAGGTCGAACGCACCAGCGCGAGTGTGCATGCCCTCGTGCGCGAGCGCGAGCGTGCGGCATACCTGTTCATTGGCGTTGCGGCACTGACGGCACTCGGACTCGGCTTGCTTTCGATGCGCCAGACTTTGCGTGCGGTCACGGGTCCGCTGGACGACCTCAGCGCGCTCGCGCGTGCGATGGCGCGGGGCGACATCCATATGGAAGTGCGCAAGCGCGACACACACGACGAGATCACCGAAGTGGCGGAGTCCTTCGACGCCGTCGCCGCGCAACTGCGCGCAGTGATCGCCGAGGTTACGTCACTCACCCGCGCCGCCGAGGCAGGGCGGACGGATGCGCGCATCGACGAGACGCGGATGGAGGGCGCGTTCCGGGACCTCGCGGCCGGCGTGAACGGCACGGTCGCGGCGATGGACCGCGCACAGGACACCGAGGAGGCGCATCGAGTGGCGGTCGCGTTCCTGCAGCAGGCGGCCGACACCTTGGAGCGTGTCGCGGCGCGTGACCTCACGGTGCGGCTCGACGGAACGTTCGCCGGCGACCACGGACGTGTGCAGCAGGCGCTCAACGACGCAGTCGCGCAGTTGGAGCATGCGCTGCACGAGGTTGCGACCACGGCGCGTGAAGTGCGCGTGGGTGCGGCGCACATCGCCGACGGCAGTCTCAATCTCGCGCGCTCGGCGTCGACGCAGGCGGAGGGGATCGAAGCCGCCGTGCGCGGCGTGAACGAGACGGCCGACGCGATCGCCGAAGGGGCGCGTGAAGCCTCTGAGGCGTCGGCGCTGGCCGATCAGGCTCGAGGCGAAGCAGAAGCCGGGGCCCGCGAAGCCGAGGCGCTCCGCACGGCGGTCGCCGAGATCGAGGAAGGCACCAAAGCCACGGCGGCGATCGTGCGCACCATCGACTCCATCGCGTTCCAGACCAACCTGCTCGCGCTCAACGCGGCCGTCGAAGCCGCGCGCGCGGGTGACGCCGGCCGCGGCTTCGCGGTGGTCGCCGAGGAAGTGCGTGCGCTGGCCATCCGCAGTGCAGAAGCGGCACGGAACACGTCCACGCTCATCGAGGAAGCCGCGGAGCGGTCCCGTCGCGGCGCAACGGTGGCCGGTGCGGTGGTGCAGCGCCTCGGCGGCGTGAAGGCGCGTATCGTGGAAACGTCGGAGCGTTTCCAGCGCATCGCGCAGGCCGCGGAGCGTCAGCGCGCGGACGTCGCGCAGGTCACGCGCTCGATCGACCAGGTGAACGAGGTCACGCGTGCGACGGCGGCGACCAGCGAGGAGTGGAGCGGTACGGCGCAGGAACTCGAGTCGCAGGCGAGCGCGATGGAGACGCTCTGCGGGTCCTTCACCATCGGCGCCGCCCGCAGGAGCACGGCGCCGATGGGCTCGACGAAGTCGGTCAGCCCTTCGACCGCTTCGTCGTCGACGCCGAGTCTGCGTCAGCCGTCGCAGTGGCGGCAGGGACAGCCGGCGTCGCACTAGGCGCCGGCGACGCATTGCCTTCGTCGGTGATCCGGCCCACGTAGCCCGGCAGTTCCACGCCGGCGATGTCGCGCAGCACGTTCATCATCGGCGGCAGCGCGTTGGCCATCGACTGCAGGAATCCGCTCGCGCCGGACTTGCCGCCGGCACCCGAGTCCCACACCACGACCTTGTCGAACTTGATGTTCGAGATGGCCTTGGCTGAGGTCTCGGCGAGGGTGTCGAGGTGTTCGACCATCATGAGCTGGAACGCTTCCTTCGCCCCACCGGCCGCGGCGACGAGTTCCTTCATCGCTTCGGCCTTGCGGGACATGATCTCGTACTGACCGCGGGCCTCGGCTTCGAGCTTCACGTAGATCGCACGCGCCTCGGCTTCGGCGCCGATGCGGATGCTCTCGGCGGCGGCTTCGGCTTCGACGATCGTGGTGGCCTTGGCGGCCTTCGCGGTGGCTTCGAACTTCGCACGCTGCTCGGCTTCCTGACGCTCGGCGTCGGCGAGTGCGGCACGCGCCATCGCGCGGAAGCCCGCTTCCTGCACCGCCGCCTCGGCCTCGCGCTTCTTGGTCTCGGAGATCTGGTAGGCCTCCGCCTCGCGCACCTGCAACGTGGCGCGCGTGGTGGCGACCAGCGCCTGTGACGTGGCTTCGCCCTCGATGGCCTTGGCTTCGGCTTCGGCCACGGCCACACGACGCGCGCGCTCGGCATCCTTGATCTGCGCATCTCGCTCGAACGCGGCTTTCTGTTCGCCGATCTGCTGTTCTTTGTCGAGCTCGGCCATGCGCACCGCCTGCGTGCGTTCGGCCTCCTTGATCATGGCATCGCGCTGCAACGCGGCGGTCTGCTCACCAACGCGCTGTTCCTTCTCCATCTCGGCCAGGCGCACGAGCTTGTCGCGATCGGCCTCGCGGATGCCGATCTCGCGGAACTTCACGGCGCTCGCGACCTGCACCGAACGCTCACGCTCGGCCTCTGCCACACGCACTTCGCCGAGTTTTTCCTGATCGGCCACGTCGCCGCGCGCCTGCTGCACGGCCATCGCGGCGGCCTTCTTGCCGATCGCTTCGATGTAGCCCGAGTCGTCCTTCAAGTCGGTGATGTTCACGTTGATCAGCACGAGGCCGATCTTCTTGAGCTCGGGCTCGAGTGACGTGAGGATGCGGTGCAGGAAGCTCTCGCGGTCGCGATTGATCTGCTCGATGTTCATCGACGCGATCACCTGCCGCAGCTGGCCGAAAATGATGTCCTGCGCCTGCCGCTTGATCTGGTCGTGCGTGAGGCCGAGCAGACGCACGGCGGCGTTCTGCCGCACCTCGGCTTCGGTGCCGATGGCGACGGTGAACACCGACGGCACCGCCACGCGGATGTTCTCGAGCGAGAGCGCATCCTTGAGAGGGATGTCGATCTGGATGGGCTCGAGCGAGAGGTACGCGTATTCCTGGATGACCGGCCACACGAAGGCGCCGCCGCCCGAGATGCACTTGGCGGCGCCGTCACCGCCGACGCGGCCCGAGATCACGAGCACGCGGTTGGCGGGGCAGCGGCGGTAGCGCGAGACGAAGAGCACGACGATGCCGGCGACGACGAGTGCGCCGACGACCGGACCGACGATGCTGATCAACGGGACGTTGTCCAGGATCGAGGCGTCGAGCTGGAACAGGACGCTGCCGTGCTTCATTGCGGTTCCTCGAGAAGGGGAGAGGTGCGGCTGACGACTACGGTGTCGGACGAGACGGTGTCGACCACGGTGACCACCTCGCCCATCGGGATGTCGCCGTCGGTGGTGACGGCGTTGAGTTCGAGAAAACGTTCGTGCGCCGTGAGGTGGATCTTGCCCTCACCACTGCGCGCGCCGGGAATGCTGAGATAAACCTTGGCCGGGAGGCCGACGGTCATGGAGATCTCGAAGCTCTTGTCGACCTCGAGGCGCTTCATGGACCGGATGACCGACGCGACCGCGACCGCCGAGACGAGGCCGGCGACGAGGCCGATGGGCAGCGCGAGCCAGCCCGGCAGTCCGGCACGGACCCCGATGAGGCCGACGAGCCCGACCGCTGCCGTCGCGGCCGAGAGGGCACGCACGGTGAAGAGGTCCAAGCCGTCGGCTGCATCGGCGTCGTCGAGGAGTCCCTCTCCGTCGGCGCCGACGAGTCCGAGCACGAACTGCAGCGTGAGGACCACTACGCCCAACACCAGCAGGGTCAGGAAGAAGGTCGTCATCGGTGTGAGGTGGGAGACCAGTGAATTCTGTGTCCGGTACCGTCGCAGGGGTAGCGGCTGCCAGGCCCGCCGGGGGCCGAAAGCCACTTGACGCCGAGTCGAAACGTCTTCCGCCGCGGGGCCCTGCCGCGCGCCTAGCGGAACGCGGCGGTGACGCGTTGCTGTGCCGTGCGCACCTGCGCCTGCGCGCTGGCGATCGCGGCCTTGGTGGGCGCCGTAGTGCCACCGACTTCGAGGTCCTCGAACGCGGCGAGCGACTTGATATAGTAGTCCGCCCATGTGTCGAGGATGTCGAGTTCGGTCGCCTTCGCGCCACCCTTGGCGACCGCCTCTGCACTCAGCTTGGCTTCGACGTCGAGTCGTGCAACGGCCGCACGTCCGACCTCGGCAATCAGTGCGCGCGCATCGTCGCTGGTGGCCGAGGCGAGCGTGAGGGCGGTGACCAACGCCGTCACGCCCACGTTGCGCAGTTCGTCGCGCGAGACCATCTCGATCCGGTCGCCGTCGGTGTGATAGAACTCGTCGGTGAAGTGCCACAGCAACAGCCCAGGCTTCTTGGCGCTCAGGAACGGCGTATGATCGCTGCCGCCCTCGAACGGATTGGTGCGCACCACCCACCCGTTGGTGGCCGCGTGTTCGAGCGCGCGGTTGAGCACCACATCATTGAAGTAGTGCGGCATGAGCGCGGACTTATCGATGGGACGTCCGCCCCACTCCGAGTGTTTCTCGTCGCCACGCGTCCAGATCGCCGAGGGGTCGGGCATCTTCTCGATGAGGAAAGTGCCGCCGGTCTTCTTGGTGTCTTCGCCGACCATGTCGAGCGAGAGGCCCCATTTGATGTCACGCGCGCGCACCGAGTCCTGCTTGATGTAGCGATCGGTGGAGCGGATCTCCAATCCCCAGAGGAACGTGATGGTGCGTGCCGGCTGTGCGCGTTGCTCACGGACCAACTGCGCGGCGACGCGCGCCATCTCCACCTGCGCGCCCACGCCGGAGGCGTTGTCGTTGGCACCAGGCTCCTGCACGTGCGCGCTGAACACGAAGCGCTCAGCGGGATGCGTGCGGCCGCGCACCTCGGCCACTACGGCCTGCTCGACGGCATCGGGGGTCCAACGGACCTCGGTGGTCACGTGTGCGCGCAACGTACGGCCGGCGGTCTTGGCGGCTGCGAAGCTCGCGCGCAGGCGCTCGCGAGCGGCGAAAGACGCGGCGATGCCCCAGCTCTTCGCGACCGTGTCGCGCGGCACGCCGGCGAACTGGATCGATCTCTGGTGTTTCTCGGGCTTGAGGTAGGCGGGCAGGGAGTAGCCCACCGCGCCGATCGCACCGCGGCGCACCACCGCTTCGGTGAAGAGGCGACCCACGCTGGTCTCAGCGAAGACGATCTTGCCTTTGACGTTCGCGGCGTCGAGCTCGGCACCGGTGCCCTTTCCGGCATCGACGAACTCGGCGCGCACGCCGCCGGCAGGTGTGGAGAACGAGTTGGTGGCGAGCATGTTGCGGTTGGTCGCGAACGAGAGCACCGGCGTCGATTCGCCTTCGATGCTGAGCACCGCCTCCACCGGCTCCCACGCGGGGGCGGCCATGGGATACTTCTCCACGCGGTAGATCAACGGCGCGGTCGCCGAGGCGCGCGACTGTTCGACATAACCCGCGGCTTCGAGCCGCTGCACGATGTGCGCGATGGAGGCGTCGAAGCCGCGGTTCCCCGGCCAACGCACGAACTGGTCAAGGAACGCGACGGTCGCGAACGCGCTGTCGCCCGAGTAGCGCGGCGCGACGAGCGCGTGCTGACGCATGGCGGGTGAGGACTGCGCGGAGGCCGCCGACGCGGCGGCGACGAGGGCGACGAGGACGGCGGCGGCAGAACGGGAGAGTGTACGCATGCCTCGAAACTACGGCGAACAGTTGACCGGCGCATCACCTTGTGCTCCCGGCGCCTCTGGCGCGGCGGCAAATATCCCGCTATCCATTCGGCACAGCCGCCAGGGGTACTCCGCGAACGCGGGGTTGAGACAGTCTCTTGGAACCTGACCCGGTCAACACCGGCGTAGGGAGTGCGGCGAGTGTCGTGTGCGCCTCCCTCGGGCCACGCCACCCGCTCGTCGGGTGTGCGTGGCCTTCGTCATTGAAGGCGCGTGCACCAGACGAGGCAACCGTCACTCCGGACTCCTTTCTCTTCACGAGGTATCCGGTCATGCAGCAGTCCGTTGTTCGTCGTTCGTTCGTCGCGAGTACGCTCGTTGTTCTCGCCCTCGCGTCGGCGCGTTCCGCCTCCGCACAGGACTCCACCCGCAGCACGCCGCGCCGCGACTCACTCGAGGCGGTCGTCATCCGTGCCACCCGCGCCGGTGCCTCCGCGCCGACCTCGCGCACCGTGATCGATCGTTCAGCCATCGAGCGCACGTATGCGGGCCAGGATGCGCCGCTCGCGTTGCAAGGCGCCACCGGCGTCACGGCCGCGTCCGATGCCGGTGCGTTCTCGGGCTACAGCTCCATCCGTTTGCGCGGCATCGACCAGACGCGGCTCGCGATCTCCGTGGACGGCGTGCCGCTCAACGATCCCGAGGACCAGGTTCTGTACTTCTCCAACGTGCCCGACTTCATGAACTCCATGCAGTCGGTGCAGGTGCAGCGCGGCGTGGGTGCCAGCGCGTTCGGCACGGCCGCATTCGCCGGGTCGCTCAACTTCGAGTCGATGCCGTTGGCGACGACGCCACGTTTTGCCGAAGCGCAACTGACGAGTGGCTCATGGGGCACGCGGCGCGTGAGCGTGGAGGGGGCCAGTGGCCTCTCACGCGGCTTCGCGGCGTACGGTCGAGTCTCGGGCCAGGAGACCGATGGGTTTCGCGCGCACTCCGGCAATGAAGCCCGTTCAGGCTTCGTGAGCGTCGGCTGGTTCGGCGCCACGGATGCGGTGAAGTTCACCGGCTTCGCGGGACGCTCCAAGACGCAACTCGCGTACTACGCGCCGAGTGAAGCGGAGTTGGACGCCAACCCGCGTGCGAACCCGATGTCGCCGCTGGAGCGTGATGACTTCCATCAATCGATGGCGAGTCTGCAGTACACGCGTGCGATCGGCACACGCACCACGTGGTCGAGCACCGCGTACCGCAACGCCGCCGGCGGCAACTATGATGTGTTCGTCGGCAACGACCTCTGGAACTTCAATCTTGATCACGAGTGGCACGGGCTTCTCTCGGCGCTCACGTGGCGCGGCGAGTCGCTCGAGTTGGCGACGGGCGCGCATGTGAGTGCGTACCATCGCGATCATTTCCTCAAGATCCGTCCTGACCTGAGTACGACGGTCTACGACAACACCGGCTTCAAGCAGGAGCAGAGCGCGTTCGCGAAGGCGACGCTCACGCGCGGGGCGTTGGACTGGTCGGCGGACGTGCAACTGCGTCGCGCAGCGTTCCGCTACCGGCCCACCGCCGGCACGGGTATCGGCGAGCCGAGCATCGATTGGGTGTTCCTCAACCCGCGCGTGGCGCTCGCGTGGCGAGCGCGGCCCGCAGTGACCGCGTTTATCTCGCTCGGGCGGAGCGGGCGGGAGCCGACGCGTAGCGACATGTTCGCCGGGGCCGACGATGTGGACGCCGCCACCGCGGCGGAAGTGCTGCCACTCGACCAGGTGAGGCCCGAGCGCCTCACCGACCTCGAGGCCGGCATCCGAATTCGCCGCGCGCGCGCATCGCTCTCGCTGAACGGGTTCGCGATGTGGTTGCGCGACGAGATCGCGCCGATCGGACAGATCGCCGTCACCGGCAGCCCGTTGCGCCGCAATGTGCCACGCTCGTCCCGCGTGGGCATGGAGCTCGAAGGACAGTGGCAGATGCATGACGCGTGGACGGTCGACGCGAACATCATGT
This sequence comes from Gemmatimonadaceae bacterium, assembly GCA_020853635.1. GTDB lineage: Bacteria > Gemmatimonadota > Gemmatimonadetes > Gemmatimonadales > Gemmatimonadaceae > Pseudogemmatithrix. The sequence continues at coordinate 10,242 of JADYYN010000156.1, forward strand.
GGATGCGCGCCCGTATCGCGGAGTTCCGCGACGAAGCGAGTGCGATAACCTATCGCGATGTGCCGCCATTGCTCTCGCCATCCGTGATCGCGAACCTCACAGGCACATGGCGCGTGCTGTCAAACGTCGATGCACTGTTCACTTCTCGACATGTGGGTCGCTCGTTCCTCGCGAACGATGGCAACGTGGCGCTCACGACGCCGGCGTTCACCTTGGTTGACACCGGCGTACGTCTCGTCATCGGTCGGCACGCATTGCGCGTACAGCTGCAGAATCTCTTCGATGCACGCGCGTACGCGAGTGGATACACCGACGGCAGCACGCGATTCTTCTTTCCGGTCGCCACGCGGACACTACTCGCCACGGCGGTGTTCACCTTCTAAGTTCTGTGCATGATTTCAGACCCGCGTTCGGTCAGAGACGAGATCCATCAGACCCGTCCGTTCCACAGTCTCGCCGAGGAGACGGTCGTTGCGCTGATGCGCACGACGTCGATCGTGCGGCGTGCGTGTGGCAAGATGGTCGAGTCGTTCGGTATCTCGCTCGCCCAGTACAACGTGCTGCGCATCTTGCGCGGTGCGGGTGAGGACGGCCTTCCCACGCTCGGAGTGCGTGATCGCCTGGTGGAAGAAGCACCGGGCATCACGCGTCTCATCGACAAGTTGGAGAAGGCCAAGCTCGTGCGGCGTGACCGCATGGGACGCGATCGGCGCACGGTGCGCGTTCACATCACCAGTGCTGGGACGGCGTTGCTCGGTCGCATGGAGCATCTCGTCCCGCGATTCGAGGAACGGATCTCGGTCGGTCTTCCGGACGAACGCGATCAGCAGGCCCTGCTCGATCTCCTCTCACGCGTCCGCGCCGGCAACGACTGAGCGTGACCGGCGCGGCCGTCGCGTCAGGGCGTTGCGCCCGGACGCGACGGTAGCGTGCGCTGCGACCAATCCTGGTACGAGCCGTCGTACAGCCGCGCGTCGTAGCCGAGGTAGTGCGCGACGAACCACGTCGCACTGCCGCGGTAGCCTACCCAGCAGTACGTGACCACCGTATCGCCGGGCTTCGCGCGCTCGGCATACAGGCGCTCAAGTTCGGCGCGTGGCTTGAGCCGCACGTTGCCGTCGGCGAAGAGCTGTTCCCACTCCAACTGATGCGCGCCGGCGAGATGTCCTGCGCTCGGCATGCCGCTGCGGTTGCCGGTGCCGTTGTATTCACCGGTCGTGCGGGTGTCGATGAGCGCGAGTCCCGGCTTGTCGAGTCGTGCGAGTACCCAATCGGCATCGGCGACAACCGGCCGCAGCGTCCGTGGGGTCATCACGCCGGGCACGATCACCGGGACGTCCTTCGTCACCGTGCGCTGCTCGGCCTTCCACTGATCGAGTCCGCCGTCGAGCAGCGAGTACTTCGCGTGGCCGAGGTAGGCGAGCGTGTAGAGTAAGCGTGTGGCGCGTGGCCCCTCTTCCGCGTACACAACGACGTGGCTCGCATCCGAGATGCCGAGAGCGCTGAACAGACTGCGGAGCGAGTCGGGCTCCGGCAGTTCGGTCGACACTGAGCCACGACGTATCGTGAGCGCTGAGTACGGGACTTCGCGGGCGCCAGGGATGTGGCCCTTCGTGTAGTCCCTGTTGTCGACATGCACGACGACGACGCCGGGGTCCGTGAGATGTTCCGCCAGCCAGCTGGTCGATACGACGAGTGGAGCGGTGGGGCCCTGGGCGGACAACGGCGCCAGCGCTGCGGCAAGAAGAACCACGCTCGACGCGATGGACGCGATACGACGGATGGACGACACAGACCGCTCCGGTTGAGGTCAGACGACTGCACTGGAGCTTAGCGGTCGCCGGGGTTCGCCGCGAGTGGCAGAAATTCATCGTAGCGATAGATTACGGCCAATGCCGAAACCACCGCATCGTGTCGCCATCCTTGCGTTGCCGTCCGTCGTGCCGTTCGACCTCGCGGTGCCGGTGCAGGTGTTCGGCTACCCGCGCGCGGACCTCGGCGCCAAGCGGTATCGCGCGGTGGTCTGCGGGGAGACGGCGGGACCCGTGACGACCTCGTCCGGACTCTTCCTGCTGACGGTCCCACACGGGCTCGAGGCATTGCGCCGCGCGGAGACCATCGTGGTGCCGGGTATCGATGATCTCGATCGTCCCATCGCGCCGGCGGTGCTCCGGGCGCTGCAACGGGCCCATGCGCGCGGGGCGCGCATCATGAGCATCTGCACCGGGAGTTTCGTGCTCGCAGCCGCAGGGCTGCTCGACGGGCGCCGCGCGACCACCCATTGGATCGACGCGCCCGTCATGCGCGAACGCTTCCCGCGGGTCGAGGTCGACCCCGATGTGCTCTACGTGGACGAGGAGCGCGTGCTCACCTCTGCGGGCATCGCGTCGGGGATCGATCTCTGTCTCTATGTCCTGCAGTGTGACCACGGTGCAGCGCTTGCGAACGCTGTAGCGCGACGGCTCGTGGTGGCGCCGCACCGCAGCGGTGGGCAAGCACAGTTCATCGCCGAGCCGGTGCCGGTGCCCACGGGAGTCTCGCTCGAAGCCACGCGCGTCTGGGCGCTGAAGCGACTGCACGAGCCACTGACCGTGGCTACCATGGCGGCCCATGCAAAGCTGTCCGTGCGCAGTTTCGCACGACACTTCACGGCCGAGTGCGGGACCACGCCGCTGCAGTGGCTCCTACGCCACCGCCTGCTACAAGCACAGCGGGAGCTCGAGACGAGCGACCTTCCCGTGGAGCGTGTGGCCCAGCGTGCGGGATTCGGGAGCAGTGTTTCGCTGCGGCAGCATTTCCGTCGCGCGCTCGGGACCTCGCCGCTCGAGTACCGCCGGACGTTCAGGGCGCGTCGCGACGACACGTAACGCGTGATCGTGTGGCGCTCGCGTGCGGCGATAGCGAACTACCGCCGCTTGCCGCCACCCAATAGCGAGCCCAGCACCCCACGCACCAACGACCGCGCGATGGAGTTGCCGACCGTGCGCGCCGCACTCTTCGCGACGATGTCCACCATGCCGTCGCGCTTGCCGCCACGCGGCCCCGTGGTGCCGAAGATGAGTCCGCCGAGACCGCCGAGCGGAGAGCCGCCGGCATTCGCCGGAGCAGCCGGTGCTTCGGGGGCCGCCGTGCGTGCGCGCAGCATCTCGAACGCCGACTCGCGATCGACTTCCTTCTCATACGTGCCCGCCACGAGCGAGGACTGAATGATCGCCTGCCGCTCTTCCGGTGTGATCGGACCGATGCGCGTGCCCGGCGGAAGGACCCACGCGCGCTCCGTCATGCCAGGTGCACCACCCGGCTCCATCATGGAGACCAACGCTTCACCCACGCTCAGCTCGAGGATCGCCTTCTCCACGTCGAGCCCCGGGTTGGGACGCATGGTCTCGGCCGTGGCGCGCACGGCCTTTTGATCCTTGGGCGTGAAGGCACGCAACGCATGCTGCACGCGATGCCCAAGCTGGCCAAGGATCGAGTCCGGGATGTCCATCGGGTTCTGCGTGGCGAAGTACACGCCCACGCCCTTGGAACGGATGAGCCGCACGACGAGCTCGACCTTCTCCACCAACGCGGTGGGCGCATCGTTGAACAACAGGTGCGCTTCGTCGAAGAAGAAGATGAGCTTGGGCTGCGGGAGATCACCGACCTCGGGGAGGTTCTCGTAGAGTTCGGAGAGCATCCAGAGGAGGAAGCAGCCGTAGAGCCGCGGGTTCTGCATGAGCTGGTCGGCCGCGAGCACGTTCACCACGCCCTTGCCGTCGACCGTCTGCATGAGGTCCTGGATGTCGAGCATCGGCTCGCCGAAGAACTTTGCACCACCCTGGTCCTCGAGCTGCAGCAGCCCGCGCTGGATCGCGCCCACACTCGCCGCGGAGACGTTGCCGTATTGCGTCTTCACCTGCGCGGCGTTGTCGGCGACGAACTGCAGCATCGCGCGCAGGTCGGCGAGATTGAGCAGCAAGAGGCCGTTGTCGTCGGCCACGCGGAAGACGATGCTGAGCACGCCTTCCTGTGTCTCGTTGAGATTCAACAGGCGCGAGATGAGCAGTGGCCCCATGTCCGAGATCGTCGCACGCACCGGGTGACCCTGCTTGCCGAACACGTCCCAGAATGCGACCGGGCAGGCGCCGAAGCTCGGGGCGGGGATGCCGTTCTTGTCGAGGCGCGCCTGCAGCTTCTCGCTCATCGCGCCGGACTTGGCGAGTCCGGCGAGGTCCCCCTTCACGTCGGCGACGAACACCGGCACGCCGATCGACGAGAATCGCTCGGTGAGCACCTGCACGGTGATCGTCTTGCCGGTGCCGGTCGCACCGGTGATGCAGCCGTGACGGTTGGCGAGATTGGGCAGCACACCCGCGGTGGTGTGCGCGTTCTTGGCGATCTGGAGTGGTTCGGTCATGCGGGAAAGTTCGCGCCGACCGGTGCCGGGGGCCAGTCCGCCCCTACCGACCCGCGGGCAGCACCTCGATCCGTTCGATCGTGTCGCCTTCCAGCACGCCGTCCACCACGTCGATCCCCGCGATGACCTCGGCCCACACGGTGTAGTCGGCGTCGAGCCGCGCGTTGTCGCGCAGGTTCACGAACCATTGGGCATCGCCGGTGTCGTGCCCGCGCGTGCTCATGCCCACCGTGCCGCGGCGGTGCGAGACACCACCCAGCTCGTCGCGGAGGAACTCGGCGAGACCAACGTACTCGTTGGCGCCGGGGCTGCCGCCCTGGATCACGAAGTCGTGCTCCACGCGATGCCAGGTGAGGCCGTCGTAGTAGCGCTGCTTCACGAGGGCGAGGATGCGCGATGCCATGAGCGGCGCGTTGTCGCCGCGGAGCTTCACGTCGAACGTGCCGCCGCCGCTCGCGGCCGACATCGTCACGCGCAGGCGCACGTCGGCGCCCAGTGCGAGGGTGACGGCGTCGGCGGGAAGCACCACAGCGGGCATCGGCGGCTTGTCCTCACTCTCCGGGCGACCGGCTGCGGCAAGCAATGCCAGCCGCGCGTCGCGCTCGGAGGCGTTGGCACGCGCGACGAAGCGATCGAACACCCGCACGGCCGCAGCCGCGACGTCCGGGCGCGGCGAGCCCTTGAGCGCCGCGGCCGCGGCACGCACCACCTGCGCACCGCGTCGTTCGATGGCGGCGAGGTACAGCGCGTCATCCGTGTGCGCTGTCAGCTTGGTGAGGCCTTCGATCGCCGCTTCGGATACGTTGTCGTCGCGGTCGGCGGTCAGTCGGCGCAGCGTGAGCGTATCCGCCACCGCCGCCGCGGCCCGCGCTGCGTACTGCCGCACCTGCCACTGCCGATGACCCGCCGCACCTACCACAGCGGCTCGGCCCTCGGCCGGCCATACGCGCGCTAGCGCCAACATGCCCTGCGCGGCTGCCTGCCAGGAGACTTCACCGCGCGCTCGACGCGACGCGTCCATCGGCAACGCTCGCACCCAGCCGACGAACACGTCGCGCAACGCCGTGTCACCCGCACAACTCGCGCGTACCAACTGTGCGGCGCGCAGGCGCACGGGCCATGCGCTGTCGGCTGTCGCCATGCGCAGACCCGCGCAATCGTCGCGCTTGGCGGTGAGCGCGCGGAAGCGCAGCCGCCAGGTCGGCTCCGGCCACACCGGCGCGGGGCTCAGGGCAGGGAGCGAGTCGCGGCGCACGAACTTGGGGTCGGTGATGCGTCCGAGTGCGCGCTGCGCCAGCGTCCGCAGTCGGGCGTCGCTATGCGCGGCGGCCTCGCGCAGCACCGGATCGGCGGCGTCGCGGCGGTCCTCGGCGAGCAGCACACGGCCCACGAGCATGGAGTCGCGCGCGGTGAGCGACTGCGCCGTGAGGGCGGGCGCCAGTGCGAACGCGAGCACGGTCGACAGGCCCAGGCGACGCGCTGCCGCGGAAAGGCGCGACGCAGAGAGTTGGTCGAGTCGGATCATTGGGAAGGGCGAACGAAGGAAGGACCACGGAACCACCATCGGTGTACCCCGTCACTGAGGGGAACGCCGCTCCCGGAAGATGCAGGTGCCCGACCCCAGGCGACAGCCTCCGACGTGCAGGTTGGCGCTTATCTATAGATGAGGGCTGGCGTCGGCCCCTACGCCCCCCTGATTTTTCGGGACATGCTCATTCTCAAGTTCTTCCAGACGCTCATAAAGGCGCTCAACACCGACGGCACCCCGGGACAGGTGGCCGCCGGCATGGCGCTCGGGCTCGCCTTCGGGCTGACGCCATTGCTGAGTCTGCACAACGTCGTCGTGCTCGCCGTGGCGATGCTCACCACCGTCTCGTTCCCCGGTGTGATGCTCGGCTGGGCGCTGTCCATTCCGCTCGGCTTCGCGCTCGACCCGTTGTTCGACAAGGTCGGCATGGCGCTGCTCACCAACGAGTCGCTCACGCCGGTGTTCGTGTGGATCGTGAACACGCCGGTGGTGTCGCTCTCGCGGCTCAATAACACGGTGGTGGTCGGCAGCCTCGTGTGCTGGCTGTTGGCACTCATCCCGTCGTACTTCGTGTTCAAGGTGCTCGTCACTCGGTATCGCGCGCACATCTACGCGAAGCTCGAGCAGACCAAGGTCTTCCAGGCGATCAAGGCGTCCAAGCTGTACGGCGTCTACGAGATGTTCCGCACATGAGCTATATCCGTTGGAGGGCGCTGCTCCCGCTCGTGATCGTCCTCGCGCTCATCATCGGCTGGACGATCCTGTTCATCGACCCCGCCGTGCGCCGTGGCGTCGAAGCCGGTGGCACTGCGGCCGTAGGCGCGAAGGTCGATCTCGCAAGCGCGAAGGTCGGTGTGTTCGATGGGCACGTGACGCTCGGTGGCTTGCAGGTCACCAATCCCAACAAGCCGATGACCAACCTCGTCGAGATCGAGGAGATGGTCTTCGATGTCGGCCTCCTGCCTGCTCTCGAGAAGAAGATCGTCATCGACACGATGGCGATCCGCGGCATGCGATTCAATACGCCGCGCAAGACGTCGGGTGCGCTGCCGAAATCGAACGGACCGCCGCGTCCCGAGGAGCCGAGTGCGGTGCGGAAGGCGGTGGACGATTGGCTCTCGCAGGTAAAGATCCCGCCGCTCGAGCTGAGCACACTCACGCAGACGGTGAACGTCGCCGGCATCTCGGCCGAGAGTCTCGCGACGCTGCGGGCCGCGCGGTCTGCGCGCGACTTCGCCGACAGCGCCAAGACACGATTCGTGAGCGGCCTCACCGCGCTCGATCCGCGCCCCACCGTCGACTCAGCCGAAGCGCTCGCGAACCGTCTCAAGGACGCGAGCCTTCGCACGCTCGGGATCAACGGCGTGCGCAAAGCGGTCGCCGATACGCGGCGCACGCTCAAGGACCTCGACGCGCTCAACGACAAACTCAAGCAGTTCGAGACCAGCACCAAGGCCGACGTGCGCACCATCGGTCAGCGGGTGGAGGCGATCCCCGCTGCGCGGCAGCAGGACTACGCGTACGCGCGTTCGCTGCTCCGACTGCCGACGTTTGAGATCCCGGCGATCGGCCCGCAGATCTTCTCAGGCGTCGTCGCCGAGAAGGTGGGCGACGTGATGTACTGGGTGCAGATGGCGGAACGCTACGTGCCGCCGGGCTTGCAGCGTCAGATGAAGCCGGGTCCGAAGCGCGTGCGCATGGACGGCACGGACGTGTTGTTCCCCAAGGAGAAGACGTATCCCACGTTCCTCGCGCGTTTGGCCGAGCTGTCACTCGCGATCGGCGGGGCGGACGAGGCGACCGGTGAATACTCGGCGCGCATTGTGGGGGCGACGTCGCAGCCGGCGGTGTTCGGGCAGCCCACGCGCTTCCTCGTGAGCCGCACTGCGGCGGCCGTGGGTCCGCGCGACGTGCGCATCTACGGCGCGCTCGACCACCGCGGGGCGCCGGTGCGCGACTCGTTGCGTGCGTCCCTGCGCGGGGTGCCGCTGCCCACGATGCCCGTGGCCGGGCTTGGCGCAACCGTCGCACTCAACGAAGGACTTTCCGA
>JADYYN010000157.1 GCA_020853635.1 Gemmatimonadaceae bacterium
CAACATCCACGACTTCGAGCCCATCGTCGGCAAGGTGCATCAGCCGCCGCCGGTGCATCAGACGTTCCAGGGCGACGGCTTCGTGATCTGCTCGTTCTGCCCGCGCCCGTACGACTTCCACCCCGAAGCGATCCCGGCGCCGTACAACCACAGCAACGTCGATTCCGACGAAGTGCTGTTCTACGCGTCCAGCGAGTTCATGAGTCGCAAGGGCATCGAGTACGGCAGCATCACGCATCATCCCGACGGCATCCCGCACGGCCCGCATCCCGGCCGCTACGAGGGCAGCATCGGCATGACGCACACCAACGAACTCGCGGTGATGATGGACTCCTTCCGTCCGCTCAAGGTCGCCAAGGCGATCCTGCCGTTCGAGGACAAGAAGTACCAGTTCTCGTGGATCGAGCAGGGCGGGGAAGGCTTCGCACCGCCGACGAGCTAACGCGAGATGTGAGAGGGAAGACGAGAGCGGGGTGAGCCGTGAAGCGTGGCGGTTCTCCCCCGCATCGTAGTTGCTTATAGCTCATAGCTGCCAACTCACAACGCCGTAAAGAAATGTTAGCCAGACTCTGCGACCTCTCCCCCCAGGAACGCCACTCCCTCCTCACCCCTCTCATCACCCCGCGCCCCATCGCGTTCGTGAGCACCGTGGGATCGAAGGGCAGCAGCAACGTCGCGCCGTTCAGCTTCTTCGCCATGGGTGGGCAGAGTCCCCAGTCCGTCGCGTTCTGTCCCGTCGCCGATCGCAACGGCAACGCCAAGGACACGCTGCGCAACATCAAGGAGACCGGCGAGTTCGTGATCAACATCGTGACACGCGCCATGGCGGAACGCGTCAATCAAGCCTCGGCGCCATATCCGCACGGCGTCGACGAGTTCGACATCGTCGGCTTCACCAAAGCGCCGTCGCTCGCCGTGAAACCGCCGCGCGTCGCCGAGAGTCCGGCCAACCTCGAATGCCGCGTGTTCCAGATCATCCCGCACGGCGCGGGGCCGTTGCACGGCACCTGGGTGATCGGCGAAGTGCTCGTCGCCCACATCGACGACGCGTATCTCGCGGCCGACGGTCTCCCCGACACCGCCAAGCTCGATCCTGCCGCACGACTCGGCCGCACCGAGTGGTCGCACGTCACTGCGGACTCGATGTTCTCGCTCGAGCGCCCGACGATGGGGCGACCGAGCGGGCAGACACCCGGCTGAGACGTATGACTGCCTCGCCCGGATCCGATCGCCCGCACGTCACGCTCCGCACCGCGACGCTCGCCGACGTCCCGCTGCTGCGCCGCTGGGACGAGGAGCCGCACGTCGTCGAGTCCGACCCCAACGACGACTGGCAGTGGGAAGTCGAACTCGCCAAGTGGCCGAGCTGGCGCGAGCAGTTGATCGCCGAGGTCGATGGCCGACCGATCGGGTTCGTGCAGATCATCGACCCGGCGCGCGAAGAGAGCCACTACTGGGGCGACTGCGCCGACGATCTCGCCGCCATCGACATCTGGATCGGTGAGGCCGATGCCCTCGGCCGCGGTTACGGCACCGAGATGATGCGGCAGGCCATCGCGCGTTGTTTCGCCGACGCCCGTGTGCGCGCGATCATCATCGATCCGCTCGCGAGCAACACCCGCGCGATCCGATTCTACGAGCGGTTCGGCTTCACGTTCGTCGAGCGCCGCTGGTTCGGCGCCGACGATTGCCATGTCATGCGTCTCGACCGTTAGACTCCGCTATCCGCTGTCCGCCCCCTGCGTCCATCTCATGAAGACCACCGACCGTTTCAACTCGCTCCCCGTCTATCTCCTCGCCACCATCCCACAGAAGAAGCGCGACTTGATTGCGCGGGGCATGGACGTGATCGATCTCGGCGCCGGCGACGCCGACCTCGCCGCACCGCCGGCCGCGGTGGCCGCACTCAAGGCCGCCGCCGATGAGCCCACGATGTCGCGCTACGGCTTCGGCCTCGGGCTCCCCGCCTTCCGCGACGCCGTCGCCAGCTGGATGTCCAAGCGCTTCGGCCACAGCTTCGACCCCCTCAAGGAGATCGTGCCGCTCATCGGCAGCAAGGAGGGCATCGCGCATCTCTCGTTCGCCTTCATGCAGAAGGGCGACGTCGCGATCATCCCCGATCCGGGCTATCTCGCGTACTTGGGCGGCACGTTGCTCAGCGAAGGCGAGCCGTATCTCTATCCCATCACGCCGCGCACGAACTTCCTCGTCGATCTCGATGAAGTCCCGGCCGACGTGCTCAAGCGCACCAAACTCCTGTTCCTCAACTACCCGAATAATCCGACGGCCGCCATCGCGCCCATGGAGTATCTCGAGAAGGTGGTCCGGCGCTGCAAGGAACTCGGCATCATCCTGGTGTACGACAACGCGTATTCGGAGATGACGTTCGACGGCTATGTCGCGCCGAGCATCTTCGATGTGCCGGGCGCGCGTGATGTCGCGATCGAGTTCCACTCGTTGTCGAAGACGTACAACATGACCGGCTGGCGGTGCGGGTGGGCCTGCGGCAATCCAGAGGTGATCGGCGCCTTGGCGAAAGTGAAGAGCTACCTCGATACCGGCCAGTTCATGGCGGTGCAGAAGGCTGGCATCGCCGCTCTCGAGTCGTGGGCGAGCTGGGTGCCGGGCAATGTCGCCGTGTTCAAGGAGCGACGCGATGCCGCGGTGGCCGCGTTCCGCACCAACGGCTTCGACATCGCCGAAGCACCCAAGGCCTCGATGTACCTCTGGGTGCCGCTGCCCAAGCACATCCCGTCGATGGCGTTCCACGAACGTCTCATGGAGCAAGAAGGCGTGATCGTGCTCGCCGGCTCCGCACTCGGCGCGGGCGGGGAAGGGTTCTTCCGGATCTCGTTCATCACGAGCCCGGCGCGCATCGCCGAAGCGGCGGCGCGCGCGGGCAAGGTGCTCAAGAGTTTCGGGGAAGGATGATGCGACGCGTGCACGCGCTCGGCTGGATGCTGGTGGCCGTCGCGGTCTCCAGCGCGTGTGCGTCGTTGGGCACGGGTACTGCTGACGGCGTCGACGCGTACCCGATCGAAGAGATCGATGGCCAGTTGGAGCGCCCACCCGGCACGTTGCTCACCGCGTTGCCGGAGAGTGCGACGTACGTGTGGGTGCTGCCGTCCGCGATGTACCGCCGTACGCAACCGGCGGACAGCGTCGCGATGCTCAGCGCCGATGGGGTGTTCTTGCGGGAGTCCATCGAGACCGTGCTGCGTGGCAGTGGGTGGAGCGAAGTGCCGCGCGGCACGCAGCAGTTCGAGGTGACCGCGTGGGTGTTGCGCCGTCGCGTGCCGCTCAAGAGTCCGCTGGCGACCACGCTGTTCTCCGAGCGCGAGGACGTGGTGCTGGGGATCCGCCGCGCGGATCGCGCTGGCGCGTACTGGCGCGTACCATTCACCGACATCGAACGTACGTCGAACGCCGTCAGTGAGGATCTCGTGCGGACGCTGATGCGCTCGCGCTGTGGCACCTCGCGCTGCGACGAACTCCAATGACGAGTCGCATGCTGATGCTCCCCCCGCTCCTCGCGCGCGTGATGGCGCTCGTGCTGATCGCACTGACATCCGCGTGCGCCTCCACCGGCGCGAGCCGTGCGGCCGTCCCGGCGCGTTTCGAGGGCACCGCCGTCGCGCCGCGAGGGCCCCGTCTCGAGGTCCTGCCCGACAGCAGCACCTACGCCTGGGTCCTCCCCTCCGAGCTGTTCGAACGCGCGCTGCCCACCGACGACGTCTCGGCCGGCAATGGCGACGCGCGCACCGCGCGCAACGCCGTGGAGACGATCCTCGCAGGCAACGGATGGACCGCCGCGCCGCGCGGTGCCGCGGAGTTCGAGGTCACGCTGTTCGTGCAGCGGCGCGAGCGCACGCGCGTCGCCGAGCGGATCGAGCAACGGACCGCGCCACCGACACCCTGCGAACCGGCCACTCGCCCGCCCACGAATCCCTGCCCGCCGCCACGGCCGCTGCCCACACCACAACCCGTCGAGAAATACCTCGAGGAGACGTTGGTCCTCGGCATCCGTCGCGCCGACGGGGCAGGACGGTACTGGTACGAGCCGTTCATGGACGGCGCGCGCACCGGGAACATGGTGGCGCAGGACGTGCTCAAGCGCATCTTGGCGTCGCGGCCGAAATGACGTGGCAAGGAGAAGCACGGCGCAACGGGCGAGCGTTGCTCGTTCTCTTGCTGCTGGCACTCGTGACTGCCTGTGCCTCGCATCAGGTGGCACAGCCTTCGCGCGAACCAGGCGTCAGACAGCCGAACGGTCCCTTGCTGGAGGTATTGCCCGCCGGCGTGACGTACACGTGGGTCGTTCCGTCGGAGATCTTCGGCCGCGTGCAGGACGCAGACAACGCGGCGGCCGTCGACGACGATGCGCGTGAACTGCGCGAGGCACTCGGGCTCGTGCTCAGCGGCAGTGGCTGGCGCGAGGTGCCGCGCGGCCTCGGTGAGTTCGAAGCCACCGTCTTCGTGCAGCGCCGCCTTCGGACGCGCCCGACCGCGCGCGGCGCCGGCGAGCGTGCGCCCGATGTCGCGTTGGGCTCCGTCTGCGACCCGCTCGTCCGTGACCCGCGACTCGCGCCGTGCCCGAACTCCAGCGTGAACACGGCACTGCGCGCGCGGGAGCAATACGTCGATCGCATCGCGGTGCTCGGCATCCGGCGCACCGATGGCGCCGGGCTGTATCACATGGTGCCGGTCACGACGTTCCAGAGGACATCGGATTCGCTTGCGAATATCGTCATTCGCAAGCTCATCGCCGGGCAGCCTTAGCACAGCATAGGATCAGGAATGCTCTCGGAGCGCCTTCGCCGCAGTCACGGTGTCCGCCGGATCGGCGGCGCGGCACTGCTGCTCGCCGCGCTCGGCTGCGCCTCGCGCCAGACTCCGCCTGCCGTTACCGCGCCCGATGTCGGACGCCCAGCGGGCGAGACGCTGAAGGTCCTCCCCTCCGACGCGACATACAGTTGGGTCATCCCCTCGCTGATGTACGCGCGCGTCCTCCCCAAAGACGATAGCTCTCATGTCGACGCCGACACGCGCGCGATGCGCGATGCGATCGCTGTCGTGCTCGCCGGGAGTGGCTGGCGCGAAGTCCCGCGCGGCGCCGGTGAGTTCGAGGTGACGGTGTTCGTGCAGGACCGCGAACGGGAGCGTCTCGTGTCCGTGGGGACCGGGAAGGTCGTGCGGGGGGCGCCGCAGGGGCAAAGCTGCGATCCCACCACGCGCGATTTCCGCCTGCCGCCTTGCACCAACGAGCAGCGTGACCGCGAGCGCCAGAGCAAGAAATACGTGAAGATGGCACGCGTAACCGTACGCACCGCGGTCTTGGGCCTGCGCCGCGCGGATGGCGCCGGCGTCTATTTCGACATGGAATACACCAACCCGCGCTCCACCGCCGACTCGCTGAGCGGACAACTCGTCCGCCGACTGCTCGCGACGCCGCGTTGAGCGCTCGGCCGCCGGAGCGCGTACTTTGCCTGTCGGACGCATCGCACACGCGTCCGCCGTGAACCACCATCGAGGAGTCTCTGCCGTGATCCGTCCCACCCGCGTCCTCTTCCTCCTGCTCGTCAGCGTCGCGACCGCGCTTCCCGCGCAGCGCGCGATGCAACCCAACGACTGGCACCGCCTCAGCACCCTCTCGCAGCCTGCGATGTCGCCCGACGGGCGACTCGTTGCGTTCACCGTCACCACGGTCAACGAGCGCGAGAACAAACGGCATCAGGAGGTCGGGGTGGTGCCGACCAGCGGCGGCGATCCGGTCCGCTACACCGCGCCGAGCACCGAGAGCTCCAACCCGCGCTTCACGCCCGACGGCAAGTACCTGCTGTTCAACTCGCAGCGCGCCGGTGGCAGCGGCCCCGTGTGGGCCATCCGCATGGACGCGCCGAGTGGTGAAGCGACGCAGCTGACCGACTACCCGAGCGGCTCGTGGACGCGCGACAACAAGTTCGCGGTGTTCACGTCACCCGCGACTGCGGAGCCCGGCCCCACGACCGAGCGCGCCGCCGACGCCTATGCGCGCATGCAGCCGATGGCCCGCCCACCGCTCGGCGCGATCACCAAGCCGGTCGATCCCGCACGCTTCGACGGCCGACACATCACCGAGACGCGCTACAAGGCCAACGGGCAGGGGTTCCTCCCCGGTCCGCGTGAACCGCGCGTGATCCGTCCGCAGCAGCTCTACACGCAGGTGCCCGGCGCCAAGCGCGTGCAGGTCACCAACACCAACTACTCGCACGGCAACGCGACGGTCTCACCGGACGGTCGTTGGATCGCCTTCACCGCCGAAACGGACCTCCGCTCCGACAGCGTGGTCGCCGCGGAGAACGACGCGCGGGCGATCCTCCCGTACGACGCGGCCCGCGACGAAGCCGACCGCAACACGTCCGACATCTATATCATCCCGGTCGCCGGTGGCACGCCGCGCAAGGTCGCCACGCTGCCCGGCACCGAAGGCAACCTCAACTGGTCGCCGGATGGACGTCGCATCGCGTTCATCGATCGCCCGGGCCGCACCAAGAACGCGCGCCTCATGGTCGTCGAGGTCGCCAACGGCAACGCCACCAACCTCACGCCCACCTGGCAGTACGAGCCGGGCAACATCGATTGGCTGCCGAATGGGGAGATCGCGATGTCCGCCGACATCGGCGGTTCGAGCGCGCTCTTCCTCGTCAACGCCAAGGACGGCAAGATGCGCGAAGTCCTCGGCGGACGTCGCAAGATCTCGGGCTTCACGTATGACATGGCCGGTCGTCAGGTCGCGTACATCTCCACCAGCGTCAACAAGCCGACCGAGCTCTACATCGCCGGCGTCGATGGCAAGGGCGAGCGCAAGCTCACCGGCTTCAACGACAAGCTCAACACCGAGATCGCCTGGAGCGACGCGGAGCGCATGACGTTCAAGAGCGTCGGCGACATGGAGATCGAAGGCTGGCTCATGAAGCCGTTCGGCTACACGCCCGACAAGAAGTATCCGCTCGTGCTCTACATCCACGGTGGCCCGCACTCGCAGTACGGCGAGCAGTGGTTCGACGAGACGCAGAACCTCGCGGCCGCGGGCTTCATGGTGCTCTACACCAACCCGCGCGGCTCGAGCGGCTACGGCGCCGACTTCACGTATTCCACGCGCGGTCGCTGGTTCGCCGAGGATTATCAGGATCTCATGAAGGCCGTGGATATCGCCGCCGCACGCGCCGACGTCGAGTCCACGCGCATGGGCGTCACCGGTGGCTCGTACGGTGGCGTGATGACTGCGTGGGTGACGGTGAAGACCGATCGCTTCAAGGCTGCCCAGGCCGACCGCATGATCAGCAACTGGTGGTCGTGGTACGGCACCTCGGACGTGCAGGGCCTCACCGAGTTCGAGTTCTTCGGTCGCCCCTGGGACAATCCGGCGATGTACGACACGCTCTCGCCTATCCGCTACGTGCGGAAGGTGAAGACGCCGACCTTCATCCTGCAGTCGGAAGAGGACCATCGCACGCCGATGACCGACGCCGAGCAGTGGTTCATGGCGCTGCGCAAGCAGGGCACGCCGGTGGAGTTCGTGCGGTACCCGCGCTCCACGCACGATCTCTCGCGCACCGGTGAGCCCTGGCTGCTCGTCGATCGCCTGGGACGCCTGCGTGACTGGTTCGGCTACTGGCTCAAGCCGTAGACGTGACCACCCTGCATCACCATCCGGACCCGACGCACGGCGCTGATGTCGCGCGTCGGGTCTCCCTCCACGGCGACCAGATCAGCAAGCAGTCCCGTGGTGAGTGAGCCGACGCGATCGGCCACACCGAAGAGCGAGGCATTCACGCTCGTCGCCGAGCGTAGCACGGCGGCGGGCGTCATGCCGGCCTCGACGAGAAGTTCCATCTCCCACGCGTTCTCGCCGTGCGGGTACACGCCGGCGTCTCCGCCCATGCAGATCGGCACGCCGGCCGCCACCGCCGCCGTGAAGGCCGCGCGCTTCTGCCGCATGCGCGCCGTTGGCGGGTCGCTCGGCTTGCGGCCCGCGTAGCGCGAGGTCGCTTCCACCGCGGCGAAGGTCGGGCAGAGTCCGATGCGCTGCGCGGCCATGGCACGCCAGACCTCGTCCGTGCCACCGTCCCCGTGTTCGATGGTCTTCACGCCAGCGGCGATCGCCCGCCGCATGCCTTCGGTGGTGGAGGCGTGCGCAACGACCGAGCGTCCGCTCGACGCGGCGACCTCCACCAGCGTGCGCAACTCGTCGACACTGAACGTCGCGCGTGCCTCGCCGGCAGGCCCCCAGCGATAGTCGGCGTACACCTTCACGAGGTCAGCGCCGTGTCCGATCTGGTCACGTGCCACACGTGTGAGCGATTCGCTCCCGTCGGCTTCTTCGGCGCCCTGCGGCACCGTCCACTCGCTCGCGAATCCCTTCGGCGCGTAACTGCCAGTGGCGACGATCGCCTTGGACGCGATCAGTAACCGCGGCCCAGGGATGATGCCTTGGTCGATCGCCTGCTTGAGGCCGTGGTCCGCGTAGCCCGCGCCCTCGGTGCCCAGGTCACGCGCCGTCGTGAATCCGGCCATGAGCGTGGCGCGCGCGTGGTTCACGGCGCGTGCGGTGCGCAGGCTCAGCGATTCCTTCAGCACCTGATCGTTCCACGACGTCTCGTTGTACGCGTGCAGGAACAGGTGCGTATGCCCTTCGATCATGCCGGGCATGAGCGTGCTGCCGCGCAGCTCGATGCGGCGTGTGTTCGCCGGTGCGTTCACGGCCGCGCGCGGTCCCACCGCGACGATGCGCTCGCCGCGCACCAGCACCACCCAGCCCGTGCGCGCGGAGTCTTCGGTGCCGAGGAACACGCGGTCGGGCACGAGCAACACGTGGGAGTCGGGCGACGCCGCGAGGGCTTGCTGCGCACGGGCGGGCCGCGACGCACCCAACGCCAGCGTGCCCACCAACGCGAGTGTCGGCGCCAGTGTCGGCGTCCATGTAAGCGTCCATGTAAGCGTCAGTCGCGGTGACCTCATGCGCTCCTCCGTGCGGCCGCCGGCACATCCGTCACACCGCCGGACACGATGAACGCGAGGACCTCAGAACTCTCGGCTTCGAGGCGCGTCACACGCGACGACGGCACCACGACCAGCTGCCCCGCGAAGTTGTACGACTGCGGGAAATACACCGCCACGTCGTCGGGCAGTCCGAGTGACTGCAATGACGCCTGCGTGATGAAACCGAACGTGCGCACCGCGCCGTCCTCGGAGAGCGACACCAGCACCGGCGTGTCGAACCGCCGCTTCTCGCCGACGAACGCGTTCAGTAGATCCTTGGTGGACGAGTAGAGCAATCGCACGAACGGGAGTCGCTCGAGCAGGTCGTCCAGCCAACCCTCCAGCGTGCGCCACAGGAACGTGGAGCCGACGAAGCCCACGAGTGTGATCGCCGCCAGCGTGATCGCGAGGCCGAGTCCGGGGGTGGAGAGCCCGAGCCAGCCGTCGATCCGCGTGAGGATGAACCAGCAGACCGCCACCGTGACCACGAGGGGCACGGAGAGGACGAGTCCACGGAGGAAGTACGTGAGGAGACGCTTCATGGTCGGATGGGACAGAGCAAAGGGGGGCGGACATCTCGCGAGGCCAGCGGAGCGCCCTGGTTTTGCGTAGTATCCGCGTCGTCGGCAGAAGATAACCCCACTTCTTCACCTCGGATGCCCATGCGCCCCTCGTTCCGCCGCCTCGCCTCACGCGCGGCCCTCGTCCTCGTCGCTGCACCGCTCGCCGTGAGTGCGCAGGGCGGCAAGAAGGTGCTCACGCAGGACACCTACGACCTCTGGCGGTCGATCTCACAACCCACGCTCTCGCCGGACGGCAAGTGGGCCGTGTACACGCTCACCCCCACGCTCGGCGACGGACAGCTCGTCGCCCGCGCGACATCGGGCAACACTGAGCATCGTGTCGCGCGCGGCTGGACGGGGCGTCCGCTCACGTCGGTGACCGGCACGCCGTTCAACGCGCAGGCCGCGCAGATCACGGCCGACTCGCGCTACGCGCTGTTCCTGCAGTACCCCTCGAAGGGCGCCATGGACTCGTCGCGGGCGCGTCGTGCGCGGCCCGCGGACACGCCGCGCAACAAGCTCGCGATCCTCGACCTCGCGAGTGGTCAGGTCACGGCGATCGACCGCGTGCGGGGCTTCTCACTCGCGCGCGAGGCGGCGCGGTTCGTCGCGTATCAGATCGACGCCGACACGACGGCCGCTGGAGCCGCCGGCGGAGCCGGCGCGCGCGGTGCAGGAGGAGCCGCCGCGGCTGGCGCCGCCGCCGCGCGCAGCGACTCCACCCGGACCGCGCCGCGTCGCAAGGACTCCGGCGCGCCGCTCGTGCTCCGCGAACTCGCCAGCAGCACCGAAGTGCGCATCGAGGGGGTGACCAACTACACGATGGACCGGAACGGCCGATTCCTCGTCTACAGCACCACCGGCGCCGACTCGCTCAAGCTCGACGGCGTGCACGTGCGTGATCTCGCCACCGGCGTGGTCACCGCACTCAAGATGGGCACCGGCAACTACCGCAGCCTCTCCATCGACGAAGCCGCCACGCAGGTCGCGTTCCTCACCGACGCCGACGAGTGGACGGCGGAGAAGCCGCGTGTGACGCTCTATCACGCGTCGCTCGTGGGCACCAAGGCCAAGCCGGGCCCGCAGGCTGCGATCGTCGCCGTCGCCGCGAACGCGGTGGGTGAGGGCATGCGCATCGCCGAACGGGGCGCGATCGATTTTGTGAAGACCGGCGCCGTGCTGCGCTTCGGCGTGCAGCCGCTGCCGCTCGACTCCATCCCCGCCGACTCGCTCGCCGACAAGGCCGTGGTCGATCTCTGGCACTGGCGCGACACGCGCCCGCAGCCCATGCAGCGCATCCAGGTCGGGCAGGACCGCAATCGCAGTTACACCGCGGTGTATCACGCCGCCACCAAGCAGCTCCGCCGCATCGCGAGCGACTCCATGCCGCAGGTCACGCTCTCCGACGACGGCAAGGTGGGCCTTATCGTGACCGGCGTACCCTACGACGTCGCGGCGATCGCCGGCGATGACGGCAACGACGTGTACGTCGTGAACACGGTGACCGGTGCGATGAAGCCGCTCGCCAAGAAGATCCGTGGCAACGCGCAGCTCTCGCCGGCCGCGAAGTTCGTGAGCTGGTTCGAGGGCGGGCAGTGGAAGGCGCACGAGATCGCGACCGGCAAGACGCGCGACATCAGCACCGGCATCGCGGGTGTCTCGCTCGTGAACGAAGAGCACGACACGCCGTCGGAGCCCAATCCCTACGGGGTCGCCGGCTGGACCAAGGACGACGCCCGCGTGCTCGTCTACGACCGCTACGACGTGTGGGAAGTCGACCCGCTCGGCACCGCGCCGGCGAAGAACCTCACCGACGGCGTCGGGCGCAAGGAGAACCTCACCTTCCGCATCGTCGACCTCGATCCCGAGGAACGCTTCATCGATCCCGCCGAGCCGCTCCTGCTCCGCACGTTCGACAACGCGACCAAGTACGCCGGACTCTACCGCGACCGCGTGGGCGTCGCGGGGAATCCGGAGAAGGTGATGATGGCGCCCAAGTCCTGGCCGGTGCTGCAGAAGGCGCGCAAGGCCGAGCAGTACTTGGTCGCGCGGGCGGATCATCGTGAATATCCCGACCTGTGGACGGGACCGAGCTTCGATCGCCTCGAGAAGATCACGAATGCCATGCCCGAGCAGTCGCAGTACTCGTGGGGTGACGTCGAGCTCGTGACGTGGCTCAACAGTGACGGCGTGCCGATGGAAGGCCTGTTGTACAAGCCCGAGGGCTTCGATCCCGCCAAGAAGTACCCGATGCTCGTGTACTTCTACGAGCAGCTCTCCGACGGGCTCTACAACTACACGCGTCCCGCCGGGCGCAACATCATCAATCCGGTCGTCTACAACTCGCTCGGCTACGTGGTGTTCATGCCGAATATCCACTACACGCCGGGGTACCCCGGACCCAGTTCGGTGAAGTCCATCGTGCCGGGCGTGCAGTCGCTCATCGCGCGCGGCGTCGCGGACCCCAAGCGGATCGGGATCGGCGGCCAGTCGTGGGGTGGGTATCAGACGGCCTACATCATCACACAGACCAACCTGTTCGCGGCGGCGGTGCCCAACGCGACGGTGGTGAACATGACGTCGGCGTACGGTGGCATCCGCTGGGAGAGCGGTGTGGAGCGCGCGATCGTGAACTACGAGCGCGGGCAGAGTCGCATCGGCGGGTCGCTCTGGGAATACCCGGAGCGCTACATGGAGAACTCGCCGCTGTTCTATCTCGACCGTGTGACCACACCGGTGCTGTTCATGGCCAACGACAACGATGGCGCGGTGCCGTGGTACCAGGGCATCGAGTTCTTCGTCGCCATGCGCCGCCTG
>JADYYN010000158.1 GCA_020853635.1 Gemmatimonadaceae bacterium
CGCCGGGCAACGCCCCGGCACGTCCGGCCTGCGCAAGTCCGTGCAGGTGTTCCGCCAGCTGGGCTACCTGGAAAACTTCGTGCAGTCGCTGTTCGACGTGCTCGAGCGGCATGAGGGCGCCACGCTCGTGGTCGGCGGCGACGGCCGCTATTTCAACGACCGCGCCATCCAGACCGTGCTGCGCGGCGAGAGCTACATCTCCACGCGTGTGCCGTCGTCGAGCAACCGCGTGGCGATGGACGCGACGCACGCGGCGCTGGCGGCGCTGACGCCGCGGCAGCACGAGATCATCCGCTTCGTGGCTGATGGGCTGACGTCGACGGAGATCGCCAAGCGACTGGGGTTGAGCGAGCGCACGGTGGCGTTCCATCGCACGAATATCCGTACCAAGCTCGGGATCGAGTCCGAGGGTGGGTTGCTGCGGTATGCGCTGCTGTTGCGGTTGAACGGAGACGGCGCGACCGGATGATCCGGCCGCGCCGAGGCTCCGCTTCGCTAACCTATTCCCAGAGCACGGAGGTCAATCGGCGCGGACGAACGCGCGCTGATTGAGGATGTCGGGCACATCGGCAGGTGCGACGTCCACGAGTCGGCGCGTGTGGTCGACGTAATACACGTGGCCGGTGGCCATGCCGACGACCCGTCGCGGGAGGAGACCGAAGTAGTGCAAGCGGACGCCGTCCGGGATGACCGGGTTGGGCGGGAGTTCGTTCTCCGACGCGTCGTCGGGAACGAGTCGAAGGGGTTGTGGTGGACGGGAAGGAATGGAGCGCACGGAGCGGGAGGGAGTCATGCGGGGGTCCGCTAGAGATGGCTCCAATGTCCGCGGGTGGGGGGCGGGGTGAAAGACTGTCAGGGGTGACAGGGGGGCTGGATGCATCGCGGCGCATGACACGCGGGGCCGCCGAGCCCGGGCGCTCAGGCCACGCACGCCACGTTCACGTCACCACCACGCGAAACGCATCCCGACTCTCGCGCGTCGCGAGCAGTCGCACGAACAGCAGCGCGATCAGGCCCGTCACGAGGTACCACACGAGAATCCCGCGGGTCGATCCCCACGTGCCTGACCAGAGATGACCGATCCCGATCACCAGCCAGCTCGCGCGCTGCAGAACGGTGTATCCGCCAAAGAATACACTGACCCACCACGCCCACGGCGCGCGCCGCAGCAGACCCACAAACACCACGAGGGAGCTGAGGAACGGCACGATCATCAACAGACGCCCGGCCAAGAAGCGAGTGTCCATGCCCACGACAAACCACGTCGCGATCACGGCCGAGAACAGCATGTGCGCGAAGAGCAGTGCCAGCGCATACTGCGTTGAGCGCGGGAGGTTGCGTGCCGCGCTCAGGCTGATCGGGGATCGCGTCGTTGAGGTCATTCGCTGAATACTTCAGCCGGAGCGCGGGCTCGCAAGTCCGTCTGACTTCGTCACGCTGTGCGCTCGAGCAGCCGGTCGATGATCTCGCGCACGGCCGTGGGCGCGGACTCTGGCGCGCGCTGGACGAAATCGCGGTATTCAAGTGTCGCCTGGCGAACCGATGCACGTTGGGCGGGATCGTGCAACGGAACCGACTCCAACATCGCCAAGACCTCCAGCAGTCCAGTCCAATGAATCTGCTGCGGCTCTGCGCGTGTCGGACGCTCCCTGCGCGGCGGTACGCCTCGGCGCTCGGCGCATGCTCGGCAATATCGGTGCGCGCCTGAAGCGGCGGGCGGATGGCCCGGACGATTGATCTCGACCGAGGACAAGGACAACGTCGCCGGCGCGCCGCAGTCCTCACACCGACTCGTGGCGTTCACGCGGACCGCGTCTCGCCCACGCCCCGACGCGAGCGTGAAGTACGCCAGAACACCGCCGCCCCAACGAGCCCCGCAGGCACCGCGGTCCAGAGCATCGCCCAGTCCACCTCGTTCGCGAGCCACACGCGCCCTCCTGCGACGAGTGCACCCGCGGCCAAGGCGCCGAGGGTGAGGAGAACCCAGAGTGGTGCATTGGTCAATTCGAGCCCGATCACTTGCGCGCCCAAGTACAGCGCAAGAGTGGCGACCACTGAGGCGGCGAGTGCCAGCACACCGAACGACAATCCGACCATCACCGCGACGCCGACCACCACCCATAGGTCCTGCGATGATGTCAAGGCGATGAGCGCCATCAGCGTCGGGATCGCGACGAATGTCGCGGTCGCCGCGAGAGGAGCCCAGAGAAGCGCACGACGAATAGGCGGGTGCAGCATCTGTGTCTGTCCTCTAGTCCGCAAACATTTCCTGCAACACGCCGAGCACTTTCGTCGACGTCGGAGCCGTCAGCGCGCCCAGCCGCTTCACGAGCCGCTCGCGATCGACGGTGCGACTCTCGCGTCCGCGCGTTGGATTCAACTCGACGAGATGGATCTCTCCACGACGAATCGGCGCGCTTACCACGTCCAGTCTTCGTCGTCGAAGCGGCGCCCTGTTCGACGCGAATCACCACCTCATCGTCGAGACCCGCCTACTCGAGCAGGGGTTTGGCCAGTCGGACGCCACGCGAGTTACCGATACGAATCAGACGGGTCTTCATGAGGCTCGGGGATGCGTGTGCGTACAATGTCATCACGCCGCCCGTCGGGCACAACGGTGCCACCATCCGCTAGTCCTCCAGCGCCAACGGCAAGTCGCTGCGCGCAAAGTACTGCAACCGCGCCGCCGCGATCGCCAGCCAGAACGCCAGCGTGAACCCGACCTGCCCCACGGCGGCGGCGCCGTTCCATGGGCCGCCTGTCGCGAGCACGCGCAGGAGGTCGAACAACGGATCCACCGGGAACAGCGTGTACAACAACACGACCTCGGCGAAGGGAATCACGTCCAGCCCCCAGCCATGAAGCAGGGCCTTCTGCAATACGCTCACCACGAACATGAGGAGGAGCGCCGACTGCTCTCGCACCCGCACCACGCAGGCGAGCGAGAATCCGAGGACGACCAGCACGAGCGTCCCCACCCATGTCACCACGACGCTGGCGAACAACGCGCGAGGCGGCAGCTCGGTGAACGGGAGCGCGAGGCCCCACACCAGGCTCGCGGCCGCGATCAAGGTGGTCGCGAACACCAAACGGATCGCCAACGTCCGGAAATAGAAGCGCAGCGGCGTGACCGGCAACTGAAACAGCACCGCCCACCGACTCGCACGCCGGTCCCCTCCCACCGCGCCCCGCGTCAGGGCAAGCGAGACGATGATCCCGAGCACGAATGCGACATTGGAGATCGATTCAGGCCGGCGGAACATCACGTAGACACCCAGGGCGGCCATCAGGCCTGTGACTGCGATCAGCCCAGGCACCTGCGAGGCGAACAACACCTGCACGCCCGGTGCCCGCCACGAGCGATCGAGCCGCCGCACAATCGATTCGAGCGTCTTGGTCAGCCACTTCATGAGAGCGTCTCATGATACAGGTCGGCGACACTGCGTCCCTCGCGCTCGGCCGCAGTCACGGACCGCAGCACACGCCCACCGCCGATGAACAGCAACTGGTCGCATACCGCATCTAGCTCGGTCAGCTGATGGCTGAGCACCAGCACGAGACTGCCGGCATCGCGGCACGCGGTGATGAGGGCGCGCATCCGCCGGAGTGCGGTCGGGTCCAAACCGGAATCGGGCTCATCGAACACCAGCAGCCGCGACGGTCCCAGCGCCGCGTACGCCGCGAGCGCCATACGCCACTGGCCCTTCGACAGTACGTGCAGTGGCGTGTCCGCGAGATCGCTCAGGCCCAGAATGTCGATGACTGCATCGCTGCCGAGCGTCGGCTGGTGGAGCCCTCGCATCTCGAGGAGGAGCCGAACAGTGCATCGCCAACCACGCGGCAGCTCGTCGGGGAGGTAGCCGATCCCCTCGTGCGCGCGGGCCTGCATCGCCGGCTCGCCACCAAGGAGCACACGCCCTGACGACGGCGCAACGAATCCTGCGGCGAGCCGCGCGAACGTGGTCTTGCCCGCACCGGTGGGGCCGGCGACGCCGACCACTCGTCCTGACTCCAGTGAGAGCGTCGTGCCATGCAACGCCGTGCGCTCGCCGTACCGCCGCGCGGCGGATTCGAAGACACAGAATGGAGTGGTCATGGTGTGGGTTTCGGGCAGGACAAGCCGGAATCGCTGAGCGGCAGCAGCCGGAGCCGTCGCGCATCGTCGGTGCTCTCGAGAACGGTGATGAGATACCGCTCGGTGAAGTAGGTCGCGAACAGGCCGGGCGTTGCCAACGCGGTGCCGACGAACCGTTGGTCGCAGTAGAGATCGACGCCCACATCGGTGGGGTTCATGGCCGCGGAGACGAGCAGGCGGTCTCCGACATAGGAAAATCCGCCCAGCACGGCCGGATACGTATCGGGGACCTTGCTCAGTGCCCGCACGCGCTGCGGGAGCTTGGCGAACTGCTTCTCCATCTCCGCGCGATCCTCCGAGGAGAGTCGGCGCTGGGGCACCGACTGGAGTTCCAGCACACGAGCGCTGTCCAGCGCGGGGGTGTGCAGGCGCACGAGCGTCGCTGGATCGGAGGCGAGGATGTCGACGGTGTCGCCGACCGCGCTCAGCGTGAACTTCCCGGAGAGCAGCGTCTGCGCGTCGGTGAATGAACGACTCCAGACGTCTGTGGCCGCACCGGACGTCGTGTACCGACGCGCGATGACACGGAACGCCGAAGTGCCAGCCCGTTGGGTCACGTTGGGGTACTGGCTCACCAGCAACACCCACGAACTGTCGCGCAGCCCCACGAGGCCATGGACCCGCTGGCCATCCGCCGGTCGCACGCCGATTACGTGCACGCGGGCGCCCGCGGAATCGTACACCAACAGGCGTCCTCTGAGCGTGATGACGCCGATGGTGCCCGGTCCGGCGCCAATCGCAACCGTTGGCGCGCCGCCGGGCTCGGGCGTACCCCATGGCTGGAGTGACAGCATCCCCGAATCATGAGCGACGCGCCACAGGTTGCCCGACTTGGCCTCTGCGCCGACGACGACGTCGCCGACGGAGGCAAAGCCGACGAAGGAATAGGGACGATCCGCATCGCCATCCAAGACGATGGCATCAGTCAGCGCCGGTGTGCTCGCGCCACGATCGGCGCGAGCCACCTCGCGGTCCTGAGGTGCGCAACCGTACAGCACGGTTGCGCACACCAGGCTGGTCGCGTGCAGGCGCCGCACGCTTACTTCGCGTTCGAGACGACGCTCGCTGCCGCACCGACCGGCAAGCAGGCGACGCCATCGATGCCGTACGTGATGCCGCAGCCGAACTCCATGAAGTTCCGCACGAACCAGCCGTACTCCTGTGCACCCATGGTGCACGCGTGGAACGCGTCCGCCGCCCTGTCGAGGCAGTTGTACACGGCGTCCGTCGCCGTCTGCTGCGCGACGGCCGTGCGAGGGGTGAGGGCCACGAACAGTCCGAGCGCGGCCACGGTGGTGAGGAGGAACCGACGAATGTTGTGCTGCATGGTCATGATCTCCGCTGAAGGGTGAGTGCTGCGGAGGCCAACCTAGGAATGCGGGTTATGGCGGACAATACGTTCTGCCCCGTGGAGAACGGTCGTTTTTGCTCGCGCATCACGGCAGGTCGCGTTTGGCGAATCCAGTCACCGAATCAGGCGTGGATCGTTCACCAAACAGCACTCTGCCAGTCTCATTGACGCCGCCCCGACCATCCGTAGAATCAAGCTGTTGGGCGTCACCGCGCCGTCACCGCACGATCTCCCCCGCCCCGTTCCTGCGCATGCACACACTCCCCCGCATCGCCTCGGCCGCCTTGACCCTGTTCGTCTTGGCGTCCTGTCAGCGCGTCACGACGGAGCCGTCCGCGGTCACCAAGATCACGTCCACGACTTCATTCGGGATGTGCATGGGGTACTGCAAAACGACGTTGGAGATCACCGCGACGGAAGCCGTTCTCATCCGCGAGGCGTACGGACGCGGCGCAGGGGCTGACCTACCACTGCAGCGCCTCACGACGCCGCTCTCCGCGCAGGAATGGCAGGACCTCGCGGCGGCGGCGACCGCCGCGGCAGCAGCGTTCGACACGTTGCCCGAGCGGATCGGCTGCCCGGATTGCGCGGACGGCGGCGCGGAGTCGCTGACGCTGGTGGGGTCAGGTCGCGACAAGTCCGTTGAGTTCGAGTACGGTGCTTCGCTCGCAGGGGTGCAACCGCTGCTCGAACAGGTGCGGGCCCTCAGACTGCGCCTTAGCCCGAGTCCGGGCCAGTAGAGCGAGCGGCGGAGGAACGCTCGGCGTTGTCGCTACGATAACTGCGCGACGTACAGCGTGTGCATCGGCCCAGCCGTCGCGTGCGCGCGCACACGGTGCCTGACGATCGTGAGCCCCGCCCGCTCGAGCGCCGCCACAAAGCCCGGATCATCACCCACGGACCAATACGCGATCACACCGCCTGGACGCAACGCGGCGATCGTCGTCTTGATCCCCGCGGCGGCGTACAGGCGAGCGTTCTCGGACATGATCATCGCTTCGGGCCCGTTGTCGGTGTCGAGCATGATCGCATCGAAGCCCCCGCTCTCCGCGCGCAGCACGTTCGACACGTCATCGCGCACGACGCGCACGCGCGGGTCCCGCATGGCCTCCGCCGACAGCTCGAACGCGGGATCGGCGTTCCACGCGATCACCGCCTCCAGCAACTCGGCCACCACGATCTCCGCGTCGGCCGCGAGATGACGCATCGCCTCACGCAGCGTGAAGCCCAGCCCCAGCCCGCCGATCAGCACTCGGGCGCGAGGGCGTTCGCGAATGGGGACGCAGGCCAGCTCGGCGAGGCGGTCCTCGGAGAGATGCCGGCGCGTGGACATCAGCTCCACGCCATCGGCGCGGATGAGGTATGCGCCGTCGTGCCGCAGCAGCTCGATGAGGGTGCCGTCAGGCGTGCGCGCTTCGCCGAGTCGGACCGTGGGCTTCAAGGGAGAGGGGTGGACACGCCGGAAAGTTAGTGCGTTCCGTTGCGGGTCAGTTCGCAAACCCGAGCGTCTTGGCGACCGCCGCCTGTCGCTTGTTGAGCGTGAGGAACGCCAACTC
>JADYYN010000159.1 GCA_020853635.1 Gemmatimonadaceae bacterium
ACATCCACGCCAACATCATGGTGAACTTGGGCGGCGCGACGGCCGCGGATGTGCGCGCCCTCATCGCGCATGCGCAGCAGCTCGTGCTCGAGCGCTTCGATCAGCGACTGGAGCCAGAGATCGGGTTCATCGGGGAGTTCGGCGAGGTGGGCACGTAACTCGCGCTCGAGTCGGCACAGGTCGCCACCAGGAGCTTCCGCCCGAGCGCGCGAACGGCGCGCGGCACCGGACTCCCACGCGGGATCTCTCCGCGCTCCTCGCGGCGGATGCGCCCGATGGGATACTCGAACCACCACACCGACGTCGTCCGATCGCGCCGTGCTTCCCACGTGAGTGCGCGCTGCCCTTCGCGCGGCGTGCGGCGGATGAACTCCACACGCTCGAGCGCACCGTCCCGCTCACGGGCCACCGCGAAGAGCACCACCGCCGACGAATCGGGATACCTCAGCTGCAGGCGACGTCGCACCTGTCCCGACTCCTCACCCGGGTACTGGATGCACTCGTGCAACGTGAGCGGCAGCGAGGTCGCGACATGGTCGATCGCCGGCCGCACATCGAGCAGCGCGTGGAGTCGGCGCGGAAGCGCCGCGAATGCCGAGGAGTCGGCGAGCGCTGAATCGATGGCGAGTCGTGCGTAGGCCGTGGGTGCCGCGATCGCCTCGCGCGCGCTGCGCGTGACGAGCACCGCCGCCACCACCGGCGCCGCGATGGTGCCGAGCACGAGTGCCGTGAGCACGAGGCGGCCACGTGCGCTCACGGCCGTTGCCCGAACTCGAGGAGGAACCGCACGGGACCCGGATAATCGATCGGCTTCGCGACCCCGATGCCGATGGCACCGCCGATGAACCGCAGCGAGAGACTCACCGAGGTCCGCGGATGCCCGGTGGGAACCGAGCCGAGCAGGGTCGTCGTCGCCAGCGCTTCGGCATCGGTCGCCCGCGTCCAGCCGGATTGCACGCCGAGCGCCAGCGCGGGCGCGATCGGAGGGATCCAGAGACGGTTCGAGATGCGGATCGGGGCACCGAGATACGGTAGGCGCCACAGCGCCAGCGCACGGAACACCGCCGCTTGGTCCCCCGCGAACTCCTTGTAGTCGTAGCCCGGCAGATTCTGGTTCTGTCCGAGTTCGAAGAGCTGCTGCGGCGGCGCACCGTTGGTGGTCATGCCCAGATCGAGCCGTGCACCGAACGAGATCGGCCCGCGGTTGGCGCGCGCTGTCAGTCGTACTTCACCGCGCTGGTACGGCATGCCGCCGTCTCCACGCTCGTAGTACAGACGCGCGTTGATGCCCGGTCGCAAGAACTCGAGTGAGACATCGGGCCGATATTCGAGCGTCACCGCCGTGCGCTGGTACGTGCCCTCGCGCACGGCGCGATTGGGCCGGAAATCGCGTCCGATACCGAACGGACTCCGCGCGAGGTTCACGTCCACGCCACGATCGCGCGCGATCCCCGTCTCCACGCGGAACTGCGTGCGCTGGTCGAGTCCCAAGAAGCGAAGATAGTGCAGACTGAGTGTCTGTCGGTCGAGGTAATCGTAGTTGTCGTTCCCGGTCAACGCGCCGGTGGTCGAACCCGAATCGTACGGATTTCGGAAGTCGTTCGTGAGATCGAGCGAACGCTGTGCGCGGAAGGCGAACATCTCGCGCCCGCGACGGTACTCTACCACCGCGCGACCGCGGCCGGTCTGTTCGTTCCACGCGTAGCCAGCGGCGCCGCGCAGCACGAGCCCAGGCGCCGCATCCCGGAACCGCACCACCGAGCCGATCCCGGTGAACACGCCTTCGATCCGATTGAAGCGCACCACGTCGCCGAGGCGCTCCGTCTCGACCGAGAACCGTGGCGGCCCCTTCGTGCTCCACCGGTCAGGCGCCACATCATTGAAATCCTCGGCGCTTACGTCGGCGGACATCGCACCGAGCTCGGCGGTCCAGTTGCTGTAGTTGCTCAGCGTGTCCGGATGCGCGATCGCGAGCCGGAACGGGTGGATCGCCAGCGTGTCGCTCGGTCCGCCCACGGCGACTTCGGGCGGGAATGGGGTGAGCTCGCGATCGACGAAGCGTGTGAGGATGCGGAAGATGGCACGACCATCTCCCACCGTGTTCGACGTCGCGTGTGCTTCGAACCGCTGGCGGAGCGGGAGCCAATACTGCCCTTCGACCTCCACGTTCTCGGCCTCGACGAAGGCGATCCCTTGCAGGCCGGCCTCACGCAGGAGATCGAAATTGGGCTTGGGGCCGCCCACCACGGCGAAGTACCCGCGGAGTCGCACGATATGCCGCCGGACCGCGTCGAGGTCGATTTCGCCGAGGAACACCACGCTCTTGGCCGGCACGTCCTCGCGGAGTGTGACCTCCACGCGCACGATCGGGATGGTGCGGTCACCCGCGCGCATGGTGACGATCGTGTCCCCACCCGAGAAGCGGTAGTACGTGCCGCGGTCATCGGCGAGGGGATGCACCGCGTACAGTGGGTCGCCGCCTCGACGACGTTGCCGCCGCCGTGCCGCCGCGCTCGTGTCGCGACCGAACAGCAGCGCGATGCGATTGCCATAGAGCGACGGGATCGCCCAGCCGCTACTGAAGAAGCCGATGCTCGCGAAGGCCGCACCGATCGACTGCGATCGATAACCATCGATCATCTGCTCGTACTCGCCCGTGCGATCCCACGTGAGCGTGCTCGCGACCTGTTCCAGCGAGACGGCCATCTCCATGCCCTCGGAGCGGCGGTTCCCGATGGAGATCTCGCTCTCCAGTCGCGCCTTGTATCCCCCGAGTTGTGGCGGCACTCGTCGATTCAGGTCGGCGGCTTCCGCGATCAATGCGCGCAGTGCCTCGGTCGCGTAGGTCGTCGAGTCACCGCGCATCGCGCGATCCTGCGCTGCGCACGGCACCGTGTTCGGGAGCGTACAGCACACGACAGCGACGAGGATGGCGAAGCGGCGAGACACGCAGGCAGGCGAGGCGACAGGGTGGATCAGGACACGAACGCCCCGGACCTACGGGTCAGGGGCACGAAGGGATTCTACACCGCCGCTTGCTCGACGGACATCATCTTTACATTCTTGCGCCGATGGATTCCTCCCCGACGACGCCGGCTGCGCCCACCCCCACCGCGTCCCGGTCCCGGGGGATCGCCCTTGTTGCCGGGCCGCTGCTCGGCCTCGCGCTCCGGCTCTGGGCGCCGGGCGGGGTCTCCGACGACGCGGCGTCCGTCCTCGGTGTGGGTGCGTGGATGGCCGTCTGGTGGATCAGCGAGTGTCTCCCGTTGGCCGTCACCGCATTGCTTCCGATCGCCGTGTTCCCGCTCCTCGGTGTCGCGACCACGAGAGAAGCCGCGTCGCACTTCGCGAACGAGGTGGTCTACCTCTACCTGGGTGGCTTCCTGCTTGCGGCCGCGTTGGAGCAATGGAACGCGCACCACCGCATCGCGCTGAACGTCATCGGGATCGTCGGGACGAGCTCACGCCGCCTTGTGCTCGGCGTGATGCTCGCGACGGCGTTCGTCTCCATGTGGATCTCCAACACGGCGACCGCGGCGATGATGTACCCCATCGCCCTCGCGATCGGCGCACTATACGGCACCAGTGACGCCGCGCGTAGCCAGCGGGTCGCCCTGCTCCTCGGCGTCGCGTTCGCGGCCAGCATCGGCGGCATGGGGACGCTGCTCGGCACGCCGCCGAACCTCATCCTCGCCGGCGCGACGCGTGAGCTGATCGGCGTGAACCTGACGTTCTTCGACTTCCTCAAGGTCGGGTTGCCGATCACTCTCATCCTCTTGCCGGTCTGCTGGGCACTGCTCGTGTTCGTCTTCCACCGCGAGCGCATCGAACTCGGCGCCGCCGGACTGGAGGTGCTGGAGTCGCGAAGAGCTGCGCTTGGGCGCGTCGGCCCCGGCGAGCGCAACGTGCTCGTTCTCTTCGCTTGCATGGCGCTCGCGTGGTTCTTCCGCGAACCCAAAGTCATCGGATCGTTCTCCATCCTCGGCCTCACGTCGTTCGTGCCCTCCCTCTCGGACGCCGGCATCGCCGTCATCGGCGGGATCGCGCTGTTCCTCATCCCCGGGCGCACGGTCACCGGGCCGTCCCGTCCGTTGCTCACGTGGCGCGAGGCGCGGGAGATCCCGTGGGATGTGCTTCTGCTTTTCGGGGGCGGGTTGTCGCTCGCCGCGGCGATGGAATCGAGTGGATTGGCTACCACCATCGGCGTCTGGATGTCCGGTCTCAAAGGCATGCCGCTGCCGCTGGTGCTGCTCGGCATCTCGGCGGCTACCGTCGTCGTCTCGGAGTTGGCGTCGAACGCGGCTACTGCGTCGATGGGCATGCCGATCGCCGTGTCGCTGGCAGCCGCACTCGATCAGCCACCACTCATGTTGATGGTCCTCGTCGGCTTGTCGGCGTCAGTCGGATTCGCCCTGCCCATGGCGACGCCACCGAACGCGATCGTCTTCGGTAGCGGCGAAGTGACGGTCCGCGACATGGCGCGCGCCGGGTTGGCCCTCGACTTCGTCTCGATCCTCGTTGTCGTCGGGACCGTGCTGCTGTTGTTCTAGCCCACGCGTATCAG
This sequence comes from Gemmatimonadaceae bacterium, assembly GCA_020853635.1. Lineage (GTDB taxonomy): Bacteria > Gemmatimonadota > Gemmatimonadetes > Gemmatimonadales > Gemmatimonadaceae > Pseudogemmatithrix. The sequence continues at coordinate 4,565 of JADYYN010000159.1, forward strand.
ATATCGTTCGCGCCATGAGTCGCCGCGACTATTCGTTCATCGCCGATACCGATTCGCTCGACGCACTGCGCCGCCTGCGGCGCGGTTGGGCCGGGTGGGCGTTCATCGATGGCGAGTTCCACGTGCGCCTGCGCGAGGGCGGGACGGTGCGCGCGCACGTGGATCGCGCCGAGATCGAACCCGGATTCGAAGTCTCCGCGCTCGTCGCCGACTTCTTCCCGGACCGCAGCGAGGTGCCCGCGCGCGATTCGGCCTTCACATCGCATACCAATGAGGTCGCCTTGTTCCGCGGCGTGACGTGGCTCGAGCCGTTGCCCTCGGCAGGCCCGGATCATTCGATCCAGTTCAGCGGGATCCCGGGGATCGAGATCCCGGAGTCAGCCGTCGCGAAGTGCGATTTCACCGACGCCATGCTGATCAGCACCGAAGGTACCGCGCTCGTCGTACGCATCGCGCTCAAGCCCGGCTGGTTGGAGGTCATCGACGATCCCGCCGAGGTCGCCGAGTTCCTCGAGCTGCGTGGCTTCGCCACGTGACGCCGCTGGCGGCCGGGCTGCAGCGCCAGGACGGTCTCGTGCGCTGCTGGTGGTGCGGTACCGACCCGCTCTATGTGCGTTATCACGACCTCGAGTGGGGCACACCGGTCACGGACGAACACCGGCTGTTCGAGAAGCTGTCGCTGGAGGGTTTCCAGGCGGGACTGAGCTGGATCACGATCCTTCGCAAGCGCGAAGCGTTCCGAGAGGCGTTCGCCGACTTCGACCCAGCCAAGGTCGCACGCTTCGGCCCCCGCGACGTGACGCGATTGCTCTCGAATGCCGATATCGTACGGCATCGCGGCAAGATCGAGGCGGTGATCAACAACGCGCAGCGCTACGCGGAGCTCCGCGCCGAAGGGCGGTCGCTCGCGGACTTCCTTTGGTCCTTCGCACCGGCGGGAGCCTCCTCTCGCTCCGGACGCGCTCGCCGCCTCACCCGCGCCGAGATCCCCGCCATCACCGCCGAGTCGACCGCCCTCTCACGCGCGCTCAAGCAACGAGGGTGGAAGTTCGTCGGCCCCACGACCATGTACGCGATGTTCCAGGCGATGGGTCTGGTGAACGATCATCTCACGGGGTGCTTCCGGCGCTCCCAGGTCGCGGCGGTACCGCGGCCGTCGACGGGGGCGTCACTCCGGCCAGCGACGCGGCCGCGTTGATCCGCTGCTCCAGCCGCGTGCGCGCGGCGAGTCGGATACGTGGGTCGCCCAGACGGATCGCATCGACAAGCGCGACCATCTCGAAGAGCTGCGGCGTGCGTGCGGCGAGTCCCGCCGCCCCGCGATAGAGCGGCGTGATGGCGAATCCCTGCACGGCATCAGGGACATTGGCGGGGAGTACCACCACGTCGACTGCATCGACCTCGGCGTCCAGTGGGGAGGTCGAGTAGGCCGTGGGGACTCCCGCGGCGAGCGAGCCCTTGGTCGCCGGAAAGGCATATCGCACGCCGTACAGGGCGAACTCGGTGAGTGCGCGCGGGTTCGTCGCCCTTTTGGCGGGTTTGAGGAGTCCCGCGCGGCCGAGGCGGGCGAGCGCGGAGTGGACCTGGCTCGGCGCAACGCCGAGTTCTTCGGCGAGTTCGACCAGAGTGCCGGCCGGGCTGAGCAGACGGAGCGCGAGCGCGACATCGAACGGTGCGGTGCGCACTATTCTATAATCTAGAAAATAGTAAGACGAAGCAGGATAGTGGCTTGTTCATTGCGTTCAATCTATCGCACGATCGCCCAGACGGCGAAGTGATCCGACGCCCACAGGGCACCCCATCGGCGGCGGTCTATTCCGGCATCGAGCACCGACCAGTCGGCGCCGACGAGGATCGCATCGATCTTCCCGGCGGTCGAGTCGCCCTTGAAGGCGTTGAACGTCCCGACCATCGTGGCGGCGGGGTTCCGCGCTCTGAACGTGTCGCGTAGCAGCGGGGGGCGGGCGGCCGGGCCGCTGGCCCCAGTTCCAACCCCGCCGCCGGCCGTCACGAGCCGCTGGAACGCCGGGTTCGCTTCGTCCGAGTTGAAGTCACCCATGACAAGCACCCGATCACGCGGTCCGGAGTCGCCGCTCACGCGCTCGAGCAAGAGCGCCGCGCTCCGCTCACGCGACGGCTGCGACTCATGGTCCCAGTGCGTGTTGTACACGCGCAGGGTGTCACCCGTCGCGCGATCGAGGAGCCGCACCCACGTCGCGATCCGCGTGATGCGATTCCCCCAGTGCATCGACCCGGGCACGGTGGGTGTGTCGGAGTACCAGAACGTCCCTTCCGCGAGCAGTGAGAATCGCGCGGTGTCGACCAGGATGGCGGAGTACTCACCAGCGGCCCGCCCATCATCGCGACCGACCCCGAGTTCCCGGTAGCCGGGCAGGGCGCGCGCCAGCTCATCCAGCTGGAATCGCAATGCCTCCTGCACGCCCAGCACATGCGGCGCGTGGTCGCGGATCGTCCCGATCACGGCATCCCGTCGCGCGTCCCAGCGATGCGCGCCGTCGTTCGCCGTGCCGTAGCGGATGTTGAAGCTGAGCACCCGGACCGCCGCCTGCGCCGCGAGCGTGTTCGCAGCAGACATCATCAACGCAAGCGACGCCGCCAAGTGCACGACGAGCCGCACGTGGGATGGCGCGCGGCGCCTCGAACTCGCGGCGGAGTGGCTCACGACGGCGACCCGGCGGCCGGCTTCCCGCGGTCCGCCAGCCAGCTCGCCACACCACCTCCGATGAGCACCACGAAAATCACACCCAGCAGCCAGAAGTTGGCGTCCTCACCCAACCACGTCTTGATGTAGCTCGCGAAAAGCATCTTGAGACCCACGATCGCCAGCACCAGCGCGAGCGAGACCTTCAAGTAGCGGAACTTCTGGATCAACCCCGCGAGCCCGAAGTAGAGCGACCGCAGGCACAGGATCGCGAACACGTTCGACGTGAAGACGAGGAACGGATCCGCAGTGATCGCGAAGATCGCGGGGATCGAGTCCACGGCGAAGATGAGGTCGGTCGTCTCCACCAGCACCAACGCCACCGCGAGCGGCGTGAGAAATCGCTTGCCGTTCAGCTCCACGAGGAAGTGCTGCTCATGGAAGCGATCGGTCACCGGGAAGTGCTTACGCAACCAGCGCGTGACCCAGCCTTCGACTTCCTCCTCCTCCTCGGCCGCGCTCGACATCAGCATGCGCACACCGGTGAAGACGAGGAACGCGCCGAACACGAGCAGGATCCAGTGGTAGCGCGCCACGAGCTGCGCGCCCACCCCGATCATCGTCCCACGCATCACGAGCGCGCCGAGGATGCCCCAGAAGAGCACCCGATGCTGGTACATCAGCGGCACCTTGAGGTGCTCGAAGATGAGCGCGATCACGAACACGTTGTCCATCGAGAGGCTCATCTCGACGACATAGCCCGTGAGGAACTTCACGGCGGCCAGGCGCCCGTCGTTCTGCAGGCCGTCCACCGCATCGGTCGCGAGTCCGAGGCCCAGCCAATGCGCGTTGTACGCGAAGTACACGAGGCCGGCGAATGCGACCGCCATGACCACCGTGCCCGCGGTGAAGAACAGGGCCTCGCGCAACGACGGCGCGTGCGCCTTTCTATTGAACACGCCGAGGTCGAGCGCGAGCACGACCGCGATGAACAGCAGGAATCCCGACCAGGCCCAGATCACTTGGTGCGCTCCGTTTCCACCCACGACTTCCACTCGGACTCGGCGAGCCCGAGGGTCAACTTGCCGCCGAAGCGGGTGAGCGGCTGCACGAGCAACATCGGTTCGGCGACCAGCGTGCTCATCCACTTCTCATCGGAGAGACGCGCCGCGCCGAGTCCGAGCTCCTGATACCGTTTCGACTGTTTGTCGATCAGCGCCGTGAGGCCGAACTTCTGCACGAAGCGTTGGAGCTCACCGGCACTCGCCGCGCGTTCCTTGAGATCCACGAAGTGGACCTTCACGCGGCGCTCACTCCAGAAACGAAGTGACCGTCTGGTGTCTTGGTTCTTCTGTGTGCCGAAGACCTGCACTTCCACGCAGTTCTCCCCTGATATTGCAGGTCCTGCGCACCGAGTGCGGCTGACGTACCGTCGGCGCGGCTCGAAGGAATCTACCCACTCCCCTGTGTCGAATCATCCACCGTTCTCCCCCGCGTGGTGGCTGCCGGGCCCACATCTCCCGACGGTCTGGGGGAAGTTCGCTCGTCGGCTCCCTGACGCGCACGAACGGATCGAGCTGTGGCCGACGCCCGACGGCGACCACATTTCGGTCGCGCGCGTGGATGCACCGGACCGGGAGGCTCCGCTCCTCGCGATCCTGCATGGGCTCGAGGGCACGGTGCGCTCGAAGTACGCCCAGGGCCTCATGCACGAAGCCCGCACGCGCGGCTGGAGCGCCGCGCTGCTCATCTTCCGCACCTGCGACGGCCGCATCCCGAGTGTGCCGCGCCTCTACCACTCCGGTGAGACGACCGACGCGAACCACTTTCTGCGGCATCTCGCCGCCGAGCGTCCCGGCCGACCGATTGTCGTCACGGGTGTGTCGCTGGGCGCGAACGTCTTGCTGAAGTGGTTGGGCGAACAAGGTGACACCGCACCGCGGGAGATCCGACGGGCGGCCGCCGTCTCCACCCCCTTTGATCTCGGCGCCGGCTCGCGGTTCCTCGAAGAAGGCTTCTCGCGCGTGTACGCACGCCATTTCGTGAAGACGCTCAAGCGCAAAGCGACCGCCGTGCGAGCACTGCATCCGCAGCTGCCGGTCGCCTGGGCACGCGTGGCGTCGTCGCGGACGTTCTGGGAGTTCGACGACGCCTTCACAGCGCCCGTTCACGGATTCGACGGAGCGGACGACTACTATCGCCGTTCAAGTTCTATCCACTTTCTTCCGCAAATCAGTCGACCGACCCTCTTGCACTCGGCGGTCGATGACCCTTTTCTTCCTCCAGTCGTCCTCGATCGAGTACGAGAGATCGCGAGAGCCAATCCCCAGCTCGCGATTGACTTCACCCCTAAGGGTGGGCACGTGGGTTGGGTGTCGGGTCCGCCATGGGCCGCCCGATACTCCATGGAGCCCCGGGTGATCAGCTGGCTGGCCGAAGGCCTATCACGCCGCTGAACGGGGAGATTCCCTGATGCGTAGGCTCCTGTGGATCCGCTAGATTCCGTCTAGTTGATATCCATTCTCATTTAATCTTTGCCGGACCCGATCTTGAGCTCCTCGGCGACTGAGTTCCACGACGACATCATTTATCCGAATACGGCGGCCTTCATCTTCGTCCACCTGGCCCCGCTCGCGGCCATTTGGTCGGGGGTGACGACGACCTCCGTGATCCTCGCGATCACGTTGTACGTCGTCCGCATGTTCGGTGTCACGGCGGGCTATCACCGCTTCTTTTCGCATCGGTCGTTCAAGACCTCGCGGGCGGGGCAGTTCCTGTTCGCTCTCCTCGCCATGAGCTCCACCCAGAAGTCGGTCCTGTGGTGGGCCGCGCTGCATCGCCATCACCACCGGCATTCGGATGATCCCGAGGATGTGCACTCGCCCGTGCACCGCGGCTTCTTCTACTCCCATGTCGGGTGGATCTTCGACAAGAAGCATGACGCGACGCGCGTGGACGAAGTCCCGGATCTCACGAAGTACCCGGAGCTCGTGTTCCTTGACAAGCACCAGCTGTTGCCGGGCATCGCCCTCGCCGTGCTCTGCTTCTTCATCGATGGCTGGTCGGGCCTGTTCATCGGCTTCTTCCTCAGCACCGTGTTCTTGTACCACGGGACGTTCTTCATCAACTCGCTGGCTCATGTGCACGGCAACCAGCGCTACGTGACCGGCGACGATTCGCGCAACAACTGGTGGCTCGCGCTCATCACGCTCGGCGAAGGCTGGCACAACAATCACCACGCGTATCAGCGCTCCACGCGCCAGGGCTTCCGTTGGTACGAGATCGACATCACGTACTATGTCCTCAAGGCGATGTCGTGGGTCGGCCTCGTGTGGGACCTCGGCGAACCGCCGGTGGAAGTGGTGCGCAATGAGCGGCGCGTCGGCACGGCCGTGCTCGAGCGCGTCGCCCGCCAGCTCGCCGAGCAGTGGGCCGCCGCGGACGTGCGCGGACAGATGGCTTCGCAGATGAGCCACGCGCGTGAGTCGTTCGATGCCCACCCGAAGGTCATCGAGCTGCGCACCAAGCTCGCAGCCAAGCAGGCCCGGGCCGAGGAGATCTGGCATGAACTGCAGCAGCAGCTGCCGCACCTGCCACACCTGCCGTCGGCGGCGGAGCTTCGCACCCGCGCACTCCAGCTCTACGCCGAGTCGCCGTCCACGGATGAGATCGTCGCGCGCGCGCGGCAGGTCATCGCCGAGCGGATGAGCTTCGAGGTCTTCCCGGAGCTGCGACCCGCCGCGACCTGACCCTCGCGAACGCGGCAGTGGGGTAGCACGTTATGGGGATGGCACGACGCCATCCCCATCGTCGTTCGTGCCCCCACCCTCCGGAGACCGTATATGTCGCGACACCTGCGATTGTTGCCCGCTTTGGCGCTGCTCGGCGCGTGCTCGTTCCAGAAGATGACGCCCGAGGAGGCGCGCGCCTCCGGTGCCTCCGCCTCCCTCATGGCCGATGATCATTCGGATCACGACATGACGGCCATGAATCCCGGTGGCCCGTTCGTCTCCACCACCGAGATCCAGCAGGCCGGCGGCATCGCGCCTGGTGCCACGCAGGCCGCCGAGCGCCTGCAGAAGTCCCCGCGCCACGCCGAGTGGGCGATGGTGCCGCTCACGCCGGGCGGCACGGATTCGATTGCGGCATGGGTGGTCTACCCTGAGGTCAAGCGCAACGCGCCGGTGGTGGTCGTGGTGCACGAGATCTTCGGACTTTCCACGTGGGTGCGCTCGGTCGCCGACCAGCTCGCCGCCGACGGCTTCATCGCGATCGCGCCGGACCTGCTGTCCATCGAACGTGGTGGCGCGACCACCGACACGCTCACCACCGACGTTGCGCGCACCATGATCCGCAACGTCACACCCGACAAGATGAACGCGATGGTCGCGGCGATCGGGCGTTACGGCATGTCACTCCCGGCCGCGTCCAAGAAGTACGGGATCGTCGGCTACTGCTGGGGCGGGAGCGCGTCGTACAATCACGCGGTCTTCAACGCGCCGGGTCTCTCGGCGTCCGTCGTGTACTACGGCTCAGCGCCCGAAGCCGCCGAACTCGCCAAGATCAAGGTCCCGGTGCTCGGCCTCTTCGGTGAGAACGACCAGCGCGTGAACGCGACCATCGCGCGTGCGGACTCCACCATCAAGGCGATGGGCGGCACGTACCAGAGCCGCATCTTCACCGGGGCGGGGCACGGCTTCCTGCGTGCCCAGGATCAGCCCGCGAACGCCGAAGCCGCCAAGCAGGCGTGGCCCGAGACCGTCGCCTGGTTCAAGAAGTACCTGAAGTAGTCCGACTCAGGGTGCCCGGGTGGCCGGCGTCGTGAAGACGCTGAGCCACTCGGGCCAGTTCCCGGACATCTCGAAGAAGTCGTCGAAGTAGACGAGCCCCTTTTCCTCGAAGGCGCTCACCAGGGCCTGGAGCCCCTCGTCGTCGTACACTGGTCCGATGGCGATCACGCTCCCTTCCACCCGGAACTCCTCGGGGGTCAGGTTGAGCCACGCATCGATTCCCTCGCGCGTGAGCGCTGCGCCTTCGAACGCGTCTCGGCGGATGAGGAGCGTCGGTGCATTGTGGGTGAGCTTGATCGGCATCGGTGGTGACGGAGAGGTGGGCGCGCACCGCGGGGTGACCGCGCGGATCGAGCTTGTAGATTAAGCGCGTGCCGCATTCAGCGCAGGACTTCGATGTGATCGTGATCGGCGGTGGCCACGCCGGCTGTGAAGCCGCCGTGGCTGCCGCGCGGCGCGGTGCGCGCGTGGCGCTGCTCACCACCTCACTTGAGACCATCGGCCAGCTCTCGTGCAATCCGGCGATGGGCGGCGTGGCCAAGGGAACGGTCATCCGTGAGATCGACGCCCTCGGCGGGGTGATGGGCCGCGCGACCGATCGCGCGACGCTTCAGTTCCGGATGCTCAACCGCGGGAAGGGGCCGGCCGTTTGGGCCCCGCGCGCGCAGGCGGATCGCGGTCTCTACCGTCGAGCGGTGCGGAGCGAGCTCGAACAGCACGCCGGATTGGCGACGGTGCAGGGGACGGCCGCGCGGCTGCGGCTCGATGCGCACGGTGCAGTCGCCGGTGTGGAGACCACCGAAGGGCGGTTCTTCGGCGCCCGGGCTGTGGTCATCACCACCGGCACGTTCCTGAACGGCCGCATCCACATCGGCACCGGACTCTCGGTGAGCGGTGGGCGCGCCGGCGAGCCCGCGACGACGACGCTCGCCGACCAGTTCCGTGAGCTCGGGCTGGTCACGCAGCGATTCAAGACGGGCACGCCGCCACGCATCGACGGCCGCTCGGTGGATTACCGCGCGCTTGAGCGACAGGACAGCGAGATCGACGACTTCGACTATTCGTGGTCGGTCTTCTGGCCCACGCCGCGACGTACTGACCACGGCACCCGCCATCCCGACCAACTGCCGTGTTGGATCACCTACGTCGAGTCCGCTGCCAAGCAGATCGTGAGTGACCGGCTCAGCGAGTCCGCAATGTACGGCGGCGCGATCGGCGCGCGCGGGCCCCGCTATTGCCCGAGCATCGAGGACAAGATCGTGCGGTTCGCCTCGGCGGAGCGGCACCAGTTGTATCTGGAGCCGGAGGGCCACGACACCCATGAGTTGTACGTGAACGGGCTCTCGACGTCGCTGCCGGTGGATGCACAGCTCCAACTGCTGCACGCGATTCCCGGCCTCGAGCGGGCACACATGACGCGTGCCGGCTATGCGATCGAGTACGACTTCGTGCCGCCCACCCAGCTCCACCCCACGCTCGCCACGCGTGCGTGTGCCGGCCTCTTCCTCGCTGGCCAGATCAACGGCACCACGGGGTACGAAGAGGCCGGGGCCCAAGGCGTGGTCGCCGGGCTGAATGCGGCCGCGCATGCGCTCGCGCTCGAGCCCATCGTCCTCGGCCGAGACACGTCGTACATCGGCGTGCTCGTCGACGATCTCGTGACCCGGGGTGTCGACGAACCGTATCGCCTGTTCACCTCGCGCTCCGAGTTCCGGCTCACGGTGCGACAGGACAACGCGCTCGACCGCCTGTATGGCATCGGCGCGCGACTCGGTCTCTACACGGGCGAGGAACGCGCACGCGCGGAAGCACGGCTCGCCGATGTCGCCCATGCGACCGCACTCGCGGAGTCGACCCGGGTAACGCCCGCCCAAGTAGACCCGGTGCTCCTCGCCGCCGGAGAGCGACCGCTGGCGCACGCGATGCCGCTGCTCGAGATCGCAAGACGCCAGAAAGTCGCACTTCGAGACTTATTCGACGCTGCCGGCGTGGGTGCTGATCTGCAGCGCGAGGCCGTGCTCACCACCGAACTGGAGCTCAAGTACGCGGGATATCTCGCGCGGGAACGGCGCGCAGCCGCGCGACTGCAGCGGATGGGCGACTTCGCGCTCCCGGAGACGGCGCCGTACGACGCGATGCTCACGGTGAGCGTGGAAGCGCGGCAGAAGCTCGCCGTGCGTCGGCCGAGTACCCTCGCCCAGGCGGCCAGCATCCCTGGCGTCAGTCCGGCGGATCTCCAGAACCTCATCCTAGAGGTCGAGCGATGGCGCCGCGCCTGATCGCCGCGCTCGTCCTCGCTTTCGCTCTCCTCCCGCTCACGGCGCTCATCCCTGGCGGCGAACTCGACGCCGAGTACGCCGCGCGACTGCTCGACTGGACGTTCGGCACGCTGCTCTGCGTCGGCATCGGGGGGCTGACGTGGTACATCCTGCGGGCTCGACGATTGCCCGACCGGCCCGCGACCCTCTCCGGCGGCACCCCGGGGTTCGCTGGATGGCCGTTCGTCCTCACGGCGACCGTCGGCGCCTTCGCGTTGTATGCGACGATCGCGCAGCTCGTCTTCTCGGGTCGCGCGCTTCACATCGACGAGATCGTGCAGGTGCTGCAGGCACGATGGCTGGCAGAGGGGCAGCTCAGCGTCGCCACGCCGCCGCTCCGCGAGTTCTTCTCCGTGCTCAACCTCGTCGACCTCGGCGACCGCACCTTCGCGCAGTTTCCCATCGGCGGACCGGCGATGTTGATGCTGGGCTCGCTCGTGGGTGCCGAGTGGCTGGTGGGTCCGCTGGCCGGTGCCGTGAGTGTGCTGGCGTTCGCCGTGGTGCTCGGTGCCGTCGAACCGACCGCGACGCGCCGGTGGCATCGCGGAGCACTCACACTGTTCGTGGTGGCGCCGTTCGGAGCGTTCATGTTCGGCTCGCACATGAACCACGCGACGACGCTCGCCTGGTTACTGGTCGCGAGCGCGGCCCTCGCGACCGCCACGCGTGAGTCGTCGTCGCCCGGTGGCGACTCGCCTTGGTGGGGCCTTCTCGCCGGGCTCGGACTCGGCGTCGCCGCGACGATCCGTCCGCTCGACGCCGTGGTGTTCGCGGTGCCCGCCGCGCTGTGGCTGGCCTGGCGCGCCCGCGCCGGTGGGCGCGCGTTCGCCACGCTGCTGCTGTCCGGCGTCGGGGTCGCGCTTCCGATCGCGGGGCTCCTGTACGTGAACGCGCAGCAGACCGGTCGCGCGACGCTCTTCGGATACGACCTCCTCTGGGGCGCAGGGCACGGTCTGGGATTTCACCAGTCTCCGTGGGGTCCCGCACACACTCCTGCCCGCGGGCTCGAGCTGATCGGGCTGTACTTCACGCGACTGTCGACGCACCTGCTGGAGACGCCCTTCCCGAGTCTGCTTCCCGCCGTCGTGGGACTCGTCGTTGCCAAGCGGCTCGGTGCACTGGACCGCTATCTGCTCGCGTGCAGTGCGTTGTTGGTTTTGGCGTACGGGGCGTACTGGCACGACGGATCGCACCTGGGGCCGCGGTTCATGTTCGCGCTGCTTCCTGTGCTGGTGTTGTGGAGCGCGCGCGTGACGCTCGCGTTCGGCGGTCAGGCATGGACGGTACGGCGCGGCGCACAAGTGGCACTCGCCAGTGGTGCGCTGTATGCGCTCGTGACCGTGGTGGCGGTTCGTGCGCCGTCCTATAGGAACGCGAACACGTCCATGCGCGTGGACGTGGCCGCGGCGAGTCGGGGCGCCGGCGTGAAGGACGCATTGGTGCTGGTGCGTGAGAGCTGGGGCGCCCAACTGGTCGTGCGCCTCTGGGCGCTCGGTGTGCCACGCGCGTCGGCCGAGCAGCTGTACCGGCGCGTTGATGCATGCTCCCTCGACCGTGCTGTGGAGGCGTTGGAGCGCGACGGCGGCCGCGAGGAGGAGGCGGTTCTTGCCTTGCTTCCACTGCAGGCGGATTCGGCGCGGCTGCAGCGCAGTCCCTGGTCGCCTGATGGGTCGGAGCGATTCCTGCCGGGTACTGAGTACGCGGGGGCGTGCGCGGCGCGTGTGGCTGAGGACCGTTCGGGATATTCGTTGTATGCGCCGTTCCGGCTCGTGCGCGACGGGAACGTGTACGCACGGTGGCTGCCGGGCCGGGAATCGGAGATCGCCGCACAGTTTCCGGGACGGCCGGTCTACGTGCTGGGTCGCGCGAGTGACAAGGTCGACGCCCCGTTGACGTGGACCCGCTGGCGTCCGTGAGCGGGCCGCAGCAACTGTGGGTGTTGAGGAGGGGCGGGCGATCGCGCCGCGACTCTCGAGTCATTTAGTATCACACTGATCATTAATCGGAGTCATCATGCGTCATCGGATCGTGTTGCCGTTCGCTGTCGCGCTGGCTGTCGGCGCGTGTCATGTCCCGCTCGCGGCGCAGACGCCGACGCCAGGCGGGCCCTCGACCGCAGCACCGGCAGTTGCGGTTTCTCGCATCGTCACGTCTGCGAGCGAGGACGTCGAGGTCACGCCGGATCGTGCGGTGGTCACGTTCAGCGTGGAGACTCGCGCCCGCACGGCGGCTGCCGCCGGCACCGAGAACGCGCGCATCCAAACCGCGGTCCTCGATACACTGCGTCGGCTCGGGATCGCGTCGGCGCAGCTGCGGACACAGGGCGTGAGCATCAACCCCGAGTACGAGTACCCAAAGGAAGGTGGGCGGCCGACTGTGGTCGGTTATCAGGCGATGAACAGCATCCAAGTCGAGGTGCGCCAGGTCGCACAGATCGGACCGGTGATCGACGCCGGACTGAATCGCGGTGCGACCAATGTCGGCGGATTGCGGTTCTTTGCGTCCAGCACGGAAGCGGCAACCCGCGATGCCCTGAAGAAGGCCGTCGCGAAGGCGCGCGCCGATGCGGATGCGATCGCGGAAGCCGCCGGTGGTCGCATCACCGGGGTGATTCAGATCTGCTCGAGCCCCAACACGCCGATGCCGATGCAGGAGATGGCACCGATGCTCACGATGCGCGCGATGGACAAGTCGGCGGCTCCAACGCCGATCGAGACCGGAACACTCCGCTTCACCGTCTCCGTCGAAGCGATTTTCGTGTTTTCGATGCGGTAGGAGTTCAGGCGTTGCTTGGGGAGCGACCATCTCGACTCTCAGTCGCGTTTCACACGTACTTCTAAGCAACGTTTCACGTGAAACGAAACAAGTGTTGGTGAATTGTCGTTCCACGTGAAACATCTGCTCTGGTAGGGAGGGGGGTAGGACGGTATATTCGCCGTCCTACCCCCCTCCTCATTCACCGGACACCTGTGGCCCGCATCATCGCGATTGCCAACCAGAAAGGCGGCGTCGGCAAGACAACGACCGCCGTCAATCTCGCCGCCTCCCTCGCCGCTGCAGAGCAACGGACACTGTTGGTCGACGGTGATCCACAGGGCAACGCGTCGAGCGGGATCGGCCTGGTGCGGGACGAGATCAAGGATACGATCTACGAAGTCCTGCTCGAACCCACGGTCATCCACTCGGCGATCGTCCGCGAGGTACAGTTCAAGCACCTTGATGTGCTGCCGGCAACGCCGGATCTCGCCGGTGCCGAGGTTGAGCTGGTCGCCGAGGAGCAGCGGGAGCTCGCCATGCGTCGTGCCCTCGAGCTGGTCCGAGACGAATACGACTACATCCTGATCGATTGCCCGCCTTCGCTGGGGCTAATCACGCTCAATATGCTCGCCGCGGCAGATGCGCTCCTGATTCCGCTGCAGTGCGAGTACTACGCGCTTGAGGGTCTCTCGCAGCTCCTCAACACCGTGCACTTGGTGCAGCAGGGCGTGAACCCCGCACTGGGAATCGACGGCGTCGTTCTCACCATGTATGACGCACGCTTGAATCTCTCGCGCCAGGTTGCGGCGGACGCGCGCGAGTACTTCGGCGCGAAGGTCTTCGAGTCGGTGGTCCCGCGCAATATTCGCCTCGCGGAGGCCCCGTCATTCGGCAAACCGATCATCCTGTACGATGTGGCTTCCGTAGGGGCTCAGGCGTATATGGGAGTAGCCCGCGAACTCATCGAACTCGGACGCGGCCGACAGGGTACCTGAAGGGTACGTGGGTGGCGTCCGCGAGAAGCTGTGGGTACTCGGGCGGACCCTGATGGAACACGAGCGTCGTGCGACGCGACGACTCTCGGCGCTCGAAATGACCGAACTGGCATCACACGGTGACGCGCCACAATAGAAGCATCAAAGCGCCACAAACAAACCTGTCATTCACGGTTCAGGAATACGCATGAGCGTTGAGAAGGGAAGACGACTGGGCAGGGGACTTGAAGCGCTCATTGCGAAAGCTCCTGTCCGTACGGACAACAGCCTGCCGCAGCAGCCGGACCGCGCCCCCGCACGCGCGGCTGCGCCGTTGCCGGAATCTCCGCTCCGCAACATCCCCATCTCACAGATTCGGCCCAACCCGCTCCAGCCGCGCAAGGAATTCAAGGCCGAGGACTTGGCGGACCTTGAAGCGTCTCTGCGGGTGAGCGGATTGCTGCAACCGGTCACAGTGCGCACGGCCACCACCGGCACCGGATTCGAACTCATTGCAGGAGAGCGACGCTTCCGCGCGGCGCAGCGACTCGGCTGGGCGGAGATCCCGGCCATCGTGAAAGAAGTCGATGACCGACTGCTGCTCTCGCTCGCGATGGTCGAAAATCTGCAGCGCGCGGACCTCAATCCGATTGAAGAGGCGGAAGGATACGAGCAGCTGATCAAGGAGTTCTCGCTCACACAACAGGAAGTCGCGGACATCGTCGGCAAGGATCGGTCGACGGTCGCCAACACGCTGCGCCTGCTGTTGCTGCCGGCTTCGGTGCGCCGCTTGGTCTGGGATGGTCAGCTCACCATCGGCCATGCGCGCGCGTTGCTCGGCATGGGCGACGAATCACGAATCGCCGACCTCGCGCGCGAGGTCGTCGCCCAGGGGCTCTCGGTGCGTGAAGTGGAGCGACGCGTGCGCGAGGCCGCGCAGGCGCAGGGGAAGAAGCCCACCGCCGGCGGCACCGGCTCAACTGGCGACGTACGCTCGGCCGAGGTACGTCGTCTCGAGGATCGCCTGCGCAAACATCTCGGCACGGATCTGAAGATTCTGCAGTCCGGGAAAGAACGCGGCGAACTCCGCGTGCCGTTCTACAGCGCCGACGACTTCGAACGCTTGGTGGCGTTGATCCTGGGCGAGGATCTGTCGGAGTGAGCCGCAATCTGACCCCACGCCCGATCAAGGCGACCGGTGCGCGTGAAGCGCATGGGCGGATCCTCGATCCGACCTCGGGACAGCTCTACGTTCATATGCATCGCGAGCGTGGCCTCTCGCACCGACACTATGTCTTGCATGGCTGGCAGGTGCGTTTGCTCAATCTGGTCCTCTCCTGGCCGATGCGGATCCTCTTCGTGGTCGCGCTCGTGACGTGGGGGTGGATGGCATCGCAAGCCGCGCGGGTTCCGTTCCTGGTTCAAGAAGTGAACACGCTGCGACTCGAGGCGGAGCGACTCGATACACTGACGGCCACACTCGGCGCGCTGCAAGCGCGCTACGAACAGGTGCAGCGACTCATGGGCGCGGCGCAGGCGAAGCCGGAGTCGGACACGAAGCCACGGAATAGTGACGTGCGCGCAGCCGCAAGTGCAGCCCCGAGCGCGGCAGCGAAGTCCGACGCCCCGGCGGGACCGACGCTGCGCATCGACACTGCGACGAAGACACTGACGAAGACCCCGGCGAAACCGGACTCCACCGGTTCGCGCGACTCCGTGCGCACAGCACCGGACACGATCAAGCCCCCCGCATCGGGCACACCGCGCTGATTGCAGCGTTCACACATGAAGCAGGAGCACGCGATGGCGATCTTCAGTGGAGAGGACGGGAAGTCGAAAGGCGGCGTGCGCGCCGGCGAGAACACGCTCTCAATCGTTTCGGCCGGCACGACCATCTGCGGCGACATCGAATGCAGCGGTGTGCTGAAGGTCGAAGGGCGCATCGAGGGAAGCGTGCGCAAGGCACGCCAAGTCATGCTCGCCAAGGAAGGCGCGATCCAGGGCGATGTGATCGCCGGTGAAGTGGTGGTCGGTGGCGTCATCGATGGTGCCGTCACCGCAACAGAACGGCTTGAGCTGCAGCACACAGCGGTCGTCAATGGCGACATCACCACTCGCTCGATCGTGGTAATGGAAGGCGCCCGTATCAATGGTGGCTTGAAGATGACGGAGATCGCGCTCGTGACTGGCGCGGAGCAGCCGAGTGATTCCCGTGAGGCCAAGATCGCGCGCAGAAGCTGACAGTAGCTTGCCACTTACGAGACAGCAGCGAATCAACGTAGAGCATTATCCACAGAGAATGTTGGAAGTAGTCATTTGTTTACATTATGACGTCAACACGTTGCAATAAAATGTGTTGGAAGGCGATACTATGGTGAAACTGCTCCGATTGTTTGTTATTATCCACACGGTACTGCTCGCAACTGCCTGTGGTACAAAGACTTCCGGCAACGACGGCGCCTTCCGCGTCGCACTCCTGACCCCGGGACCAATCTCAGACCAAGCGTGGAACTCCTCAGCCTACAAAGGCTTGGAGCGCATCCGCGACTCGCTCGGTGCCGAGATCAGCCACATCCAGACAAAAACGCCGGCAGAGTTCGAGGAGAACTTCCGGCAATACGGCGCCAAGGGCTACGACCTGGTCATTGGTCACGGGTTCGAGTTCCAGGACGCCGCCCAGCGGGTCGGGCCGGAGTATCCGAACACCATCTACGTCACCACGGGCGGGTCCGGCACGGGTCCGAATATCGCCGCGCTGTCGTTCGCATTCGACGAACCCTCCTTCTTCGCCGGGATTGCGGCGGCGTCCGTCTCACAGAACGGTGTCATGGCTGTGCTCGGCGGCACGGAGCTCCCACCGGTCAAGTCGAGCTTCGCTGCGTTCGAGGCTGGTGCGCGGTCGGTGCGTCCAGACATCCAGATCCTTACCGCATTCATCGGAAACTGGGATGACGCCGCGGCGGGCAAAGAGCAGGCACTCGCGCTGATGTCGCGTCGCGCGGATGTCATCTTCCAGAATGCCGATGCGGCGGGGCTCGGCGCGTTCCAAGCCGTGCGTGAGCGCGGCAAGGCGTGGATCATCGGCGCGAACGCTGACCAGAATCAAGTCGCCCCCGAAGTCACGCTCGGCTCGGTGGTCATCGATCTGCCGCATGCGTTCCTCCTCGTGGCGCGCGAGGTACAGGACGGTTCGTTCACGCCGCGCGTCGTCCATCTGGACACGAAGTCGGACGTGGTGCGGTGGGTACCGAATCCGTCGGTCCAGGTGCTCTCGAAAATGGTGACCGATCATATCGATGGGCTACGCGCGCAACTGATCGCGGGCACTTTCACGCTGCCGATGGCGAGCGCCCCGTGAGCACGGTGGCGCTGTCGGAGGTGGAAGCGCATCTCGAGTCGCTGCTCGGGATCTCCAGTATTCCCGACTACCCTCCCGCGCTGAACGGCGTGCAGGTGGAGCACCGCGGTCCGGTGCGCCGGATCGCGGCCGCGGTCGACTGCTCCCATCGCACGATCACGGCCGCCGCGTCGCAGGGCGCGAATCTGCTGCTCGTGCATCACGGACTCTTCTGGGGCGGTCTCCAACCGATCGTCGGTGCGCACGCAACGCGCATTCGGGCGCTCTTGGATGCGGACATGGCGTTGTATTCCGCGCACCTGCCGCTGGACGCGCATGACACGTTCGGAAACTCGCGGTTGCTTGCCGCAGCTCTCGGACTGACGCCGACGGCCGGCTTCGCCCGACATCAGCACATCCATTGCGGTGTGCGTGGCGAAGCCGATCTCGACACCGCGACACTCATCACGAGAGTCGGAACGTGGGCGACGCCATGGGGCCACCACACGGTCGCCTCACCGATTCCTGCCGGCCACCGGACACGGCGCTGGGCGATCTGCTCGGGGTCCGGTGCGCAGGTCGACACCTTGAAAGAGGCGTACGCAAGCGGCGTCGACACGCTGATCGTCGGCGAAGGGCCGCATTGGACCGCCGTCGATGCGGAAGAGCGCGGCTTGGTGATCGTCTATGCGGGACACTACGCGACCGAGACCCTCGGCGTGCGTGCGCTGGCCGCGCACCTCTCGACGACGTTCGGCGTTCCCTGGGACTTCGTTCACGCACCGACGGGGCTGTGACGCGCGAGGCCGCGCTCGTCCTGTCGGGTATCCGACATCGGTTCGGCCGGACCCTTGCACTCGATGACGCGTCCATCGCGGTCCGGCGCGGCACCGTGCATGCCCTTCTCGGCGAGAACGGTGCCGGCAAGTCCACACTCATGCGGATCGCCTTCGGCATGCTCCGGCCGGAACACGGAACGATCCATCTCGACGGTGACGCCGTCGCGTTCGCGTCGAGCGCTGAGGCGATCGCGCAGGGCATCGGCATGGTGCATCAGCACTTCTCCCTAGTCTCGACGATGCGCGCCGTGGAGAATGTCGCGCTCGGTGCACGCGGGAGACTGGATCTCGCTGCGACCGCCGCGCGCATGACGGCGGTCGCGCACGCGACCGGATTGACGATCGACCCCGCCGCCATGTCGGGTGATCTGAGCGTCTCTGCGCAACAACGCCTTGAGATCGTGAAGGCGCTGGTGCGCGACGCACGGATTCTCATTCTCGACGAACCCGGCGCGGTGCTCACGCCTGACGAGCGCGCCGAACTCGACCGTTGGCTGCGACACTTCGCGGACGGTGGTGGCACCGTCGTGCTCATCACGCACAAGGTCCGCGAAGCGCTTGCGGTCGCCGACGATCTCACCGTGCTCCGCCGCGGGCGCACCGTCCTGCACAGCGCGCGCGCCGACGTCACCGAGGATGCCGTGATCGACGCGATGACCGGGGAGTCTGACGTTGGTGCCGCGTGGCGCATCGCGCGAACAGAATCCGACCGACCGACCGCAGGCGCGGCGGCGCTTCGAAGTGGCGCTACCGGCACCCCGGTACTCGCACTCGATCACGTCCACGTGGTCGACGAACGTGGCGTGACTCGCCTGGCGGATGTCACGCTCACGATCGCGCGAGGCGAGGTCCTCGGCGTGATCGGCGTCGAGGGTGCCGGCGCGCGCGAGCTGCTGCGCGTGCTGGCGGGACGTCTGCTGCCGTCGCAAGGCACCGTGACGCGTCCGGCGCACGTGGGATTCATCCCCGAGGACCGTCTCCACGATGCGGTCGTGCCGACGTTCAGCCTGACGGAGAATCTCGCGCTCGCCGAGGCCGGCGCGGCACGCGGCACACTCGACTGGCGCGCGTTGGTGGCACGGACCGTGGACGTGATCACCGCACACGACGTCCGGAACGGTGCACCGGAGCGCCGCATCGATACGCTGTCGGGTGGCAACCAGCAGAAGTTCGTGGTCGGGCGTGAGGACCGGATCGGTCTCGACGCCTTGGTCGCGGAGAATCCGACCCGCGGTCTCGATCTCCGCGCAGCGCATGCTGTGCTCGACATCGTGCGCCGCACCGGCGGCGGCGATGTGCCGTCGCGCGCTGTGGTGTTCTACTCGACGGACCTCGATGAAGTGCTGTCGGTCGCCACGCGCGTGGTCGCCTGCTTCAACGGGACGGTGCGTGAGGTGCGTCCCGCCGAGGATCCTGCAGACCGAACGCCGTACGCGCGCGCGCTCGTGGGCGCGAGCTGACAATGGATGCACTCGCCGCACTGTGGGACGGCGCGTTCGGATCGGCCTTCGCGATCTGGTCGGCGACGCTGGTGCGCGCCACACCGTTGCTGCTCCTCGGGCTCGCGGTGGCCCTCGCATTCCGCGCCGGCCTGCTGAACATCGGCGCCGAGGGACAGCTGTTGATGGGCGCGGTGGGTGCGAGCGCCGCGGCACTCAGCTTGGGCACGGCTCCGCGCGCGATCGTGGTGTTGGCGATGTTGGCGGCGGGCGCGACGGGCGGTGCGCTCTGGAGCGGAATCGCGGCGTGGCTCAAGCGACGCTTCGGTGTGTTGGAGGTGATCAGCACGATCATGCTCAACTTCATCGCGGCCGCCCTCGTGAGTTGGTTGGTCCGCGGTCCGCTACAGGAACCGACCCGCATCTACCCGCAGTCCTCGACCTTCAGTGCTTCGGCGCATTGGCCCTTTCTCATCCCGGGACAACGACTCCACCTCGGCTTCGCGATCGGCGTCGTGCTGGCACTCGTGCTGTGGTGGTGGTTCGAACGGACGGCCGGTGGATTCCGGGTGCGCGCGGTCGGCGCCGGCGCGCGCGCCGCCGCGAGCGCCGGTGGCGTCGACGTCGCGTCGACGGTGATGCGCGTCTTTCTCGTGAGTGGCGCGATCGCCGGCATCGCCGGTGCCGCCGAGGTGGGTGGCGTCACTTGGGCGTTATATGAAGGCCTCTCGCCCGGGTACGGATACACCGCGATCGCCGTCGCACTCCTCGCGCGACTCGACCCGCGCTGGATCATCGCCACGTCGATCTTCTTCGGGGCACTCGAGGCCGGTGCCGCGGCCATGCAGCGCGACGCACAGGTGCCGGCGGTCGTGGTGCAGATCGTCGTGGCGCTGGTGGTGCTGGGCGTGCTCGCGGTGACTGCCCTGCGCGACAAGCAGATGGCCCAGCGCCTCGCCGTGGACGCCGAGTGATGGAGCTCCTCCTGCTGCTCACCCCGTTCCTCGAGGCGAGCCTGCGCACGGCGACGCCGCTGGCGTTCGCCGCACTCGGCGAGCTGGTCTCGGAACGTGCGGGCGTGATCAATCTCGGTCTCGAGGGCTGCATCATCGCGGGGTGTTTCGGTGCGCTGCTCGCCGCAGGCATCGGTGGTCCGGCGATCGGATTCGCGGTCGGTGTGCTCTCGGGCATGGCGATCGCCGCAGTGTTCGCGATCTTCGTACTCGTACTGCGTACCGACCAGATCATCGCCGGGACGGCGATGACGCTGCTCGCGCTCGGGTTGACGGGAACGCTCTACAAGGTCCTGTACGGCGCCTCGGGTGCCGCGCTGGGAACTCCGACCGTGGGGCCGTGGGCGGTGCCGGGATTGAGTGCGATCCCGGTGATCGGCCCTGCGCTGTTCCGACAGTCGGTGCTGACCTACCTGCTATACGCCGCCGTACCGACCCTCGCCTGGTGGATGCATCGCACGGGCGCCGGCCTCGCGTTACGCGCCGTCGGTGAACGTCGCGCGGCGGCGGAGGCCGCGGGAATCGACGTGCCGCGCGTGCGCTGGGGTGCGATCCTGTTCGCTGGGGCGTTCGGCGGACTGAGCGGCGCGACGTTGGTCCTCGCGCAGGTGGGCACGTTCAACGAAGGCATGAGCGCTGGTCGAGGGTTCATAGCGATCGCGATCGTCGTGCTCGGTCGCTGGTCCGTTGTCGGCACCGCGATGGCGGCGCTGGTATTCGGCGCGGCGTTCGCACTGCAGTATCTCTTCCAGGCGCTCGATGTGCAGCTACCGTATCAACTGTTCATCGCGTTCCCGTACGTGCTCACCCTCGTGCTACTCGCTGTCGTCCGAGGCAGAACGGCGGCGCCTCTCGAACTTGGCCTGCGAGACGGAACACGCTGAGCATTCGTGCGCACGGCAACTCGCGTGACACGGAATCAGCGCGGCACCGCCGTGTCGCAGTTCGGGAGTACGGTTTCCCATCGCGACGTCCAGGCGCGCGTCGTACGCACGAGGTACTGTCCGACGACACCCCGTTCGTCGTCGTGCGCGAAGAGCGCGGCCACGGTGTCTCCGGGAATCCGCCAGACCGCGACCAGGTCACGGAACACGACCGATTCCTCACGAGCGACATCACGCTGCATCCATTCCAGCCGCAGACCGTCGCGGAGTCCGGGGCGCGCTTCCGGACTGGTGAGCACGGTGAAGATCTCCTCCATCGGGTCGGATTCGATGGGGATCCGACGCACGAGGATCGCAGCGAGCAGTGTGTCCCCTTCGCTGGGCACGACACGCCACGCAGTGCGCACGACGATGGGAAGACCACGAAAATCCGCGACGGTCGTGTCGGTGGGTAGCGATCCCCCCAAGCGGGCGAGGCGCGCAGCGACGCGAGCAGAGTCCCGTGGGGTAAGCTGCTCCAGACTCTCGAGCGAAAGCGTGACCCATGCCGTATCGAGGCTGCGTACCCCGAGCGGCGCGCCCTCGACCGTGCTGACGCGCGCGCAGGCACCGAGCGCGAGCGGCGCACCGGCGAGCGACGGCTCGGACTCCGGAGGCAGAGCCGGTGATTCGGCGTCACGCGTCGACGCCGCGGACGTCGCGGACGCCTTGCCGTCGGGACGTGCGGGTTCACCGCATGCGAGCGACCAGAGGGTCGCGATGCTCAGTGCCGCGGCTCGTGCGCAGGGGCGAGCGACGGAGATCATGAGCGAGACGGTGGCAGGTACGGCCCGCCGAGGTCCCAGTGCCAGGCGTCTCGGCGCGTCGTATCGCGGGGATCCTTCAAGGGATGATACTGCAGTCGCTCCGGCGGCAAACCCACACGCGCACCCCACGCCAAGAGCCGCGCCCGATCCGTGGAGACGAGATGGGCGAGGCGTCGACCGAACCAGAGATGGCGATGCAACCACAGACCGCCGTCCATCGCGTGGATCATCCCGTCGCGTCGCGAGCGGAACTCCTGCCATTCGAGCAAGAGCGCCGCGGGATCTTTCGGAGGCGGGATCGGCGGGAACGCGGGCGAAGCGCCCGCCTCACTCACTGACAGGCGACGACACCCTCGTCGGTCGCGGGGGCTGGGGCCGCAATCGTCCCACTGAACATCGCACAGGTGAGCGGATACGACAGCGGGTGCGTCGTGATCGCCGCCCACCCGCCCGACGTGGCGCCGATGATCGTCAGCTGGGTGCCGTTGCTCGTGTGGAAGTTGAGCGCCAGCGTGTCCATCGTGTACGTCGCGAACTGGAAGAAGTACGACTCCTGTGCGCTCGCCAGGTTACGCAGATCGCCCTTGAGACTCGCCGCGTACGCGCGTCCCTTGGTCGACGTGAACTTCGGCACCGCGACGGCGGCGAGGATGCCGATGATCACGACGACGATCAGCAGTTCGATCAAGGTGAAACCGCGACGACGCAGGGGCATGGGGCCAGCTGAGGGGGGTTCAGTAAATCGAGTGACTCAGCGCACGTCGGACGGGTACACCGTCCGCGGACGCACGCCGAGCCAGTTCCTTTCAAAGCAAAGGCGAGGCCGGAGATCCACCACTACGCCAAGACATTGTGGATAAATCGGTTAGAGCGCAAGGCGCCGCGTGAACGCCCCGCAGACGGGCTGGCATCCCTCGCGGGTACGCGCAGTATGCAAGACCGATTCGCTGTCACGTTCTTACACGCCCGCTCGCAGCCGCGATGTTATCCTTTCGCTTCGAGCCAGTTGACGCCGGTCCCGATGTCGACCACGAGGGGCACATCGAGGGCGATGGCCGTGGTCATTTCCTGCTCCACGAGACGGCGCAGCGCGATCTCTTCGGCCTCTGGGAACTCGAAGACCAGTTCGTCGTGCACCTGGAGCAACATGCGGGAATCCAGGCGTGACGATTGGATCGCGCGATGAATGCGGATCATCGCCACCTTGATCAGGTCGGCCGCCGAGCCCTGGATCGGCGAGTTCTGCGACAAACGCTCACCGAAGGCGCGGGTGTTGAAGTTCCGGTCGAGGATCTCGGGGATGTAGCGGCGGCGGCGGAAGATGGTCTCCACGTATCCGCGCGTGCGGGCTTGCTCGACCGACGCATCGAGCCAGGCCCGCACACCGGCGAAGCGCGCGAAATACGTCTCGATGAACGCCTTGGCTTCGGCGTGTTCGATCTTGAGCTGGCGCGAGAGCGCATGCGCCCCCTGCCCGTAGATGGTCGCGAAGTTGATGGTCTTCGCGCGCGCGCGCATCTCGCTGGACACCAGCTCGAGCGGCACACCGAAGATCACGCTGGCCGTCTGGCGATGGATATCGCCGCCGGCGCGGAAGGCCTCGACGAACGCCGGATCGTGCGAGAGATGGGCGAGCAGTCGGAGTTCGATCTGCGAATAGTCCGCCGCCATGAGTCGCCAACCCGCGCGTGGGATGAATCCGCGACGGATGTCTTTGCCGAGTTCACGGCGGATGGGGATGTTCTGCAGGTTGGGGTCACTCGACGAGAGGCGCCCGGTGCTGGCGACCGTCTGATTGAACGACGTGTGCAACCGCCCCGTGTGCGGGTTCACGAGACCGGGCAGCGTGTCGAGATACGTGTTCTCGAGCTTCGCGAGCTCCCGATACTCCATCAGCAGTCCCGGCAGCGTGTGGCCCTCGTCCGCCAGTTCCTGCAGCACCGAGGCGTCGGTGCTCGGCCCGGTCGCCGTCTTCTTCTTCACCGGCAGCCCGAGCTTCTCGAACAGGATGGTGCGCAGCTGC
Organism: Gemmatimonadaceae bacterium; assembly: GCA_020853635.1. Taxonomy (GTDB): domain Bacteria; phylum Gemmatimonadota; class Gemmatimonadetes; order Gemmatimonadales; family Gemmatimonadaceae; genus Pseudogemmatithrix. Next base: position 28,407 of record JADYYN010000159.1, read on the forward strand.
TGGTTGGACGCGACGTTGAAGACCTCGCCGGCCTCCGTGTGGATCTGCGACTCGATCTCCTTTCGGGCCGCCTCGAAGCGCGTCTTCAGCGAGTGGAACCACGGCACGTCGATGGTGATGCCGGACCACTCCATCTCGGCGAGGACCTCGACCAACGGCAGCTCGACCTCGTGCAACAGCGCGCCCGCCTGATGCTCGGTGAGACGCGGTTCGAGCAGAGCACGCAGGCGTAGCGCGATGTCGCTGTCGGCGCACGAGTAGTCGCGCGCTGCGACGATCGGCACTTCGTCGTAGGGGATCTGCTGTTTCCCCTTGCCGCAGAGCTCGTCGAACCCGGTCATCGCGACGCCGAGGAACTCGACGGCGAGTGCATCGATCGCGTGGGAGCGGCGCCCGGGATCGAGCACGTAGCTCGCGAGCATCGAATCGAAGTCGAGGCCGCGCAGGGTGAGGCCCGCGCGACGCAACACGAGGAGATCATACTTCGCGTTGTGCGCGGTCTTCTTCACCGCCGCGTCTTCGAGGAGCGCGCGCAACGGCGCCATCTCGGGTGAGAGGAGCGGCGGCAGATTCACCACCGGATGTGCCCCTTCGGCGAGCAACCGCGCCGCGATCGAACTCTCGGCGGCGGGCGCCTTCTTCGGCTTCACAGGCGCATCGCCCAACGCGAGACCGCCTTGCGCCTCCTGCGGGACGCGGTGCGCGAACGGGAGGTACCATGCCTTGCCCGGCGCCGTGCCAATGGAGATGGCGACGAGATTCGCGCGCATGGGCGTGATGATCGGTGGCGCGCCCGCGTCGAGTACGGTCTCGGTGTCCACCGCGATCATCCCGGCCGCGCGAGCTTCCGCGATCATCTCGTCGACGAGGGCGAGGGTGTCGGCGACCCGGTAGACTGTGGCAACAGCGTCCGGCGTGCCCGGGACGATCTGCGCCGCACGCTGCGCGCTCACCATGTGTTCGTCGGCCGCCGATGCGCCCTCGCGTGGAGCAGACGACGCCGTCGCATTCCCGTCGACCTGGACCGCGGCGGCTCGGGCGGCGGTGTTGAACTCGAGTTCGACGAACAAGTCGCGCAGGGCGGCCCAGTCGGGCGTCTCCAACTGGAGCTTCTCGAGTTCCAGTGGGACGGGCAGATCCTCGTGCAGCGTGACCAGCTGTTTGGAGAGCCGCGCCGCATCGGCGTGCTGCATGAGCGCGTTGCGTGCGCGTGTGGGCTCGACCTGATCCACGTGCTCGAGCATCGCCTCGATCGTGCCCCACTTCTCGATCAGCAACAGCGCGCCCTTGTCCCCGATGCCCTTCACACCCGGCACGTTGTCGGCGGTGTCGCCGACGAGTGCGAGATAATCCACGACCCGCTCCGGCGGGACGCCGAGGCGCTCGTGCGCGTTCTCCATGCCGTACCACTTCTCGGTCGTGCGGCCCGGCGGGCCGTGCCACGGATTCAGCACCCAGACCTTGGGCTTCACGAGCTGCAGGAGGTCCTTGTCGCCGGAGACGACACAGACCTCGAGGTCCTGCGCCGCGCCAAGCTTCGCCATCGACGCGATCACGTCGTCGGCTTCGAACCCTTCGAGTTCGAGGATGGGAATGCGGTACCCGGCGAGGATCTGCTGGACCCGTTCGAGGCCGGTGTCGAAGTCCTGCTGTTCTTCCTCGGGGAGCGCGACGCGATTGGCCTTGTACGACTCCAGGAGTTCTTCGCGCCCGGACGACCCCGCGTCGCTCACCCAGCCGAGGTAGTCGGGTTTGTGCTTTTCGATGAGGCGTTTGAGGAAGTCGCTGACTCCCTTGGCCATGCCGGTGTTCTCGCCGCGGGCGTTGCGCAGCGGTGCGCCGCCGCCCAGGGCGTGAAAGGCGCGGAAGATCAGCGCGTAGCCGTCGATGAGATAGAGGCGCGGGCGACCGGGGATCGTCATGCCAACAAACTACGCAGCCAAGAGCATCCATGCCGCCGCGCCGGCGGCGAGCCCGACACGGAGGTTGTCGTCAACGGCGAGTCGCGGCCATTCAGCCACGGCCGCGGCGACGCCGATCCCGAGTGCGGCCGGCAGTGGTGCGTGCACCAGCCACGCGGCTCCCGCCGCGGTCGACGCCACACACGCTGCTGAGCCCGCGAGCGTTTTGCGAGCCGGCGGGATCGCGACAGCCACATGCACGTCCACCGGAAGCGCGGCGACGGGCCGCGATCGCGCCGACGATGCAAGACGCCCCACGAGCGCCGCCATCGCATCGCCGACCGCCGCGGCCCACAGTGCGATGATGGCGGCCGAGCGCGGGAACACCCAGACCGCGAGACACATCACGGCGGCCAACCACGTCGCCCCGGTGATGTGGTGGGTCTCGTGGGTGCGCAGGAGCGGTCCGAGCCACGCGAGGAATCGCGCCGCGAACGCCGGGCTCGCGCGCCGGAGCCCTTCGACGAGCAGTGCGACACCCAGTGCCACGCCAAGCCCGACACGGATGATCGTCGCGGGCACGAGCAGGAGCGCCCACGCGAGTGGGACGGCCGCCGAGAGAAGATGCAGCGCCTTGCGCGCCGCCTCTGCGCGCAGCGTGCTCACCGCAGACGCCGACGGTACTCCTGATCGAACCGCGCCTCACTCGACGTGGACAGGCGCCACCGCCCGGTGCCGGTCACGTCGACGAAGATGAGCTGCAGATTCTGCCCCTGATACTCCCAGACCTGTGTCCGGTTGCGCTGGAAGTCGGTGATCTGCGGCTCGAGCAACTGATCCGGCTCACCCAACGTGATGAACACGCGTCCACGATCGGACAACCACCCCGGCGTCGCTTCCTCGCGGAACCGCGAGTTCGCCCGCACCAAGCGTCCGAAGTACATGCGCAAAGCTTCGTGTTCGCGTGTGGACGGCTGGTCGTCGGTCTCACGCATGAATGTCGCCCACGCGGCGGGCCGTTCGTCTTCCGACGCCGCACGAAGACGATCGAGACGCGGTGGCGCCGCGAAGTGGCGGAGGAAGTTCAACATCTCGTCGAACGACGCGACCGGCATCTCCGCACCGAACCCGACGAACACGTACGTGGAACTCGAGTCGGTGCCACCGTCCACAGCCACCGTGAGCTGAGCCACGCCGATGCCGATGCGCGACACCGGGACCTCGATGACCCCAGACCGCAGGTCACCACGTCGGGTGAGCGGCGCCGTTTCGTTGGAGATGATCCGCCCCTTCTCGTTGCGGATGAGCAGGCGGTAGGTGCGGGTCGTGTCGCCGTAGCCCTCGACGTAGATCGGCAATAGCGAGTCGCGACCGGCGATGGCCGTGCCACTGGGATTGAGCAGCAGGAACGGCACGGCGTCGCGCCCGCGACGTGGCACCACTTCGGAGACCGGCATCGGTGACGAGAGTCCGTCCACGCCGTAGCGTGGTACGTCGATGACGAGTTGCTCCTGCGTGCTGCGTTGGCTCCCTTCGTCGCGCACGGCGACGGTGAGCGTGTAGCGTCCCGGTGCGGCGTCGAGGATCTCCTGGTGCACGATGCTCTCTTCGTTGCGCGATACTTCGCGATACGCGGCAACGACGACTTCCTCGGTCGTCTCCGTCCGTGCGACGATGGCCCCGTCGCGGGACAACGTCATGCCGATGGCATACCGCGCGCGGAACCGGTTGTCCGCCTCGCGTGTGAAACTCAGCGCGGTGTTGGCGAAGGAGAGCCCGACGATGACGTGCGTGGAATCCGGCGACGCGGTCGCCGCGAACCCGGCGCGCCCGAGCACCGGGAAGGGCAGCCCGCGCGCGATCATCCCCATCTGGCGGTAGAGCGGTGCGACGTCGAACGTCGGGACCAGACTGCCGCGGGGCTGGTTGCGGCCACTCACCGCCGGTCCCTGGCCCGATCCGCCGGGCGGACCCTGTTCACCGCGGGGCGCGCCGGCGGGAGGCGCGGTCCGTCCGCCGCCACAGCCCGACAGGATTGAGACCGCGGCCGCCGCGACGAAGAGTCGCTGCAGGGAAGACGAGTGCTGCGCGAGGATCGAGTGCATGAGATCCGATAGGGAGGGCGCCCGGCGCCGGGCGGCACGGTGAATAATCTACCCGATGAGACCGATTTCCGGTCCATTCGGTCGCAATCGCTTGCCGGAGCGCGCGGGTCTCGGTAGCTTCGCCGCGTGGCTCGCGACGCGCTCGTTGGAACGACACTGGCTGGCTATGCCCTCCTCGACCGCGTCGGGGAGGGTGGTACGGCCACGGTCTATCGCGCCGAACATCCGGTGCACGGGACCGTGGCGTTCAAGGTATTGCGCGAAAAGTTGCGGCAAGACCGCACCGCGGTCGCGCGCTTCGTGCGTGAGGCGAGCTTCGGCACCCGCGTGACGCACCCGAACGTGATCCGCACCATCGAGACCGGTGAAGCCGAGGGCTTTCCGTTCCTAGTGATCGAATGGGCTGCGGGCGAGTTACTGGAGAGCTACGCCAAGCGCAACGCACCGTTCCCGCCGGACGAAGTCGCCGCCGTCGTCACGCAGATCGCCGGTGCGGTCTACGCCGCACACGCCGTGGGCATCGTGCACCGAGATCTCAAGCCCGACAACGTGATGTACCATCACGACACGCGCACGGTGAAGCTGCTCGACTTCGGGATTGCCACGGCGACCGATGTCACACCCGACCAGCGACTCACGCGCGCGGGGTTCTTCGTCGGCACGCTCATGTACGTCGCACCCGAGGCGCTCTCGGGTGAGGTCGTCTCGCCTGCCGCGGATCAGTACTCGCTCGCCACGATGGCGTATCTCTTCCTGACCGGCACCCTGCCGTACACGGCGAAGAGTCCGCGCGAGATGTTCACACAGCTCCTCTCGCAGCCGCCCATCCCGCTCAATAAGGCGAAGCCCGAGATCCAATATCACGCGGCGGTCGAAGAGGTCGTGATGAAAGGACTCGCGAAAGCACCGGGCGACCGGTACGCGGACGTGAACGCCTTCGCCGCAGCACTCGCCGAGGTCCTCAAGGATCCGTTCCCCGCCGAGGCGCCAACCTCGGGCTTCCTCTCTCGGATGAAAGGCCTCTTCGGCCGCTAAGCCGTCTCCGCACCGCTCGGCGGTGCGGGATCGGCGGGGATCCAACACGTGAACGCCGAGCCGCGACCCGGCTCACTCTCGAGCGTGATGTCACCGTCGAGCAGTCGCGCGAGCCGTCGCGTGATCGACAGCCCCAGTCCGGTGCCTCGGCGCTCGGAGTCGCGCCGCGAGCCCGCTGCGACCTGTTCGAACTCCTCGAAGATCCGTTCGTGGTCCTTCTCGGCGATGCCGACGCCGGTATCGATAACCTGCAGCGCGATCCAGTTGCCCCCCGCCGCGAGCAGCGGACGCTTCGCCGCGGTCTTGGTGTACTCCGTCACCGAGCCGTCCGAAACGTACGCCGCGCGCAGCGTGATCCCGCCGCTCGCCGTGAACTTCACTGCATTGCCGAGCAGGTTCACCAGGATCTGTCGGAGATGCGTCGGGTCGGTACTCACGCGCGGGAGGGTCGCCGGGACCTGGATCGACAGCGCGAGCCCCTTTTCGATCACCAGCGGTTCGATCTCGCTCGCGACGTCGATGACGAACGCCCGCAGCGACAACGGCTCGCGGTGCACATCAAGTCGCCCCGCCGAGAGCTTCGCGAGGTCGAGGATCTGATCGACCAACGCTTGCAGATGTTCGGCGGAAGCCTGGATGCGCTCCACGGGACCGATCATGCGCGGGCCGAGCTCGCCATACGAGCCGTCGCGCAGCAGGTCGACGAAGCCGACGATCGCCGCCAGCGGCGTGCGCAGCTCGTGCGAGACGTTCGCGAGGAACTCCGATTTCGCGCGGTTCGCGCGCGCGAGCTCGAACGACAAATGCTCGAGCTCCGCACTGCGCTCCTTGAGCCGACGACGCTGCGCCCGCTCATAGAGCAGGAACGCCGCCAACCCCACCGCCGTCACCGTCGCGATCACCCAGACGAGCATGCGTTCCTCATTGACCGACACCGCCGACGGGACTAGCGTCCCGTCATGGACTCCCACTCCCGACTCCTCGATCTCCTCGCCGAGCGCAGCGCGAAGCGCGGCTCGTTCACCCTGGCCTCCGGGCGCCAGTCCGATCTCTACATCGACTGCCGCTTGACGACGATGCACCCGGAGGGCCTGTCGCTCATTGGTCCCCTCGGTCTACATGCCATCGCCGAACGCGGCTGGCATCCGGATTCGGTGGGCGGCCTCACCCTCGGGGCCGACCCGGTGAGTTACGCGATCGCGTACGCGAGCCAGCTCGCCGGACTGCCGACACGCGCCTTCACCGTGCGGAAGGAAGCGAAAACACACGGCACGGGCAAGTTGATCGAAGGTGCGTTCGTGTCGGGCGATCGTGTGGTGGTGATCGAGGATGTCATCACCACCGGCGGCTCCGCGTTGAAAGCCGTCGAGGCGATCCGCACCGCAGGTGGCACGGTCGTCGGGGTGCTCGCGGTGGTCGACCGCGAGGAAGGGGGCCGCGAGGCGATCGAGCAACTCGGCGTCGATGTCACGACGCTCGCGCGTGCGTCCGAGATCGTGGCGCGGATGCCGCGCGCCTGATCACGGCACGCGGCGCATGAACGCCGGCGTCGTCGCCGCGAGCGATGGTGGCGTGGTGAGCGCTTCGCTCTGAGAACCGCCGCCGACCCGCCGCGGACGGCGCATGGTGACCGGGCGGAGCATCTCGAGTGTGGTCCGGTGCGGTCGCACGAGTTCGTTGAGGATGCGGTCGAGCATGATCTGTTCGTCGTACTTGAACCGGAACTCTCCGGCTGTCACGCCGAGGAGTGTGCGCACGTGGCGCCCGAAGCTCTGCGGCGACGAGTACTCAAGCGCGTTCGCCACGTCCGCGATGGCGTGGCCTCGGTCGCGGAAGAGTCGGCTCGCACGCAGGAGTCGTGCGTAAGCCAAGTACCGCTTGGGCGACGGGAGCGCCGCGCGGAAGAACCGACTCATCAGAGTGCTCGAGAGGATGCCCATGCGGCGGGCGAGTTCGCGTACCGTGGTCGCATGGTCGGTCTCCGAGAAGACGGCCTCGAAGAACGGCCAGCACTCGGGCGGCTCGTCGCCGAACTCCGCACGAATGGCGCGGAGCGCCTGTCGGTCGACGACGCGCGCGTGTTCGTGGGCGAGCAGCTCGCGCAGGCGGTTCCATCCCGCCGGCCCACGAACGTCGACCAGCTGCGTGACGCCCGCGTTGCCGAGCTGGAGGAGCGAGTCGGCCGAAGTCGGCGCCGCACCGAGCAGGGCGAGCGTGGGCACCGTCGGGAACTCGCGGACGACGTTCACCATGCGCCGGTGTTGCTCTCGACTGCAGCGCACCACCGAGAGCAAAATCGCGCTCACCGGCCGACGCTTCAGCTCGTCGAGCGCGTCGGCGATCGTCTCGCGATGGATTGCGCGATAGAGACCGGCGCCGGCGGCGTCGACCCGGACGCGTTCGTCGGGCTCGAGCACGGTGACGACGGGAGCGGGCAAGGGGCGGGGAGCGAAAGACATCGTCGAGGCCTCGGTGCGGTGGGAGGTGGTCTGTGCACCCCCAACCTCTCGCGCCCGGGTCATCGACACGTCACCGAGTGATCCGTGGATGATCGCTTCTGTCATCTGCCAGGGACGCGATGCCGCTCTCGGGCGCAGTATATTGCAGGACGGTTCCGCCGGACGATCGCGTCGCAGGTCCGCCTGCGCCGAGGAAAGTCCGGGCTCCTTGGACACACTGCCAGGTAACGCCTGGGCGCGCCGGGAAGCAACGCCCGGCGTGACGGACAGTGCCACAGAGAACAGACCGCCTTCACGCGAGTGGAGGTAAGGGTGAAACGGTGGGGTAAGAGCCCACCGCGTCCGTGGCAACACGGGCGGCACGGCAAACCCCTGTGGGAGCAAGGTCAAATAGGCGGCGAGCAGCAGTCCTCTGCGATCAAGACGCCGCGGGTTGACCGCTAGAGTGCACGAGCGATCGTGTGCCGAGACAAATGATCGTCCGAGGCCGCGAGGTCTCGACAGAACCCGGCTTATAGGCGGAACCGGTCGGAGGTCGTACCAGATGGGCGGCGGCTGGCGCGCGATCCTGCGCGTCAGCCGTCGACCATCACATCCCCTGGTGGAGTCCCGTGTCGCCTCGCCTCGCCCTCGCCTCACTCGTCTGCATCGCAGTCGCCTGTGCGCGTCCGGCACCGCGTGCGAACCCCGCCGCGCGACCAGATGCGGCCGCGGTGGCGGTGGTGACACCTGACCGACTCGATCCGCCGTGGGAGATCCGCGCGGCCACCGGTGGCATCACACAACGCCTGCGCATCGTCTCCGAGCTCGAATCGCGCATCGACACGGTCCTGCGCCGCGACAGCTCCGTCCTCGAGCTCGGACTGACCTGGTCTCGGCTCTCGGGTGCCGCGCCGGAGCGCATTTACGGTTTACTCACGAGCGTTCGACTCGGCGAAACCGATTCGCTCCTCGCGACACCGGCCGGCATGCTCGTGCCCATGCCATTCTCCGCGACCCGCAGCGAAGCCGGCGGCGCCGAGTTGAGCGCGCCGGACCTTTCGAGTTGTGCCGCGACGGCTGCACTTGTCGCCCCGTTGCGCGAAGCGCTGATCTTCCCGCCGCGTCGTCTCACGCCCGGGTTGGTCTGGAGCGATAGCTCAATCGTGACCGTGTGCCGCGACTCGATCCCGCTGACGGTTGCGACGCAACGTCAGTACCGGGTGCTCAGCGCACAGGTCGAGGGCTCCGAGGTCGTAGTGCTCCTGCAGCGAGACACTCGTCTGCAGATGGAGGGACGCGGCACGCAGTTCGGTGAGCCGATCGAGATCAGCGCTGAGGGCGAAGGCTCGATGTCGCTCGTGTTGCGCTTGGCCGGCGCGTACCTGCTGCGCGCGAACGGCGAGCAGGAGCTCCGAATGACGATGCGCGGCCGGCGTCGGACTCAGGAGCTCCGACAGCGGTCGCGCATCGAGATCATCCAGCCGGACTCCGCCGCCTCTCCGTGAGCGCGCGATCGCGCGCTCACGGGACAAGTCAGTCGACCAGGCGCAGCGGCATCAGCAGGCAGAGATACTTACCTGCCTCCGTCCAACCCTCCGGCTCGAGCGTCGACGCCCGTTCCGGTGCGCGGAACGTCATGCGCACTTCTTCCGTGGGTAGATAGCGCAGGATCTCGAGGAGATACGCCGCGTTGAATCCGATGTCGAGCGGGTCACCTTCGTAGCGGATCGGCAGCTCGTCTTGCGCTTCGCCCAGGTCGGGTGTGCTCACCGAAAACTTCAGCATCCCCGCATTGAACGAGAGGCGGATGCGGTGCGTCTGGTCAGACGCGACGACACTCATGCGCTTGAGCGCGCTGGTGAACGCTGCGCGGTCGAGGATCGCGTACTTGTCGTTGTCCTTCGGGATGACCTGCTCGTAGCCCGGGTACGGACCTTCGATGAGTCGCGTGTACACCGACGTGAACGGTGAGCGGAAACCGAGGTGGTTCTCTCCCTGAGCGACCTCGAGCTCCTCCTCAGCGGGGAAGAGCCGACGGATCTGCTCCAACGCCTTGGGCGGGATGATCAAGTCGGCCTTCTGTCCGCCGGCGACCGGGACTTCCATCTTCGCGAGGCGGTGGCCGTTGGTCGCGACCATGCGCATGAGATCCGTGCGGAGCTCCCAGAGCACGCCGTTGAGGATCGGGCGGCTCTCTTCGGTGCTCGCCGCGAACGCGGTGTGCCCGATCAACTTCTGCAGCTCACCCGACGGGATTCGCACCGCTTTCTCGAACTGCACGGCCGGGAAGCTCGGGAACTCCGACTTCGGCAATCCCAGGAGCTTGAACTTCGAGCGACCGCATTCGAGCGTGA
>JADYYN010000160.1 GCA_020853635.1 Gemmatimonadaceae bacterium
AAACCACGCAGGCCTTCCACCCACCCCTCCGGCACATCGGCGATCATGCCGCCCACACGCGTGCCGCTCGTGGTGAGGCGCGCACCCGTCCAGCCCTCGAGCAGCTTGTACACGTTCTCACGCTCCTGGAAGCTCCACAGGAACGGCGTGAACGCGCCGATGTCGATGCAGGTGGTGCCGAGCCACACCAAGTGCGAGATGATGCGCGAGAGTTCCATCGCGATCACGCGCAGCACCTTGCAGCGCTCGGTGATCTCGATCCCGAAGAGCCGCTCCGCGCCGAGCACGTAGGCGCAGTTGTTGCCCATCGAGTTGAGATAATCCTCGCGGTCAGTCCACGGGATGATCTGATTGTACTGGCGATACTCGCCGATCTTCTCGAACCCGCAATGCAGGTAGCCGACGTGCGGGATGCAGCGCACGACGGTCTCGCCGTCGAGCTCGAGCACCAGGCGCAACACGCCGTGCGTGGCCGGATGCTGCGGGCCGATGTTGATGAGCATGTGCTCACCCTGCAACTCGGGCTCGATGCCCGGGGGCGCATCCATCAGCCCCTCGGCACCGAGTGGCACGCGCATCGGCTTGCCGTCGGCGGTGAGTCCGGTGGTGGAGAGCGCGACTTCGATGGTCTTGGTAGCAGCCACTGGGTTACTCCCCCGTCCGTTCGCCGCCGCCGATACGCTTGCGCATGTCGAGCGGGAGATCTTCGAAGGCGTCAGCGATGGAGAGTTCTTCCATCGAGTAGCGCGCCTCGGGGTTGGCCGCGAGCGCGTTCTTGAGTTGTTCCGAGCGCGAGAAACGGCCGCGAATCGGGAAATCCTTGCGGAGCGGGAATCCTTCCTTGTACTGCTCCCACATCAGGATGCGGCGCAGGTCCGGATGGCCGACGAACTTGATGCCGAACATGTCGTAGCACTCGCGCTCCAACCAATCGGCACCCTTCCACACGCCCCACACGCTCGGCACTTCGAGCGGTGTCTTGCCGTCCTTGGGCAGTTCGGCCTTGATGCGGAGGAAGCGGCGGAACTTGATCGAGCGGAGATGCCACACCACTTCAATAGGACGCACCGCGTCGCGGTACTCCACGGCGGTGACATCGGAGAGGTACTCGTAGCTCTGCGTCGGGTCCGACTGCAGCCACGCGCAGACCTCAGCCACCTTCTCGCGCTGCACGAACACCGTGGTCTCGTTCCACACCACGTCGTGGCGGCCGATCACGCTGCCGAACTTGGCGCGCAGAGCATCGACCGAGGGGTTCACGGCGCCGCCCTTGTGCGGCACGTTCTTCGGCGTGGCGGGGGCGTCTCCCGGCTGACCGGGGTACACGATCGCGAACGTGGGCGCGGCGTGGTCCTGCGACGGCGACTTGCTCACGGCGCCGACCGGGTCTGATGCACCGAGTTGCCGAACGGTTCGGAGAGCTCGTCGATCCGGCTCGGCGGGATGTAGAGCTGCGAGGTCGGGTCGGGCGACATCTCGTCGCGGATCGACTCGTTCGACATGCGCTCTTCCATGATCTTCTTCTGCAGCATCATGATGCCGTAGATGAGGCCTTCGGGGCGCGGCGGGCAGCCCGGCACGTACACGTCCACCGGGATGATTGTGTCGATGCCCTGCACAACAGCGTAAGAGTCGAACATGCCGCCCGACGAGGCGCAGGCGCCCATCGAGATGACCCACTTGGGCTGGTGCATCTGTTGATAGATGCGGCGGATGACCGGGGCGAGCTTGAACGGCACGCGGCCGGCGCAGATGAGCACGTCGGACTGACGCGGCGAGAAGCTCATGCGCTCCATGCCGAAGCGCGCGAGGTCGTAGTGCGAGGCCGCCGAGGCCATGAACTCGATCGCGCAGCAGGCGGTGCCGAACGGCATCGGCCAGAGGGAGTTCGCGCGACCCCAGTTGACGAGGAAGTCGAGGCGGGTGGTGATCCACCCTTCCTGCGACTGTGGATTGAACGAGACCGCCTTGGCGCCGGTCTGGATCGATTGATCGGGCCGCGAGATCAATCCCATTGCAGGGCTCCCTTCTTCCACACGTAGATGTAGCCGGCGAGGAGGATGACCATGAAGACGATCATCTCGCCGAGACCGAAGAACGAGATCTGGCCGGCGGGGCACGCACCGCTCACAAGCGGGACGGCGCAGGAGAGCTGCCTATAGTAGGCGCCCCACGGGATCATGAACACGGTTTCGATGTCGAACACGATGAACAACATCGCGACCATGTAGAACTTCACGGAGAAGCGCTCGCGCGCATCGCCAAGCACGGGCATGCCGGATTCGTACGGCTGCTGCTTGACGGGGGTCGGCCGTGGGCGCGTCAGCAGATGTGACAGCGCCAGGATCGCGATCGCATTGACCACGACGAAGCCGAGGAGGAGCAGGACTGGGAGGTACGTCCGTTCCATTGGGGGGGAGAGCGGGCGTGGGTTCGTGAATTATTTCACGAGCATCATACAGACGGGTGGGAAAGTAGCCGAGGGCATGGTGTGAAGCAACCGCAAGGTGATGCGATTGCACGAGATGCGCGAAGAAAGCCGAATGTCGTACTCGGACTTCCCAGCGGCCCTTTCCGACGCCAGAGGCGAACCCCGGTCGCACTGAGTCTCGGCGGGACTCAGGGCAGCTTGATCTGAGTGGCGATCTTGGAGTCCGCAAGCGCGGCACGGATCACCCGCGCGGCGCTCTTCGCGGCCGGTGTGGTCGGCGGCGACCACGTCACGCGCGCGCGTCCGAGGCTGTCGGCGACACCTTCGGTGGCGGACAGCGACCCGATGGTCGAGGCGAAGCGCAGCGTCTGGTCCGCGACGGGATTCCCGTGGGCATCCGTGACCTTAGCGATGACGTCCCGGGTGCCCTTGGCACCGGGCTTCGCGAGGCTCAGCGCGACCGCAGCCGGCACACTCGGGCTCGCCGTCGCGCGCAGCGTGTGCGCCGGGAGCACGCGTGCGTCGCCGAACTGCACGCGGAGTCGTTGGGCTCCCGCCCGAGGTCCCAGCCACCAACTCGCGTAAGCGTACCCCACCGAATCCGTCGTCGCCGCGCCTTCTATGGTACCGCCGTCGAGGGGCGTCCAAGTGACGCGCACCCCGGCGAGCGCGACGCCCGAGGAATCCGTCACGCGGAGCGCGACCGGCCGCTCCAGCTTGCTTGCCACCGTGCCCGCGAGCGCCTCGCTCAGCACCTCCACGCGCGTGTCCTTCGCGACCGGATCCGCATCGGCCGTGACCGTGAGCGGCACGTCGAGCGAGGCGACGCGTGCGCGCAGGCGTTGCACCCCCGCGCGTCGGCCGAGTGTCCAGGTGGTGCGCACGCGACCGTGGGCATCACTGCGCCCGGTGCTGGGGGCGAGCACCGCCTCGGCGTCATCGGTCTCGAACGTGAGGTCGACATCCGGCACCGGCTCGCCCGAGCGGCTCCGCACCTGAAGCACCACCGGCACGGCGAGCGTGCGACCGGCCGGCGCGCGCTGCGCCTCCCCTTGCAGCACCACGATCTCCGCCGGACGGAGCACCGCGCGCAGCGTGGCCATCGCGCGGTGCTCACCGAGCACGGCGACAAGCTGCGCCGTGCCGGCGTTCCGGCTGAGTGCGAGCCCAGCGGAGTCGATGACCGCCACGCTGGTGTCGCTCGACTCCCAACGCGGCGACAGCCCGCGGATGCGGTGTCCCTTGGCGTCCACCGCGACGGCCGCGACCCGCGCCGTGTCACCGGCCGACAGGTCCACGAGCGAGTCGCCGACGAGCACAAGGCGATCGGGCTGTTGTCGCACGAGAATGGAGGCCGACGCGAACACCTCGCGCACGCGCACCTCCACCGTCGCACGGCCCGGCGCGCGCGCGACGATGGTCCCGCCCGAGTCCACCGAGGCGACCGTGGAGTCGCTGCTCCGCCAGCGCAGCGAGGCGCCGGCGAGCGTCGCGCCGCGGGCGTCGGTCACGGTCGCGACGATCACCGCGGTGTCGCCGATCGCCCTGAGCGTGTCGGTGCGCGGCGTGAGCACGATGCGCCGGGCGGCGTGGTCGGCGACGTTGGGCTCGATGATGCCAAGGAACGACGACACGCCCAACGCCTTGGCATTGAGCATGAGCGTCATGAATGCCGCGGCGGTGGTGATGGTGCCGAGGACGAGCTTGTGGGCCCCGGACCAGAGACCGGTCTTCGGGGGTGGGAGCGTGCGACGCGCCATATGCTGCGGACGACCGTGGTGGGGCGGCTGTACGGCTGGCCTCACATCGTGACAACCCGGGCAATAGATTGGGGGGCGTCGGCCTATTCATTTCCCACTCCCTGCACCCCCGACTCGTGTCTATCAAGAACGACCGCTGGATCATCGAGATGGCGACCAAGCACGGCATGATCGAGCCGTTCGAGAGCTCGCAGCAGCGCGCCGGCGTGGTCTCGTACGGCGTGAGCGCGTACGGCTACGACATGCGTGTGGCGCCCGAGTACAAGATCTTCACCAATGCGCTGAGCTCCATCGTCGACCCCAAGCACTTCGATCCGAAGTCGTTCGTGGAGTTCGAAGGTGATGTGTGCGTGGTGCCGCCCAACTCGTTCGCGCTGGCGCGGTCCATCGAGTACTTCCGCATCCCGCGCAACGTCATGACCATCACGGTCGGCAAGTCCACCTACGCGCGCTGCGGCATCATCACCAACGTGACGCCGTTCGAGCCGGAGTGGGAAGGCTACGTGACGCTGGAGATCTCCAACACCACGCCGCTGCCGGCGAAGATCTATTCCAATGAAGGGATCGCGCAGGTGTTGTTCTTCGAAGGCGACGACGGGCCGCTGGTCTCGTACAAGGACCAGACGGGCAAGTATCAGGGGCAGGTGGGCGTGACGCTGCCGAAGATCTGATCCGTACACGCGACCAAACCGTCTCCTTCTCTTCGCTGATCCATGGGACAACCGCTCGATCCGAAAGTCGACCACCGCATCACGCTGGACAAGGCGGCCACGCTCACACGGCAGTACCGCGTGACGCACAAGGGCGCGTACGCTGATGCGGTCACCGCGTTCAACGCCGGACCGGTGCTCCAACTGCTGCAGCAGAAGGGCTGTGTCGGACTGCGGACCTACCGCGCGACGTTCGAGAGCGGCGCCACGTCGCTCGTGCTCGTCGGCGTCGACGAGAAGGGCAACGACATGGTCGATGGCATCATCCTCGAGGAAGGATTCCCTTGCCCGCCGTTCTGCTCCGACGATAACGCGCTCAACACCTAGGGCCAGCGGGTGAAGATCCCGCTGGTGGTGTATCTCGCGTTCTTGGCGTATTTCGTTCCGCTGGCGACCGCGATCGTGCGGTGGCGACACCTGCCGCTGGGCCATCGCTTCCTGGTCGGTTGGCTCTGCGCCATCCAGTTCACCTCGGTGGCGCAGCGCGTCTCGGTGAAGGTCTTCGGCGCGACGAACAACCTCGTGCTCTCGTATGTCTCGCTGCCGGTGCAGATGACGTTCGTCCTGCTCGCGCTCGCGGAGTTCCAACTCCAGCCGGCCGCGCGGCGCACGGTCCGCTATTGCATCCCGGTCCTTCTGCTGTGGTGGGGCGTGGCGTTCGCGTTCCTCGAGGATCACGCGAACTTCTCGGTCTATGGGACGCCGGTGCTCGGCATGATCGCGTTGGCGGCGGCGCTGTTCGCGTTCGTGTCACACCTGCAGTCGGACCGTGAGCCGTTGACACAGGCGAGCTGGGCCTGGGTGCTCGCGAGTCTGGCGATCTTCTTCGCGACCAATGCAACGATCACCATCCTGCAGTCCGTACTCACCAGTCGGCAGGACTGGCCGATGCTGGTGCGGACGGCGATCCTCAAGGCGTATATCGATATCCTCGCGATGCTTATCCTCACCGGGGGGTTCCTCTGGGCGCGTCCAACGAGGTCCTTTGGAACCTCTTCATCGCCGTCTCCCTCTCCGTAACCATCGTCCTTGTCGCGATGGTCGCGGCGATGGTCGTGGCACAACGGCAGCGCGAGCGACTGCGGCAGCAACAGGCTGTGCTGGTCGCGCGTGCGCACGAGGAGGAGCGAGCATGGGTGGCGGGTGAGCTGCACGACGATGTGCTGCAGCGCATCGCACTCGTGCGTGCCGAGTTGGAGTCACTCTGGGGCGACCGATCGGCACCCGACGCGGCTGATACGGCGGCGCCTCTCTCACTCGATGCACGCCTGCAGGGCGTGAACACCGAACTCGTGGACCTCGCCGTCGCTGTGCGCGCCATTGCCACGCGCATGCATCCCACCGTGGTCGATCAAGTGGGATTGCTCCCTGCCCTTCAGTCGCTCAAGGGCGAGGTCGAACGCGGCAGCGGTCTCGCCGTGACGTTGGAGATCCGCGGCGGCGAACCGACGCCTCCATTGGAGACGGCGCGTGCCGCGTACCGCATCGTGCAGGAAGCACTGCGCAATGTGATCCGCCACGCCCAAGCGACCGCCGCAACAGTGACGGTGGAGCTGAACGCGCGCCACGTGCACCTGGTGATCCAGGACAACGGGCGCGGCTTCGAGGCCAGCCTGCTCAAGTCGCAGGGGCTCGGCCTCGCGAGTCTGCGCGAGCGTGCGATCATGGTCGGCGGACGCGCCGAGGTGAAGTCGCGGCCGGGGGCCGGCACCACCATCGACGTGGTGCTGCCCGTATGATCATGGCATGACCACATCACGCCCGCGCCTCGTCCTCGGCGACGACCATCATCTCATGGTGGAGGCACTGCGCACCGCGCTCGCGGTGAAATACGACGTGGTGGCCGTGGCCTACACCGCCGACGAGATCCTCGCGGCGGTTGAGACGCAGCGCCCGGACTTGTTGTTGCTGGATCTCTCGCTGCCAGGCCGCAACGGACTCGAGCTGATTCCCGAGTTGCTCGAGCGCTCAGCCGCGACCCGCATCATCGTGGTGACGATGCACTTGGATCGTGTGATTGCCGAGTCGTCGTTGCGGAAGGGGGCGCATGGCTTTGTGCCCAAGGATGCGGGGCTCGAGGAGCTC
>JADYYN010000161.1 GCA_020853635.1 Gemmatimonadaceae bacterium
CTCCTCCGGCGCCCCCATGAGGTCGCCGAAGAGCGACCCCTGCCCGGTGGCGATCTCTGCCTGCGCGAGCGACGCACTCTGCATCGCACCATCGACGGCTGCGACGAATTGCGCGCGGTGGCCGTTGAGATTGTCGAGCGCGCCAGCGTGGATGAGCGCTTCGAACACGCGCTTGTTGCAGACGCGGAGATCGATGCGTTCGCAGAGATCGTACAGCGAGGTGAACGGCTTCTCTTCGCGCGCCTTGATGATGGACTCGGCAGCGGAGTGTCCAACGTTGCGGATCGCGCCCAGTCCGAAGCGAATGCGCTTGTCGCCGATGACGGTGAACTTCCAGCCCGATTCATTCACGTCGGGCGGGAGGATCTCCATGCCCAAGTCGCGGGCCTCGTTGATGTACTTCACCACCGAGTCCGTGTCGCCGATGCAGGCCGAGAGCACGGCGGCCATGAACTCCGGCGTGTAGTGCGTCTTGAGCCAGGCAGTCTGGTACGAGAGGATCGAGTACGCGACCGAGTGCGACTTGTTGAAGCCGTAGCGGCCGAACGTCTCGATCTGCGCGGAGATCTCTTCGATGACCTTCGCCGGGAATCCCTTGGCGACGGCCTTCTCGACGAACTTGCCGAGCTCCTTCTTGATGAGCTCGGCGTCCTTCTTGCCCACGGCTTTGCGCAGCACGTCGGCTTCGGCGAGCGAGATGCCCGCCAAACGCTGCGCGATACGCATCACCTGTTCCTGATAGGTGATGACGCCGTAGGTGGGCGCGAGGATCTCCTCGAGTTCGGGGAGCTGGTACGACACCGGCTCCTCACCCTTCTTGCGACGCTGGTAGACCTTGTGCATGCCGGCGTCGAGCGGGCCGGGGCGCATGAGTGCATTAGATGCGACCAGGTCGTCGAAGCGGTCGGCGCGCATGGCGCGCACCATGTCGGTGGCTAGCGGCGATTCGAACTGGAACACGCCGGCGGTGCGGCCGGCGCGAAGCAGACGGTACGTGGCTTCGTCGTCGAGCGGCAGCGCGTCCACGTCGATGTCGACGCCGCGGCGCGCCTTGATCGCCTTCACCGTGTCGGTGATGATCGTGAGCGTGGTGAGGCCGAGGAAGTCCATCTTGAGCATCCCGGCCTTCTCGAGCGCGATCATGTCGTACTGCGTGACCACCACGCGTTCGTCGCCATCGCCGCCGCCGGAGCCCTTCGACTCGGCCGTGCAGACGGGGACGTAGTCGTCGAGCGGGCCCGGCGCGATCACGATGCCGGCCGCGTGCACACCGGCGTGACGCGAGAGTCCTTCGAGTGCGATCGCGAAGTCGAAGAGTTGCTGATGCCGCTCGTCCTGATCGTAGAGCTTCACGACCTCGGGTACCTTCTCGATCGCCTCGGCGACGGTGAGCGAGAAGTTGGGCGCGTTGGGGATCAGCTTGGCGATCGCGTCCGTCTCGCTCGGCGTGAAGCCGAGCACACGGCCCACGTCCTTGATGCAGGCGCGCGACTTGAGTGTCCCGAACGTGATGATCTGTCCGACCGAGTCGCGCCCGTACTTGTCGCGGACGTACTCGATGACCTCGCCGCGTCGCTCTTCGCAGAAGTCGACGTCGATGTCGGGCATCGAGACGCGTTCCGGATTCAGGAAGCGTTCGAACAGCAGGTCGAACTTGAGCGGGCAGACGTTAGTGATGCCGGTGGCATACGCGACGAGCGAACCTGCTGCCGAGCCGCGGCCTGGTCCGACGGGGATGCCGCGGTCACGCGCCGCCTTGATGAAGTCGGCGGTGATGAGGAAGTAGCCCGCGTAGCCCGTCTTGGTGATGACGCCGAGTTCGTAGTCGAGACGCTCGCGCACCTCGGGAGGCAGTGGCGTGCCGTAGCGCTGCTTGGCGCCGTCCTCGGAGAGCTTCACCAGCAGGTCGTTCTCGCTCTTCACGCCCTTGGGCAGCGGGAAGGCGGGGACGTAGTACTTCTTCTCGAACTTCACATCGACCGAGTCGGCGATCGCGAGTGTGTTCTCGGCGATATCGGTGCGGCCGGGGAAGAACGACGCCATCTCCGGGCCGCTCTTGAGATACAGACCGCGATCGTAGCGCATGCGATCGGGGTCGAGCCGATCCTTCTTCAGGCCGATGCAGAGCAGGATGTCGTGCGCGGCGTGGTCGTCGGCCTTGAGGAAGTGCGCGTCGTTGGTCGCGATGACCGGGAGCGAGAGATCCTTGCCCAGTCGGAAGATCTGTTCGTTGAGCTTCTGCTGATCGCCGGCGCCGTGGGCCTGGACTTCGAGGTAGTAGCGATCCTTGAAGACGTCCGCGTACCAACCGGCGACGGTCTTCGCTTCTTCGTAGCGGTCCTCGACGAGGTGCCGAGCGACTTCGCCGGCCTGACAGGCGCTCGAGACGATGAGGCCTTCGTTGTACTTCGCGAGCAGTTCGCGGTCGAGCCGTGGCTTGCCGTAGAAGCCCTCGGTGTAGGCGAGGGAGGTGAGCTTGACGAGGTTCTTGTAGCCTTGCAGGTCGCGCGCGAGGAGGACGAGGTGGAAGTAGTTCTTCTCACCCTGGGCGGCGCGGGTCTTGATGCGACGGTCGCCGGGGGCGACGTACGCTTCCATGCCGAGGATGGGCTTGATGCCCGCCTTCTTGGCCTTCTCCTGGAACTCCCACGCCGCGTGGATGTTGCCGTGGTCGGTGATCGCGATCGCCGGCTGCTCGAACTCCTGGGCGCGGCGGATCAGGTCATCGATCCGGTTCGCTCCGTCGAGGAGCGAGTACTCGGAGTGGCAGTGCAGGTGTACGAATGACATGGACCGTGGAACTTAGCCCGCGGCGGGGGCATCTTCCAGACGATGATCAGAATGCAGACAGTGTCAGGAGGGCGGTTGAAGCTGCGCTGGGGCGGGGTGGGACTTGTGCTGCTCGGGATCGTCGCTGTGGGGGGCGTGCTGCTGGCGGCGACCCCGACCGGCCGGTACCTCGTGCGGGCGGCGTGGGAGGAGGGGAAGATCCTGCGGGGGCGGCGGTCGATCGAGGGGATCGTCCGGCAGGCGCGCGCGGACTCCGCCGCATCGACGGCGCCGCAGACCGCGAGCTCCGCTCCGGCACTGGACGCTGTCACAGTCGGGAAGCTCGAGCTCGTGCTGCAGGCGCGCGACTTCGCGCGCGATTCTCTCGGGTTTCCCGTGAAGGAGACCTTCACGCAGTTCACGCAGCTCGAGCGCGACACACTGGTGTTGGTGCTCTCGGGCGCGCGTCAGGACGCGTTGGTGGCGAAGACGTGGTGGTTCCCCGTGGTGGGGCGCGTGCCGTACAAGGGGTTCTTCGATTTCGATGCGGCGCGAAAGGCTGAGCGCGCGGTGCAGCGCGAGGGGTACGACACGTACCTGCGTCCTGCGTCGGCGTTCTCGACACTGGGCTGGTTCAACGATCCGTTGTTGTCGAGCACGTTGCGCGCGGATTCGGTGGACCTGGTGAACACCGTCATCCACGAGCTGACGCACAATCACTACTTCGCGAAGAACGAAGTCGTGTTCAATGAATCGTTCGCGAACTTCGTGGGTGCGCGTGGGGCGGAGCGGTTCTTCCTGGCGCGTGCCGATTCGTTCAGTGCGCGGCAGTCCGTGGCGCGCTGGGCCGATGACCGGGTGCTCGCGGCGTATTGGGCGGTGTTGTATCGGTCGGTGGATTCTGCGTTCAAAGCACACGAAGGGGATTCACTGCGGTCGCAACGGATCACGCTACGTGATTCGATCTATAGTGCGGCGCGTCGCACGCTCGTGGATTCCATCGCGCCCCTGCTTCGCACGCTGCCGCCGGCGTACGCCGAGCGCGTGAAGCTCGATAATGCGGCGTTGATGGGACGGCGGATCTATTTGACGGACCTCGAGGCGTTCGAGCGGGAGTACGAAGAGTCCGGGGGAGATCTGCTTCGGGCTGTCTCCAGCATCGTGGGGAAGCATCGGCGTGGCGCTTGGGGAGTGGCTGTGCCGGAGTAACGGCGGAACTGCTTTCACCACAGTGGGCACAGAGGGCACAGAGGGCACAGAGAACTGCGGTTTGAGGGGCAACGGCAACAGCAACTGCAAACACAGGGGGAAAGGGGGCTCAGGGGGTGTGGAGCGCTCGACTCGTTCGTGCGTGCGCAGTTGAGAAAAGAAAACGGGGAACCCGCCACGATAGTCGGGTTCCCCGCGCTGTTTCCCCTGTGAGCCCTGTGCCCCCTGAGTCCCTGTGGTCCTGTGGTCCTGTGGTCCGCAGTGCCTCAGTAGTTCTCTGTGTCCTCTGTGCCCTCTGTGGTAAAGGCAGTTACGATCCACCCCCGAACCGCGACCGCAGCATCCCTTTGAGATCGACCACGGGCGCCGCCGCGGGGGTCTCGGGTGCAGGCAGCCCTTCACTCACCTGCAGCACTACACGCTGGAACGCGTTGCGCACCCCGCGATCGAGAAACCGACTCAACTGATCGAAGGAGTAGTCCGCCCCGCGCCGCGTATCGTAGACGTTCATCGGATACGTCACCGCGAGATGATGCCGCGCGCGCGTGAGTGCGACGTACATCAGTCGCCGCTCTTCTTCGATCTGATCGTCATCGCCGAGTGCGCGGGACATGGGGAACCAGCCATCGACCGCCCAGATGACGAAGACCGCGTCCCACTCCTTGCCCTTGGCGCTGTGCGCCGTTGAGAGGACGAGCGTGTCGTCCTCGTTCTCGCCACCGAAGCCGAGGTCGCTGGTGGCGGACGGAGGATCGAGCGCGAGTGCCGCGAGGAAGCTCGCGCGATCGGGATAGCCTCCGGCGATGCCCTGCAGTTGTTCGAGGTCAGCCAGGCGCGGCTCCACGCGATCGTAGCGTTCGCGCAGGATGTCGTCGTAGAGTCCGCGCACGCGGGCGATCTCGTGGGCGACACTGTGGTCGTCACCGGCGGACTGTGAGCGCAACGCGGCGAGCAGTTGCACGAGGGCGCCGTGCGCGGCCTTGGCGCGGGGTGGCGCATTGAAGCGGCCGAACGATTCGTGCGACCACGCCGCGTCGATCATCGACTGGATCGCGTTGCGCGCTGTGGTGTCACCGATGCCAGGCATGAGCAGCAGCAACCGGTACCAGCTCACTTCGTCGCGCGGGTTCTCGAGCACACGCAGGAACGCGAGCACGTCCTTCACGTGTGCGGCCTCGAGGAACTTGAGCCCGCCCCACTTCTCGAACGGGATGTTGCGCGCGGTGAGTTCGATCTCGAGGTCTGCGCTCATGTATCCCGCGCGGAAGAGCACGGCCATCTCACGCAGCGGCGTGCCGGCCTCATGCAACTCGAGGATGCGGTCCACCACGAAGCGCGTCTGCTGATGCTCGTCCTGTGCGGTCACCAGCCAGGGCTTCTCGCCGCCCGTGCGCTTGGTGTACAGCTCCTTGCTGTACCGTTCCTCGGCGCGGGAGATGAGCAGGTTGGACGCGTCGAGGATGGGCTGCGTGGAGCGGTAGTTCTGTTCGAGCGTGACCACCGCGGCGCCAGGGTAGTCGCGCGGGAAGTCGAGGATGTTGCGGATGGTCGCGCCGCGGAACGCGTAGATGCTCTGCGCGTCATCGCCCACCACCGTGATGTTGCGATGCACGCGGCACATGCCCTTGAGGATGCGCGCCTGCAGCACGTTGGTGTCCTGGAACTCGTCGACGAGGATGTGGTCGTAGAGCGCGCCGATGCGGTCGCCGATGGCGCGCGCGGGCTCGGCTTCGAGGAGCATGGCCCAGTAGAGCAGCAGATCGTCGTAGTCCACGAGATCGCGCGCCTGTTTGCGCGCCGTGAAGTCGGCGAAGACACGGGCGAAGTCGTCCTCGAACTCGATGAACCGCGGGTACTCCTCGCGCAGGATCGCACCCACGGGGATCTCCGTGTTCACGTGCCGCGAGTAGACGTGATGCAGCGTCTCCTTCTTGGGGAAGCGTTTCGTCTTGTCGGCGAGGCCGCAGGCCGCACGCGAGAGCTGCATGAGATCCTCGGAGTCGCCTTGATCGAGGATCGTGAAGTCGCCCGGCAGCCCGGCCTCGGGGCCGAAGCGGCGGAGCAGGCGATGCGCCGTGCCGTGGAACGTGCCGCCGTGCACTGCGCGGCTCTCGCTGCCCACCAGGCGTTCGGCGCGGGCGAGCATCTCCTGCGCGGCGCGTCGGGTGAAGGTGAGCAGCAGGATGCGCTCGGGGCGGATGCCGCGTTCGATCAGGTGCGCGACGCGGTACACCAGCGTGCGTGTCTTGCCCGTGCCCGCACCGGCGACGATGAGCAGCGGCCCGTCGGGATGAGTGGCGGCCTTCAGCTGCGCGTCGTTCAGCTCGGCGGCGAAATCCACCGTGCGGCGAGCGGCGACCTCGCGGACGCGAGGAGGGTAGGCGCGAGGAGTGTCGGACACGGACTGAATATATCCCGAAGCGACGGCGACCGAGTATCCGGCGGACGCGATCCGGATCGTTTGACCGCTGACTGGTGATGCGACGGTCGAGGCGTGAGATTCCCCGCATGGACTTCTCTCTCGAACTGCCCGTGGGCTCAGCGCCGATCGTTCGTGCCCGACGCGTGGGGGTCTGGGTGCGTCGAGGATTCGCCCTCCTGCTGCTGGTGTGCGGCGCCTGCATCGACGACTCCCCGATGACGACGGGACCGTCGTCGCATCTCCGGTTCATTCAGGCAGTGCCGAACGCGCCGGTGGTGGACTTGCTGTTCGACTCGTCGACCGTCGGCGCCAATCTGGGCTACCGGGCGGAAACCGGGTTCCTGCGCGTCCGTGCGGGGGATCGTCGCGTGCAGATCCGGCAGGTGTGGACGACCACAATGCTCATGGATCTCACGGTCCCGGTGGAGTTCCCGCGCGCGTACACCGTGATCTCCACGGGACTGCTCAACGACGTGCAGCCGGTGGTCGCGCCAGATACGGCGTCCATCCCGGACGTCGGCGAGTTCAAGCTGCGGATCCTGCACGCGGCGCCGTCGGCCGGGCTGGTCGATGTGTACGTGACCGACGTGAGCGCGTCACTCGCGGGCGCGACGCCCATGGTGACCGGTCTCTCGTTCCGCGGGAACACGGAGTACTACGTGTTCCCCGTGGGCAACCAGCGTGTGCGCATCACGGCGGCGGGGACGACCAATACGCTGATCGACGTGACGAATCTGTTCGGCGAGCGCGTGATGCGGTCGGTGGTGATGACGGATGCGGTCGGTGGTGGGGCGCCGTTCGCGGGGATGCTCCTCGTCGACTTCTGACCTGCTTAGCGGAACCGCCAGTACACGCTCCCGTCCGCGCGCCGTACCTGCAGCAAGCGCCGCTCGTTCGGTTTGCGCCCTTCGGTGAGCACCGCGAACAGGTCCGACAACAGCGCCGCATTCCCGAACAACGTGTGCCCGAGCACATCCCCGCGCACGCGCGTCGCATCGACGGTCGTCATGCCGTCGAACACCGAGAGCGAGTCGCCGCCGAGCCCGAGCCGCCACACACCGTTGAGCACGCGAGAGGCCCGCAGCGCTTCGTCCTCGCTCGACGCGTAGAGTGTCACGCCCTGTGCGCGCTGGCGCAGCGTGGGTAGGATCTCGCGCCCGAAGATGCGCGCGTCCACGTCCGGTGCGGCGAACACCACCTGGCCGAGCTGCGGGAGCGAGTCGCCGCGGTCGATGAGCGACAGCGCCTTGCTCAGCACTTCGGACCCCATCGAGTGGGCGATCACGTGGATGCGATCGGGGTTGGTGCGCGGGAGTTGGTCGCGGAGCAGCCGCAGCAGATGCCAGCCGGCGTTGCGCGCGGTCTGCTGGTCGCGCACGTAGCCACTCAGCGCACCCGCTGACGGCCAACTGAACAGCACCGCGGTGCCGTCGTAGCCCATGTCGGCGACAAGCTGCGCGAGCCGCACGGCGGCCTCCTCGAACGAGGAGTTGTAGCCGTGCACGAACACGAGAATGTCGCGCGACTTGGTGCGCGACAGATCATCGCTCACGCGCTGCAGGAAGCGATTGGAGTCGGCCGGGATGAGCGAGTTCATGAACATCAGGCGCGAGGGATCCGGGTCGGCCTCGCTGCCGGGCAGCGGGATCTCCCCTTCGGCGCGCACGCGGTACGATGGCACGGTGACCTGCGAGAGACCCCAGCTGAGGTCGTTCGCGTCGGTGGTGCCGAAGCGGAAGCCCGGGCGCTCTGCCGCGACCGCACGTCGCGTGGTCGCGACGAGGATCGGCAGTCGCACAGTGTTGGTGTCGAGATCGTCCCACGCGCGCGGTCGCTCGGCGCGCACGATCACGGGCGCGGGCGGGAAGAGATCGGGCGCAGCGCGCAGCGACTCGGGTGGCGGCGTGATCATGGTCACGCCCTCGCCCGGGCTCGGCGCGGGATCGGCCTTGGGGCCGCCACCACAGGCGAAGGCGAGCAGGGCGATCGCAACGACCGCCGACGGGCGCAGACGCGGGATGACACCGACCATCACGGACTCTCCAAGAGTGCAGGTTCGATCGCCGCCAATGTGGTCGCCACTGGCCGCCGCTCGAACACCTCGCCGAAAGATCGCACCACCGCCTCCCGTACGTCATCTCCCAGCGCGGGATTCGACACGAGGCACATGCTCGACCGTTGCTCCAGCAGTTCGCGATCCACCGAGGTCATCGTCACGTCGGCGATGCCGCAGGGGACCATGAGGTCGAAGTAGCTCAGGTCGGTGGTCACGTTGAGCGCGAAGCCGTGCCAAGTCACCCACTGGCGCGCGTGAACGCCGATGCTGGCGAGTTTGCGGTCGTTGGTCCACACGCCGGTCTTGCCGGGATTGCGGACCGCGGCGATCGCGAACGCACTCATCGCGCGGATGAGCACCTCCTCCACCTGCCGCAGATACCAATGCAGGTCCTGCTTGTGTTCGGTGAGGTCGACGATCGGATACCCCACGAGCTGTCCCGGCCCGTGGAACGTGATATCGCCGCCGCGTTCCACCTCGAACAACTCCACGCCGCGTGCGGCGAGCAGTTCGTTCGATGCGAGCAGATTCCCCGCCTTGGTCGAGCGGCCGAGCGTGATGACCGGCGGATGCTCCACCAGCACGAGCACGTCCTGCGGCACGCGCTTGGCGATGCGGGCCGCCGCGAGCTGCCGCTGGAACGACAAGGCCTCCGCATAGCTGCGGAGGCCGAGGTCGAGGACGAGGAAGTCCCGCACGTCGGGGTTACGCGTGCAGCATCTTGCCCATCGAGTCGAGCACCGCTTCGGCGATCGCCTCGCTGAGCGTCGGATGCGCGTGGATCGCGAGATCGATCTCCTCGACCGTGTACTCGTTCTCACGGGCCACCGCGAACTCGTGGATGAGTTCGGTGGCGTGCGCTCCGATGATGTGCGCGCCGAGGATCTCGCCGTACTTCTCGTCGCGGATCACCTTCACGAAGCCTTCGGTCTCGCCGCTGGTGCGCGCGCGCCCGTTGGCGGAGAAGTGGAACTTGCCGACCTTGTACTTGAGACCCTTCTCCTTGCACTGCGCCTCGGTGAGACCGATGCTGGCGACCTCGGGGTGGCAGTACGTGGCATTGGGGATGTTGCCGTAGTTCACCGGATGGTGATGCACACCGGCGATGATATCGGCGACCACGTGGCCTTCGCGCGAGCCCTTGTGCGCGAGCATCGGCGGGCCGGCGACGTCGCCGATCGCGTAGATGCCCTTGGCGGTGGTCTCGAGCTTGTCGTTGACCTTGATGAAGCCGCGCTCGGTGATCTGCACGCCCGCTTCCTTGAGGCCCGGCACATCGACGTTGGGCGCGCGGCCCGCCGCGACGAGCACGAGATCGAAGGTCATGTCCTTCTTCTCACCGCCCGCTTCCACCGGGATGGTCACGCCGGTCTTCGACACCTTCGCCGTGCCGAGCTTGGCACCGGTGATCACCTCGATGCCGCGCTTCTTGAACGCCTTGCCGAGTTCGACGGAGCAGTCTTCGTCCTCGACCGGCAGCAGACGCGGCATCACCTCGAGGATGGTGACCTTGGAGCCGAACGCGTTGAACACGTCGGCGAACTCGCAGCCCACGGCACCCGCACCGATGACCGCCATGGTGGCCGGCGCCTTGTCGAGCGTGAGCGCTTCGTCGGAGGAGATGACGGTGGTCTTGTTGAGTTCGAGGCCGATCTGCGGCAGGCCCTTCACGCGCGAGCCGGTGGCGATCACGACCGCCTTGGTGGCGGTGTGCGTCTCCACCTTCCCATCCGCGCCGGTGACCTTCACGGTCTTGCCTGCGCCGAGTGCGCCGGTGCCCTTGAGCCAGGTGATCTTGTTCTTCTTGAAGAGGAACTCGACGCCCTTGGAGTTCTGCGCCGACACCGCACGCGAGCGCTTCATTGCGACGCCGTAGTCGAGTGTCACCTTCTCGGCGGTGACACCGAACTCCTTGCCCTTGGCGACCTTCTGCGCGATGCTCGCCGCCTCGAGGAGTGCCTTGGCGGGGATGCAGCCCCAGAGCACGCAGGTGCCGCCGAGTCCTTCGCGTTCGACGACGGCGACGTTCTGGCCGAGCTGGGCGGAGCGGAGGGCGCCGACGTAGCCGGCGGGGCCGCCGCCTACATAGATCACGTCAAATGTGGACATTGGAGTCGAGATGGGAGATGGGAGATGTGAGATGTAGGAGCACAGCTCACTTCATTCGGTTCTCTTGGGAACTGCGACTAAAACACCAGCAACAATGGGTTCTCGATCAAACGGCGCAGCGTCTGCAGGAACTTCGCGCCCACGGCGCCGTCGATCACGCGGTGGTCGCAGCTCATGGTGACGCGGAGTTTCTTGCGGACTTCGAAGGCGCCATCGGCGCCCACGACGACCTTGTCCTCGATCGCGCCGATGGCCAGGATGCCGACTTCGGGCGGATTGATGATCGCGGTGAACTGGTCGATCTGCATCATGCCCAAGTTGGACACCGAGAATGTGGAGCCGGTGAACTCCTCGGGCTTGAGCTTGCGTTCGCGCGCCTTCTTCGCGAGGACCTTCGCCTCGGCGGAGATCTCGCTCATGCGCTTCTGCTCGGCGTTGAAGATCACGGGGACGATGAGTCCGTCGTCCGTGGCGACCGCCATGCCGAGGTGCACGTTGCTGAAGTAGCGGATGCGGTCACCGAGCCAGTGGGCGTTCACTTCAGGGTGCTGCGTGAGCGCGGTGGCGGTGGCCTTCAGGACGAGATCGTTGAACGAGAACTTGAACGCATCACCGAGCTCGGCCGCGGCGGCGCGCATCTCGGCGGCGCGGTTCAAGTCGAACTCCGCGGTGAGATAGAACGTCGGGATGGGGCCGATGGATTCCGCGAGACGGCGGGCGATCGTCTTGCGGATCTGCGTTAGCGGCTCATCTCGGAAACTGCTGATGGGAGATGTGAGAGAGGAGATGGGAGCAGCTGCGCTCACTCCCGCGTTTCCACCACTCGCCATCGCGGCTTCGATGTCGCGCTTGACGATGCGGCCACCGGGGCCGGAGCCCTGGATGGCGTTGAGGTTCACGCCTTCGTCGCCGGCCAGGCGGCGGGCGAGCGGGGAGGCGATCACGCGGCCGGCGGGGGATGCGGGCGCGGCGGGTGCGGGCGCTGCGGGCGCCGCGGGCGCAGCCGGACGCGGAGCCGCAGCGGGCGCAGCCACCGGAGCGGCGGCAACAGGTGCAGCGGCAGGCGCCGCTGCCGGAGCCGCGGCGCCACCGAGCAGCGCGGAGATGTCTTCATCGGCGCTGCCGATGACACCCACCAGCGAGCTCACCGGCGCCGTGGTGCCTTCGGTGATGAGCTGCTTGCGCAGCACACCATCACCGCGCGCGACGAGTTCCATGACGGCCTTGTCCGTCTCGACCTCGGCGAGGATATCGCCGGCCTTCACGGTCGCACCTTCGGCTTTGAGCCACTTCACGAGGCGGCCTTCTTCCATCGTGGGGCTCAAGGCCTCCATGAACACTTTCGTTGCCATAGTCGGGATCGAGTTGTGAGAGCAGATACCTGATGTCAGTCGTTGGCGGTGGGTAGTTCTTCATCCACTATCCACCATCCCCCATCTGCCATCTATCCCAAATACATGACTTTCTTGACCGCCGCGATCGTCTTGGCGAGGTCCGGCTTGGCCGCCTTCTCGATGGCCTTGGCATATGGCATCGGCACGTCGGCCTGATGCACACGCACCACCGGCGCGTCGAGATCATCGAAGCACTCGCGCTGGATGTAATCGACCACCTGCGCGCCGATGCCGGCGAGCTCCCAGCCTTCCTCGAGTACGACGGCGCGGTTGGTCTTCTTCACCGACGTGGTGATCGCTTCCACATCCATCGGACGCACCGTGCGGAGGTCGACGACGTCCACGCGGATGCCTTCCTTGGCGAGCTGGTCGGCGGCGTTCATCGCCACGAGCACCATCTTGCCGTTGGTGATGATGGAGCAGTGTTCACCTTCGCGCTTCAAGTCCGCCTTGCCGATGGGGACGATGTAGTCCTCGGCCGGCACTTCGCCCTTGGTGTTGTAGAGCATCTCGCCTTCGAGCATGATGACGGGGTTGTCATCGCGGATGGCGGCCTTGAGCAATCCCTTCGCGTCGTACGGCGTACCCGGCGTGACGACCTTGAGGCCCGGGATGTGCGCGAGCCACGATTCCCACGCCTGCGAGTGCTGCGCCGAGAGCTGCAGCGCGGCGCCGCTGGGGCCGCGGAAGACGATCGGCATCGGGTACTGGCCACCCGACATGTAGAGCATCTTCGCGGCGGCGTTCACGACTTGGTCGAGTGCAAGCAGCGCGAAGTTCCACGTCATGAACTCGACGATGGGGCGCAGGCCGACCATCGCCGCACCGACGCCGACGCCGGCGAAGCCGAGTTCGGTGATGGGCGTGTCGACCACGCGCATCTCGCCGAACTCCTCGAGCAATCCTTTGGAGACTTTGTAGGCGCCGTTGTAGACCGCGACTTCCTCACCCATGAGGAAGACGCGGTCGTCGCGGGACATCTCTTCACGAAGGGCCTGGTTGAGCGCTTCGCGGTACGTGATGATGGCCATGGTTCGGTCAGCTCGTGGTGTCGACGAGGACGTCTTCGTAGAGCGCCTCGAGCGGGGGTTCAGGCGAGGCATCGGCGAAGTCCCAGGCGTCCTGACACACCGCCTTGATCTCCTGCTCCATCGCGGCGAAGTCGCTGTCGGTGATGTCACCGGCCTCGAGCATGCGCGCCTTGAGGAGGTTGATCGGGTCGCGCTTGAGATATTCGTCCAGCTCGGCCTTGGTGCGGTACGTGCCGCTGACCGCGTCGGACATGGAGTGGCCCATGTAGCGGTAGGTGCGCACTTCGAGCAACACCGGCTTGGGGTCGCGGCGCGCGATCTCGAGCGCCCGTTCGGTGGCCTCACGGACGGCGAAGACATCCTGACCATCGACGTACTCGCCGTGCATACCGTCGTACGCGTCGGCGCGACGGGAGAGGTCCTTGATGGCGGCGGCGCGCTCGACGGCGGTGCCCATGCCGTACTTGTTGTTCTCGATCACGAACACGCAGGGGAGCTTCCAGAGCGCGGCCATGTTGAGCGCTTCGTGGAAGGCGCCGGTGTTCACCACCGACTCGCCCATGAAGCAGACGATGACCTGATCGCCGCCGCGGTACTTGATCGCGAAGCCGACACCCGCCGCGACGGGCACGTGCCCACCGACGATGCCGTGTCCGCCGAGGAAGTTCGTGTTGCGGTCGAAGAGATGCATGGAGCCACCCTTGCCGCGCGAGCAGCCATCGATGCGCCCGAAGAGCTCGGCCATCACGGAGCGCGGGGTCAGGCCGCGCACGAGCGCCTGCCCGTGGTCGCGGTACGTGGTGATGACGTAGTCATCGGGGCGCAGCATGGAGATGATGCCGGTGGAGACGGCTTCCTGCCCGATGTAGAGGTGGCAGAAGCCACCGATCTTCCCGAGGGCGTACGCCTCGCCGACCTTCTCCTCGAAGCGGCGCTGCAGGAGCATCGAGTGGAGCATCTCCTTTCGGAGCGCGGCGTCGCCGGGGAGGCTTTTTCCGTCGGCTTTCTTCTTGGAGGCCATAGGGGCGGATGGGAGAGGGGGGATGGGAGACGTGAGGAGGGGCGATGCGGGAGGAACGACCCGTGCGCCCGTCCCTCGCGTCTCTCGACTTACTTCGCGAGCTCGGCGGCCTGGACCTGTTCCCAGGCGTGATAGCTGGAGCGGACCAGTGGGCCGGATTCGACGTGCTTGAAGCCCATCGCCTTGCCCTCGACGCGGAACATCGTGAACTCGTCGGGCGTGACGTACCGATCGAGCTTGATGTGGTCATCCGACGGGCGGAGGTACTGGCCGAGCGTGAGGATGTCCACATCGACCTCGCGCAGCTCGCGCATGGTCTTGAGGACTTCTTCGTTGGTCTCGCCCATGCCGAGGATGAGGCCGGTCTTGGTAGGAATATCGGGCGCAATCCGCTTGGACAGGCGGAAGATCTCAAGGACGCGCTCGTAGCGACCGCCCGGTCGCGCCTTCTTGTAGAGGCGCGGGACGGTCTCGGTGTTGTGATTGTAGATCTCGGGGCGGGCTTCGAGGACGGTGCGGATGGAGTCCTCATTTCCCTGGAAGTCGGGCACGAGCACTTCCACCGAGCAGCCCGGAACGGCCTCGTGCACCTGTCGGATGGTCTCGGCGAACGCCCAGGCCCCGAAGTCGGGGAGATCGTCGCGGTCCACGCTGGTGATGACGAGGTGTCGGAGGCTCATCTTCTGCGCGGCTTCGGCGACGCGGCCGGGTTCGGCGGCATCGAACTTGGGCGGGCGTCCGTGGGCGACGGCGCAGTAGGCGCAGTTCCGGGTGCAGACATCGCCGAGGATCATGAAGGTGGCGGTGCCGTGCTCCCAGCACTCGCCGACGTTGGGGCAATGCGCTTCCTCGCAGACCGTGTGGAGGTCGAGTTCGCGCATGAGCTGCTTGAGATGCAGGTAGTTCTTCCCGCCGGGCGCCTTGACCTTGAGCCAGGAGGGCTTCCGCTCAGGGAGGGGCTCCGCGCGGTGGCGGCCCATGATCTGGTAGAGGACTTCGGACATCGGGCGGGGTCCCTTGGGGGAGTCGAGGGGACTATCGATGAGGGAGGATATAGTCAGCGGGGCTGAGGGGGTAGGGTGCGTAACCATCAATTGTTGATTTTGATAGTTACTGCTTTCTACCTACGGAGGGCACAGTGAACGGCGGAGGTTCGTAAACACAGGGGACACAGGGGACATAGGGGACATAGGGGACACAGGGGACACAGGGGACACAGGGGACACAGGGGACGTAGGGGACACAGGGGAGCCCCTGTGACCCTGTGGTGAGCCGTTCGCATCCCGCACCGCCCCGTAGTGTTACTGACTACCGAAACTCCAAGGGAACGGCAATCGTACAGACAGCAACTCCCCAACAGGACCGTCTCATGCTGCGCACCGTATTCATTATCGGCCTACTCGCCTTCGCGGGCCTCTTCGCACTCAAGATCCTCTTCGGGATCATGGGGACGTTGTTCGGGCTGATCTTCTGGTTGCTCGGCATGGCGATCCCGGTGCTGATCATCGGGCTCATGGTCTACGTCGTCATCCGCATCTTCGCGCCGGAGACGGCGAAGGATCTGCGGTCGAAGTTCGGGGGCGAGTAGGGTCGGTCCCGCGCCTGGCCCTTTTCACCACAGAAGGCACAGAGGAGTGCAGGACGACTTCAACACAGGGACTCAGGGTACACAGGGGCCACAGGGGCCACAGGGCACGGCACCGCGGAGTCACCGCGAACAACAAAAAAGGGGACCCGGCCACGAAGGCTGGGTCCCCTTTGCTGTTCCCTGCGTCCCCTGTGCCCCTGTGGTGAATCGGTCGACCTCAGACAGGAGCGTCGAGCCGCTCCGCCACCGCCCACCCCAGCAACGGGATCATGATCTCGTGGTGCCCTGTGATCTCGTACCCGGCGCCACCGCTCAGCACCGGCCGCTGCACCACGTTCACGCGCGGCCGGTAGTGGCGCTGCATGTCGAAGTCGGCGGTGGTGAAATCGGTCGGCTTCCCCTCACTCACGTTGCGCGCGACGGTGAGCGCTTTGAGGAACACCTCAGGCATGATCACGGCGCTACCGAGGTTGAGCACCACGCCGCCCTGATGCAGGTCCTCGCAGGAGGCGGCGAGGCGACGGAAGTCGCGATGGCTCGTGTCGCCGATCGCGGCACCGCTCGCGGCGGGATGCTGATGGATGATCTCCGCGCCGAGTGCGGCGTGCACGGTCACCGGGATCCAGTGCCGGTACGCGGCGAGGATGATCGAATGTTCGGGATGCGCGAGGGTCGGTTGCGCTTCGAGCGCGCGCGCCACCGACTCGCCCATGCCCCAGCCGTGTGCCTGTCCGGCGATGAACGCTTCGTTCAATCCGCGCCCGGTCTCTTCGGCCATGCCGAACGAGCCGTCCTTGAGTCCGGCTGCGACGTCCTCCGAGGTGCCACCGAAGCGCGCGATCTCGTAGTCGTGGATCGCAGCGGAGCCGTTCATCGCCAGATGCGTGATGACGCCGCGCTTCATGAGGTCCACGAGGATCGGGCCGATGCCCGTCTTCACGACGTGCCCGCCGAGCATGGCGATGACGCCGCGCTTCTTCTTCGCCGCCTGGACCACGGCGTCGACGACCTTGTCGAAGTCCTGAGCCTTGAGCACGTCCGGTAGCGCGTTCACGAACGCGGCGAACGAGCGATCCGCACCCGGCGCCGTGGCGAACTCCTCGGCGCGGACCTTGTTGGGGCGGATGGCGATGGGGACCGTGCGCACACGCGACAGGTCGGTCTCGCGTGGACTGCGACGATCTTTGCTCACTCGTTCTCCTGCTTGGTGGTGTCGGTCGCAGAGAGCTTGTAGGAGCGCAGGTACAGGTTGAGCGAACCGAACGAGAGGCGCGACTTCATCTGCAGCATCATGCGCTTGTCATCATCGGTGAGCCAGATCTCGGCTTGGCCGCCCTCGGAGAAGATGCCTGAGGTCTTGATGATCGGTTGCAGCACGATCGCATTGAACGTGCCGGCCGGCACCTTGATGCGCTCGCGGCGCAGCACGCGGATGGTGACCGGATTGCGTTCGGGCTTGAAGTAGCGATTGAACTCGTAGGTCTTGCCGACTTCGAGCGGCACGGTGCGGATGTAGAACAGGAAGCTGCCGTCGTCGAGCGGGTTGGCGACGGAGGGGAGCTCACGGTTCTTCTTGAAGACCTCTTGGAAGATCGCGCGCTCGGGGAAGATCTCGAAGATCCGCTCGCGCTCGCGCGAGCCCTGATCGGTGTCCTGCACGTAGCGCAGCGAGTTGAGCGTGACGACGTCCATCCAGCTCTCGTAGACGTCGTTCACCTTGTAGAAGAACGTGCCGCCGCTCACGGTGAATCGCACATGCCAGGCCATGCGATCGCGGATGCTTTCGATGCCGAGCACGCGCATGCGTCCGCTGCCCACACGGATGGCGCCGAAGCGGACGTCGTACGCGAGGTCCTCGCCGACGAGGAACGGCACTGCGGCGCGCGCGGTGGAAGTGCTGCCGGCCACCGCGGCAGGAGGCATCGTCGTCTGGGCCTCTGCCTCCGACGGCGCAGCGCTCAGCGCACCCGAGAGTGCAGCGGCTGCGAGCAGACGCGACACGGTCGCGATCACGCGGTGGGACGAGGGCGAGGGCGGCCGCGCGCCGCCCAACCGGCGCGCACGAGCGCCCACGCATCGGGCCACGGATCACGACGCGAGTCGCGCACGCGCACATCGAATCGGACCGGCAGGGGCACGTTCTCCACGCGACGCGCCTGCGCGACGGCCGCCTGGAGGTACTCGAGATTGGCCTGCCACGGCTCCACCGCGACGGTGGCCGGCTGTTCGCCGGCGGCCTTGAGCAGATCGCGGATGACGGTGATTCGCATCAACCGGAAACTGCCGAAGGGGTCTGGCGCACCCGGTACCGTGACGGCCTGACGGATGGGCCACACCTTCGGCAGCCATCCGACGAGCTTGTGCAGTTTGCGGATGGACTCAGGGGCCGTCTCCGGCACCACGCGTTCTGCGACGACCACATCGGCGCCACCCTCGAAGCGCTTCACGAGTTCCGGGATGCCTTCCGGCTGATCGGTGAAATCGGCCTGCAGGAGGATCACGGCGTCTCGGCGCGGATACTTGGTGCGATTGGACGCCTCACGGAGCAACGCATCGACGGCTTTGGCGTAGCCCACGCGCGTCCTCCCACCGATGACCGTCAGCGGGAGGGCCTTGGCGTACGGCTCCAGGACTTCCCGTGTCGAATCGGTGCTCGCGTCGTCGTACACGAGGATCTCGTACTCGCGGGTGTACTCCTGGAACACCTTGCGGATGCGCCAGAGGAGGACGCCGACGGTCGGGGCCTCGTCGAAGGTCGGGATGCAGATATAGAGCACGGGTGAAAGCTAGAGGGGGGGCGGGTGGGGGACTACCCATCGTATCCCTGCAGACCTTGGAACGTTCGCGTTTGTCACTTTCGGTGACCGTCTGAACGGCGGCGCGGGTGGGCGGTACGGGGCGCGGGGTAGGGGCGGGATGCGGGGGTGATGCGGGATCCGGGGTGCGGCTGGAACCTTCAGCCGGCGCTCGGGGTGACGAAGCTCAGGGGAGTCCTGGTATGCAGTCTAGGCACTCAACGGAGGGTCGCACGGTGATCGTCGCGAACGTTCGGTCCCAGTTGACGCGTGAGGATGTGGCCCTCGCGCTCGCTTTGGTGGCCCAGCACGGCACCGAGGCGCGGGACCAGTCCGAGACCGCGCTGCGCGAGCAGGGGC
Source organism: Gemmatimonadaceae bacterium (assembly GCA_020853635.1). GTDB lineage: Bacteria > Gemmatimonadota > Gemmatimonadetes > Gemmatimonadales > Gemmatimonadaceae > Pseudogemmatithrix. The sequence goes on from JADYYN010000161.1 coordinate 18,755, forward strand.
TCGACGCGCTGCTCGACGATCCGCATCTCCTCGCCGGACTGCTCGAGACACCCCGCGGTGCGCATGCGTCGCTGCCGCTGTTCGCGTATGTGCTCGTTCGGCAGGCCCTCGTGCAGGACGGCGAGCGCGATCGTGTCCTGGCGGACTATGCAGCAGCGATCCTCCTGCACTTCGGGCTGCGCGACCGCGCCCACCGCGTGGCTGAACACGACGATGAGACCTTCGATACCCTCGCCGGACTCGTCGCGGCCGCCGAAGGGCCCGACCCGCGGCGCAACTTCCTCGTGATGGCGCACCTCGGGAACTACGCGCTCTGGCTCAGCGGCATGTTCCCCGACCACATCGCGTTCCGGCGACATCGACGCGGCGGCCCCGACCTCGACTATTTCGAGCAACTCGGGCGCCGCGGATTCACCATGGCCGCCGAACACCGTCTGGCGAACGAGTACGGGCTCGGCCTGCTCTTCGGTCGCGCGGCCGAGCGCTTTCCGGTCATGCGTGTCGCGCTCAACCGGATCAGTGACGAGCTGCTGTTCCCCGATCGGCATACGCCGGACCGGCTGATGCGGCAGGTACGCGACGAGTCGCGCTGGCGACACGCGGACTAGCCGGACGCCGGCGTCCGTCCCTTAGATTCCGGAAGTCATTCACGGAGTCCGACCTTGTTCGAATCGTTGCGTGCGACGCTCTCCGACCTCCTCGGCGGTCGGGTGGCACCGGCCGATCGGCGCGCGGTGCTCGCCGACATGAAAGGCGCCCTCATCCAAGCGAAGATGGGCGTGGAGGACCTGCGCGAAGGCGTGGAGTTCACGCGCCGACGGCTCGCCGAGGAACGTGAGAAGCTCGA
>JADYYN010000162.1 GCA_020853635.1 Gemmatimonadaceae bacterium
GCCACCACTTCATACACTGTGCGCGGCGAGCCATCCTTTGGCGTGAAACGGCGGGTCTGCAACGTGCCGTCCACGTGAATGTTCTCGCCCTTCTCAAACGTCAGCGCGATCTCGGCGAGGTCGCCATAGAACACGAGATTGTGCCAATTGACATGCTCCTGCTGTTGCTGGTTGCGATCCGCGTAGCGGTACCCCTCCGCCATGCGCACGTTGGCGACGGGCGTGCCGGACGGAAGATAACGAACCTCCGGCTTGGCCGCGAGGTAGCCCGCGAGTTCGATGCGGTTTTTCTGCACTGCGTTATTCGCTCCTTTCGTGATGTTCGAGCGTGAGCTCTTCGATGAAGCCGCACGACTCAACGCGGCTGATGACGTTCACCGTGCGGTCATGCGGTTTCTGCGCGACGACCTTGCCGGATTCGAGCGCCTCGAATTTCGTCGGCGGCGGAATCGCCGCGCGCTGCGCGAGGGTCGGGTCAGTGAAGTAGAGGATCTGCTTGCCGTAGATCGGGAACGTGCCGCTGACGAATATGAGCATGTCGCCGGGCGCCACGATCCGCTCGTGCGCGCCGTGCCCCTGCTTCTTCGGCGGCCGGATGCGCAGCACTTCGTCCGCGGTCATCAGCGGGCGTTCGACGTGATCGACGCTCGCACTCACGTGATCGGCCACAGGCGCAAGGCGCGGTCCGGAGAAGTTGAAAGTCGCGCGCTGCACTGTTCGTGTGCCGGTCATCTTCGACAGCAGTTCGGCGGTGTCGATCTGGTTCGGTGCGTATGCGACACGCACATGGCAGTTCGACACGATGCTCTCGTTCGGCCCGTACTCGTCGACGATCTGGCGAATGTCCTGCGTGATCAGATACGCCTTCAGCCCGTAACCAGCCATGTAGGAGAGCGCGTCTGCGAAAATCTCCATGCGCTTCAGCGAAGGAAATTCGTCGATCATGAAAAGCAGCCGGTACCGGTTCGCTTTGCGCGCGGCGCCCTCGAAGTCCATACGCTCGGACAGACGGTTCACGATCATCGTGAAGATGAGGCGCATCAGCGGACGCAAGCGGATCTTGTCGGACGGCGGCACGACTAGGTAGACCGACACGGGGCGCTCGTGGTTAACGAGGTCATTGATGGTGAAGTCGCTGCCGGACGTGTTCCGCGCAACGAGCGGATCGCTGTAGACGCTGAGCGCAGTCTTTGCCGTGGACAGCACACCCGAGAAGTCCTTGTCTTCCTTGTCCAGCATTTCGCGGATCTTCTCGCGCACCACGTTATGCGTTGCCGTGCGCTCGCCGCTGCGGGTTTGCCACTTGTGTTTGTACGCGGGATCGTGTGGGTAGTTTTCGAGTTCTTCGAGCGTCTCGCGGAACGTCTGTCCGGGCTGCGTGTAGGCGCAGACGAGATCGGCGAGCGAAGCAACGCGCCCCTCGGCAGCGGCTGCGTAGCAGACATGCAGCACGATGCCCGTGGTGAGCGACGCCGCGGCGTCCTGCCAGTAGCGCTCCTGCGGGCTGTCCTCGCCTGTGCGGACGATCATGTCGGCGACGTTCTGTGCGTCCGACACGTCGCGCTCGGTTCCGATGCGGACCTCGTTGAGTGGATTGAAGCGGGAGCCGTTGCCCACTTCAACCGGTGAGAACTTCAGACACAGATGGCCGCGGCTGCGACGGAAGCCGGCGGTCTTCGCCCAGTTCTCGCCCTTGATGTCGTAGATCACGGCGGACTCAGACCACGCGAGCAACGTCGGAATCACTAGGCCCACGCCCTTGCCGCTGCGGGTAGGCGCGAAGGCGAGGACGTGCTCGGGACCATCGTGCCGGAGGTAGTGAACGCGGCGCTCGGTCGCGTCATACCAGCCGCCGACATAGACGCCTTGTGGTGAGTGCAGCAGGCCGGTCTCTGCGATATCGGCGCGTGTGGCCCAGCGGGCGGAACCGTGCAGGTCTTCGGAGTTCGCCGAGAGCTTGCGCGCGCGATTGAGATTCATCGCGTAGACTGCGGCGACGGTGACGGCGGAACCGATCACGATGATCATGGGACCGGCGAGGATGTGGAGGCGAAGGCTCGGGTTGGGATGATCGCCGTAGCGCACGAGCAGCAGCGCCCAGTGGAACGGCGGCGTGAAGCGATGCGTGACGTAGTAGGTGGCGGCGATGTTTGTGGCGAACAGCAGCACCAGGCCCAGCGCGAGGGCGCGCCAGTTGTACGCGCCGACGAAGCCGGGCACGGGCGGTGTGCGGTAGGTGCTCATCGCGCGAGGGCCTTGTCGCGTTCGCGGCTGTGGTTGGGCTTGAGCTGCGCGAGTTGATTCGAGTACGCCACCAGCACGTTCTGTCCGGCGGCGACGGGCTCTGCGAGCAGGTGCTTGGGATGCGCGGCGGCGGAGCGCGGGCTGAGGCGCTGCACGATGTGATGGTCGGTCTCGCCGATGATCTCGCCGCGGTACTTGCCGGAGCCGGTGTCGGGCTCGTAGGTGCGGGCGTGGTCGCCGAGCGTGCGCTTAGCGATCTCCTGCGCGGCGACGAGCGACTTCGCCGCTTCCTGTTCCGCGGGCGCGGCGGTGGTGTTGCGGTGCTCAGTGGCCGTGGTCTTCGCGGTGACGTTCACGGTAGACGAGCCGGGCTCCAGCGCCGCGACCTGCGCGGATGACTCGCGGCGCAGCTCGGGTGCGCGTTCGAGTTCGAGGAGGAAGTCGGCGGCGGTGTGCGCGTCCTTCGCCGCGCGGAAGATTTCGTTCTTGTCGCTGCGGAGCGCATTGATCCAGGCGCCGACGTACGCGGCGTGCTGTTCGGGGTCGTGCGGGATGCCGCGCTCGGCGGCGAGGAACACGCTAGCGAGTTCGGCGCGGAGTTCTTCCTTCGCGTAGTTGGGGTCGGCGAAGCTGGTGGACTCGTTGAGCGTGGCGCGATTGAGTCGCGACGGGTGGCCTGACCAGTGTGCGAGTTCGTGGAGCGCCGTGCCGTAGTAGTTGGCGGGGGACTTGAAGGCTTCGGTGGGCGGGAGGTGGATCTCGTCGTCGCGGCGGTTGTAGTAGGCCCGGTCGGCCTGGTCGTGGAAGATGGTGGCGCCGGAGTTGCGGAGGATCTCTTCGCCGGCGTGGACGATTTCCCACTCCTGGGGCTGCTTGGGTTGGAGTGGCGGGACGCCTTCGATCTGGCTGGCGTTGAAGACGGTGTAAATGCGGTGGATGGGGGCGTGGCCGTTGCGCTCGCGCGTGTCGGTGCCGGGCTCCGCGGCCGGTGACGGCGAGGGGCTTTCGGGCGCGGCCGTGGACTTTCCGCCGAACTGCCAGTACTCGATGTGCGTGCCCTTCTCGCCCTTCTTCACCTGCCAGCCGTTCTCCTGCGCCTGGCGATAGGTCAGCCAGCGCGGGTCCTGGTAGCCGTTCTTGGCGGCGACGGCGATGAGGTGGAGCGCGTTGCCGCCGCGGTAGGGCTTGTCGCTGGTTGGGTTGAGGGGCATCTGGAAGGTGCCGGGCTCCCAGGGCTTCTGCCACGGAGCGGTACCCTTTTCGAGCAGCTCGATGATCTGGTCGGTGACCTCCTGGCGGAAGTCGCGCTTGGTTTGGGGTTGGGCGGCGGCGTCAGGCATCGGCGGCGTCCTCGTCGTTGGGTTCGGGTAGTTCGTTCTCGAAGCCGGATCCTTCCAGCGGTTCGGCACCTGTCGTGAGGGGATCCTGTAATGATTCCTGATTTTCAAGGCGAGCGGTCTTTTCGTTGACTTCCACTTCTCAATCCTTGCAGTTTAGATTGTACATGCTACACTGTGCATGAATATTTCCCGAATCGGGAAAATTGTCAACACTGTTTTCGGAGGTGCATCAATGGAACAGCGCGTTCAGGTGATCGCTTCGCTCGAAGGCATGCTACTCAGACGTCAGGGCTCCCAGGAGCGCGATCGTCGTCGATTCGGGTAACCGACGCGCTCGGTGGCTGAAGCGGGCCGCTGGCGAGGGCGCCGGGATGGGATCGACGACGATCGCACAAGTCAGCCGCCAATCTATCGCACACCTATTGCGTGGCGCTCGTTCCGCCGCCCGTTTCTCAAATTAAACTGACCAAACGGAGGTCGGTTCAATACTTGCGGGAACGGTAGTGGAGAAGAAGGTGTGCTTTCGCAGGGCGATCAATTCCCGTGCGAACACATCTGCTGCAGATAGACTGCGTATTCCGGTGAAGTGGGCCACCGATTCCGGTGGATGTGTGCCGGGGTCAGGAGAGCCAGCCGCTGGGGTAAGGTCATGATGCCCGAGGTGGCCCACATGGGTCAAGAGAAAAGTGGAATTACCTCATCATCTCGTCTCCATCATTTCGTTTCCGTCATCGCGTTGGACTGAGCCGATTCCGGTCCCTGGGCCACCATTCCGGCGATGTGGGCCACCGTTCCGGTGAAGTGGGCCACCCACCTGCCGGTGGCCCACTGTGTCATCAACGCTCCCCGACGGTGCGATCCTCCCGGCTCGCTAACCAGCGCTGCTCCAGCGTCCGGAACTGCCGGTGCACGTACGCCCAGTAGCTCGCCGGCGTGCTCGACTGGCTTACCACTTCGTCGATCACCGC
>JADYYN010000163.1 GCA_020853635.1 Gemmatimonadaceae bacterium
GACGACACGCCGAAGTACGACGAGAACGGGGACGGCGACGCGTCGAACGACGGGGACCTGTGGCACTCGCACTGGGTTGTGCTTGTCGCTGATGACGGCTGCGGTCGCGGTGCGCTCAAGGTGCGCGACATCCCCGCAGGTGCCACGCCACGCCTCCCGGCGACGTGGCCAGGCCTCCCACTCTACATCGACAGTCCCGGGTACGACCCTGAGATCGCCGGCGACCTCGTGCGCGTGAAGGTACCGCTCAAGGAGCTCGGCTTCCCTGGCGAGTTCCGGTTCGACGGTGTGACCGCAGCGCTCAAGGTGAACGCGAGTGTTCACGATCCTCTGCTCTGTGTCGCCGACATCTTCGACGTCGCGTCGGGGAACCTCTCGCTGCCAGGCGCTGTCCGCTGACACGATTGGGTGGGCGGGGTCAGCCGACCTCGCCCACCGCGATCTCGCGCGCGCCCTTCCTCACCAGATACCAGCGACCACGCACCGCATCGCCCGACGGGACCGTCGTGGCATCGGCCGCGAGCTTCGCGCCGTTCACTGACACCGCGCCCTGCTGGATGAGCTTCCGCGCAGCAGTCTTGGACAGCGAGAACGCCTGTTCGAGCACGCCGAGCACGTCGACGGTGTGGTCCTCGGTCGCGCTCACGCGCACGTAGGGCATCTCGGCGGCGAGCGTGGCGAACACCGCGTCGTCGAGGGCGTGCGCGTCGGCCTTCTTGTCGAACACCGTCTCCGACACCCGCTTCGCCACGGCCGCCGCGTCGGCGCCGTGGATCAATGTCGTGACTTCCCACGCCAGGCGCTTCTGCGCCTCGCGCACGTGCGGCTCTGCCCGGTGAGCGTTCTCGATCCGCTCGATCGTCCCGCGGTCGAGCAGCGTGAACGTACGCAGCAGGCGCCCCACGTCTGCGTCCTCGGCGTTGATCCAGAACTGGTAGAACTTGTACGGGCTCGTGAGCGCAGCGTCGAGCCACACCGCGCCCGACTCGGTCTTGCCGAACTTCTTGCCGTTGGAATCGGTGAGCAGCGGAAACGTGAGACCGTGCGCCTCGCCGCGCGCGGCGCGCCGCACGAGCTCGGTGCCCGCGGTGATGTTGCCGTACTGGTCGCTGCCGCCCAACTGCAGCGTGACGCCATCGTGGTTGTGCATGTGCAGGAAGTCGTGCGCCTGCAGCAGCATGTACGAGAACTCGGTGAACGAGATGCCGGCGTCCATCCGCGACTTCACGGAGTCCTTCTGCATCATCCAGTTCACCGTGAAGTGCTTGCCGGTGTCGCGCAGGAACTCGAGCAGGGGCATGGGCCCGAGCCAGTCGAGGTTGTTGCGGAACAACACCCGCGTCCCGGCGTCGGCGCCGAGCGCGTTGGTGATCACGCGCCGGATCTGCGCTTCGATGAGTGCCGCATTGGCGCGGATCTCGTCCACCGCGCGGATCGGCCGCTCTTCCGACTTGCCGCTGGGGTCGCCGATCAGCGCCGTCGCGCCGCCCACCAGAGCGACGGCCGTGTGGCCCGCCCGCGCGAGCCGCACCAGCCCCATGATCGACACGAGGTTCCCCACGTGCAGGCTCTCGGCCGTGGGGTCGAACCCGCAGTAGCCGCGCACGGGGCCCTTGGCCAGCGCCGCGGCGCAGCCTTCGGTCTGCTGGAAGAGGAGCCCTCGCCATTCGAGCTCTTCGAGCAGCGGCAGTGATCCGGCGGACGGAACGATCGTCATGCAGGAAAGGTAGGGGAGGTGGCCGCGTTGCCCCACCCCCCGACCGGGTCTAGCTTCCGCTCTACGCGATGAAACGCAAACTCCTGATCCTCAGCCTTGGCCTCATGGGCCTCGGCATACTCGGCATGGCCGGGTTCGCGGCCTACTGGACCTGGTTCCTCTGCGCCGGTGACGCCTGTCCCTCGATCGAGCAGTTCGACGAGTACAAGCCCGCGCAGCCCGCACGCCTCTACGCCAACGACGGCCGCTTCATCGCCGAGGTGGGACTGGAGCGTCGCTCGGTCGTGCGCCTCGAGCAGATCCCGCAGCACGTCAAGGACGCGTTCGTCATCACCGAGGACAAGCGCTTCTATCGGCACGACGGCATCGACTACATCCGCATCCTCGGGTCGGTGTGGGCCAACGTGAAGGCGATGGGATTCGCCGAGGGCTTCTCGACGATCACCATGCAGCTGGCCCGCAACATCTTCCCCGAGCGGCTCACGCGCGAGAAGACGATCGTGCGCAAGCTGCGCGAGGCGAAGGTCGCCCGCCGCATCGAGGAGCGCTTCTCCAAGGAGCGCATCCTCGAGCTGTATCTCAATCAGATCTCGTTCGGCTCAGGTGCCTACGGCGTGGAGTCCGCCGCACAGCGTTACTTCGGGCGCCCGATCAACGAACTCACCGTCGCCGAGGGTGCGATGCTCGCCGCGCTGCCCAAGGCGCCGAGCCGCTACAACCCGCGTCGATTCCCCGACCGCGCGATCCAGCGCCGCAACACGGTGCTGGAGCTCATGCGGCGCGAGGGTGCGATCACCGACGCCGATGCATCGATCGCCAAGGCGTATCCGCTCCGGTTGTATCGCCCCGCGCGTGGTGCCGGTGAGATCGCACCGTACTTCGTGGAGTGGGTGCGCGCCGAGCTCGCCAAGAAGTTCGGTCGCCAGGCGTACGAGCAGGGCCTGCGCGTGATGACCTCGCTTGACCTCGACATGCAAGGCGCGGCCGAACGCGCGATGGAGCGCCAGTTGCGCGCCATCGAGGCCGGAACGTTCGGCAAGTTCACGCATCAGACGTACGAGGAGTATCTCGCACGCGCCGCGTCGGGCACGGAAGAAGAGGGCGGGGCGGTCTCGCCGTACCTACAGGGCGCGTTCGTCGCGATGGACCCCCGCACCGGTGCCATCCGTGCGCTCGTGGGCGGTCGTGACTTCGACGACTCCAAGTTCGACCGTGCGGTGCGCGCGTTGCGCCAGCCGGGCTCCACGTTCAAGCCCATCGTCTACGCCACCGCGGTGCAGACCGGGCGCCCGCCGAGCTACTTCCTTGACGATGAGCCCATCGAGGTGCCGCAGCTCGACGGTTCACTCTGGAAGCCGCAGAACTACGATCTCAAGTTCGAGGGCCGCGTGACCATGCGTCGCGCGCTCTATCAGTCGCGCAATCTCCCGGCCATCCGACTCACGATGGAACTGGGGGAGAGCGGCGTGGTCGATATGGCCAAACGCTTCGGACTCACCACGCGTGTGCCGCCGTTCCCGTCCATCGCCCTCGGCTCCGCCGATGTGTATCCGATCGAGATGATCGCGTCGTACTCGACATTCGCCAACCTCGGCTGGCGCGTCGCGCCTACGCCGATCCTGCGCGTGGAGACGCTCGACGGGCGCCGACTGTTCGAGGCGGATCCGGAGCGCGTGCAGGTGCTCGGCCGCGAAGAGGCGTGGATCATGGTCGACATGATGAAGGACGTCGTCACGCGCGGGTCTGGTACCGCGGTCCGTCGCGGCGGCTTCAGCCTGCCCACGGCCGGGAAGACGGGCACGACCAACGACTACACCGACGTCTGGTACATCGGGTACACCACGGACCTCGTTGCCGGTGTGTGGATGGGCTTCGATCAACCGAAGAAGATCAAGGACAACGCGCAGGGAGGACAGCTCGCCGCACCCGCGTGGACCTCGTTCATGCGCGAGGTCTACAGCCGCAAGCCGTCGCCGCCGGATTGGCCGCGACCGGTCGGCATCATCGCGCTGACGATCGATCCCGCCACAGGATTGCGTGCCGGACCCGCCTGCATGTCCGACTCCGTGCGCGTGGAGTACTTCCTGCCCGGCACCGAGCCGGTGGGCGAGTGCCAGTCGATCGTCCCCTGACGATGCGGGCGAGCGTGTGCCGCCGCGCACGGACCGCGTGAGCGTGCGAACCCGCTACCACGCGCGCTGGGTGGTGCCTGTCTCGCATCCGCCCATCGCGGACGGCACCGTGATCACCGAAGACGATCGCATCGTCTGGGTGGGCCCGCGTGCTGACGCGCCGGCCGGCGGCATCGATGATGACCTCGGCGACGCGATCCTCGCGCCGGGCCTGGTGAACGCGCACACACATCTCGATCTCACCATGCTGCGTGGGGCGCTCGAGGACCTCGCGTTCGCCGACTGGGTGGGCACGCTGATCCGTGCCAAGCGCGAGGTGCTCACCGCGGCGGACTTAACCGACGCCGCGCTGCTCGGTGTCGCCGAGGGATTGAGTGCCGGCATCACCACCTACGCTGACACCGCCGACAACGACGCGCCGTTCCGCGCCATGCGCACACTCGGCGTGCGGGGCATCGCGTTCCGCGAAGTGTTCGGCCCGGACCCGGCGCAGCGCGATGCATCACTCGCGGTGCTCGACGCGGCCGTGCGCGCCATGCGTGCCGACGCGACGCCGCTCGTGCAGATCGGTGTCTCACCGCATGCGCCGTACTCGGTGTCCGATGCACTCTTCGCCGCAGTGGCGGCGTATGCGGCGGAGCAGGGACTCCCGGTCGCCGTGCACATCGCCGAGAGCGACGCCGAGGACCAACTCGTCAAGAACGGTAGCGGTCCGTTCGCCGAGCGGCTGCGCGCGCGTGGCATCGCCGTCGGCGCACGCGGGGCGACCGCGCTCACGCTGCTCGACCGTGCAGGTCTGCTGCGCTCGGGCACGCTGCTCATACACTGCGTGCGCGTGAGCACGGCGCAGACCGCACAGATCGCGCAGGCCGGCTGTGGTGTGGCCCACTGCCCCGCGAGCAACGCCAAGCTCGGGCACGGCGTGGCGCCGTTGCTCGATTTCCTCGCCGCACACGCACGCGTGGGGCTCGGCACGGACTCCATGGCGTCGAACAACGCCATGGACCTGCTCGCCGAGGCGCGCCTGGCCTCGCTCACACAACGCGCGCGTTCGCAGCGAGCCGACGTGTTGCCCGCCGCCGCCGCGCTGCGCTTGGCAACGCTCGGCTCGGCGGAGGCGCTGCGGCTCGAGCATGCGATCGGGTCGCTCGAGGTCGGCAAACAGGCGGACCTCGTGGCGTTCGGCATCCCGGCCGTCGCCCAGCCGGTCGCAGACCCCGAAGCCGCGTTGGTGTTCGCGCATACCGCGCTCACCGTGCGCCGCGTCGTCGTCGCCGGATCGTTACGAGTGCGTGATGGCGCCGTGCTCGGCTTCGACCCGGCGACCGCCGGCCGTGTCGCCGACGCGGCTCGACGCGTGTCGGAGTGGCGCCGCGCGCCGCACGCGGGTTAGACTTCGGAGACCAATCTCCACTCGGAGGTGTGCGTGACCGTCGGTTGTCTCGCCCTCAATGCGTCGTTCGAGCCGTTGACGATGGTCCCGCTCAAGCGGGCCCTGCGTCTGGTCATCGACGGCAAGGCCGAGATCGTGGAAGCGGACCGTGAGCGCTCCGTTCGTTCGGAGCATCTGGCCCTGCCACGCCCCGCGGTCATCCGGCTGCGGAAGTTCGTGCACGTGCCGCGCCGCTTCCGCCGCCAGGTCACCAACACGTTCCTGTTCGCGCGCGACAGCTACCGCTGCCAGTACTGCGGCCGCTGGAGCTTCGAGCTGCGGCCGCGTGAGTCGCTCACCCGCGATCACGTGATCCCTATCTCGCGCGGCGGCCTGAACATCTGGACGAACGTCGTGACCGCGTGCTCCAGCTGCAACACGCGCAAGGCGAACCACCTCGTGGACGAGTGCGGCATGCATCTCCTGCACGCGCCCGTGGAGCCGCACTTCGTGCATCTCTCGTGGGCGGTGCGTCGGCTCACGCCCACCCAGTCGCGCTACATCAAGTTGTTCTACGGCGCGGACGTGGTGCAGCAGCTCGAAGCCGCGGAGCGGCGCAACGGCGGGCGACTCCCGCTCGAGGCGCAGCAGCTCTAGCGCATCCCACGTGACTCATGTGTCATGCGGGATGCGGGTGCGCGGTGTCAGCGCGTCACCGGTCGGAACGTCGGACTGCGCTCGCTGAACTCGCGGCGCTCCCCACCCAACAATCGCGTCGCCAAGGTACGGAACCCGCGCGTGAGTGCGGTACCGGGGTTGCGATTGCCGGTCATCGTCGGCTGCAGTTCGCCGCGCAGCCAGCGGTTCATCTCCTCCAGATCCGACCCGGAGAGCGCGATGATCTCGATGCGCGCGAGATAGTAGAACCGCCGGTTCTCCGCCGGCGCACTGATCGGCACACGTACGGGGCGTGCGGCGGCCGCCTCGGCGTCCTCGAGCCGCGTGAACGAGCCAAGTGAGAGCGGACGCCCACCGACCACCTGGATCACCTCGTACTTCTGCTCCAGCGCGCTGAGCTTCACGACCACGTCCCAGTCAACACTGCGCTGCAGTTCGTCGAAGATGCGTCCATCCGCCCAGAGCTCCACGCGGAAATGCAGGCGCGCGGGGAATCCGTTCTGCAATAACTCGCGGATGTAGCTGTCGGTGAGCAGCGCGCGCGAGCGCACCAGCGGCCCCTCCGCGCTCAGCCGAGTGGCTGTCGGCAGTTGGATCTCGACACCCGGACGCGCCTGAGCCGCGAGCGGCGCCAACGGCGCCGTCGCGGCCCACACCAACGCAGCGACCAAGGTTCGTCGCCGCACGGTCAGAAGCGGCGTCCCAAGCGTACGATCACATTCACCGGTTCATCCGAGGTGGAGACGGACTTCGCGAGATAGATCCCGATCGACCCGAAATCGATCCCGGCGCCGATCGACGTGCGGAACGACGAGAGCGGCGGGATGCCCTTCCCATGACCGATGCCGGGCTGCCCGGTGGGCGTCTTCCAGCCGCGCCCCGCATCGGCGTACAGCACCCACGCCGGTGACATATCGAAACCCGGCTGCCACCACGCGTCGCCGTCGAACCAATCGTCCCAGTCGAAGCCGATCGACTGGCGCAGTTCCACCTGGGCGAGGGCGATGCGGTCGCACAACCCCGGACGACCGGGCCACGTGGAGATCGTGCCGCAGGTGAACACATCGGGTTCGACACTGTTCAGGCGCCGGAAGTCGTATCCGTCGATGGCGCCCGGGCCTGTCATGGTGAACCGGCGCTGCAAGGGCAGCGAATCACCACCGAGCGAACCACCCGCGACGATGCGCAGGTTGAGTTCGGTCCCCGGCGAGATGCGGTTGTAGCGCCGCGCGTCGATGAAGCCGCGGGTGTAGGTCACGTCCTCTGCCGGCTGTACGATGCCCAGCGGTCCCGGATTGCGTACCACGCTGCCGCTGCCGCGTTCGACATCCGCATTGATGAACCATCCGCCCCGCCACGGCGACCGCACGCGCTCGCGCGTATCGATGCGCAGGCGGACCGACGCGAGATCCACACGCCCCGGATCGAACGTCGAGTTCACACGCCAGGTCTCGTCGTCGCGGAACAACGTGAACGGACGGCGTTCGGCCACGGAGCGCCACTGCTCGGAGCCGGCCACAGCGCTGAGCGAGACTTCTTCGCCCAAGCGCGCACCCATCGACGCTTCCCAGCCATGGCGACCATAGTAGTCACGCATGTCGCGCTTGAGCAGGAAGGCCGCGAGTCCCGACTCGGTGTCCGTGAGTTGCCACGATTCCACCGGCGCGACCACGTCGAACAGGCGCCCGCTGAGCACGAGCCCGTTGCGCACGCCAAGCCGCAGATCCGCCTTGGCCTCATGGCCGAGTGTGCCGCGATCCCAGCGGATGGGCTCTGCCGTGCGCACCACGCCGAACGCCTCGACCTCCACGCGGCCCCACGACGTCGGCCGACGGAATCGCGGGCCGACGAGGATCGGCAGGCCTTCCACACGATTGTACGTGCGCGCCGCAAGAAAGAAGAAGTCCGTGTACGACTCGCCGCGCGAACGCCCCGGACGATCGAAGTGTGGTCGCCACTCACCCGACCGGCCCTCTTCGGGGACGATGCGCCCTTCATCCATGGTGTAGCGCAGCAACTCGGCCTGGGTGCGCACCTCACCGTCGACCGTCACGCCGTCCTCGCGCGTGAGCGTCCCGCCGACGATCACGAGATCGCGGCGGATCCGCGCGCCGGTACGAAGTCGCACGTCCGCATTGATCGCGACCAGTGTGCCGGAGATCGTGCCGCTGATGTCGACCGGGCCGTTGAGGACGGCGACATCGGACGTCACCTCTTTGTCGACGGGGACGTCATACGGACCGTTCACGCGGATGGTCCCCTCGGCGTTGTGTACCTCGACCGCCTGCAGCAACGTGCTGGCGGGACGCGGTCGTTGCTGCGCCGCGAGCGAAGAGGACGCGAGGAGGACGAGAGCGAGCAGTGTGCGGACGCGGGACATCACAGGACTCCAAGGTTACAGGCTGCAGCAGTACAAAGCATGGCATGTGCCGCCGTCGGGCCACGCGGCACGGTCAACGCAACTCGTTGTCTTTCCAACACCTGCGAGAACAGTACGAGGGCGATCCGTCCTCACGCCGGTGCAGAGCGTGTCACGGATGGCGTGTCAGAAGCGGACGCTTGCGTACGCACGCGTCCGCAAGCGTACCCGGGCGATCACTCACCCGCGCCCGCTAGCCCCAACCGCGTCATACGCCGATACAGGTTCGGACGGTCCGTCTGCAGACGACGCGCGGCCTCCGCGATCACCCCGTTCGCGGCGGACAGCGCGCGCTGGATCAGCAGTCGCTCATACTCATCAAGTGCATCCGCCAAGCCCACGTCGAGACGTTCGGCGTCGGGGAGTGCGGTGGGGCGCGTGGTGGACGACTCGCCGGCCGGGAGCACACTCGCCACTTCACTCGCGCCGATCGGCTGGCCGGCGAACAGGATCGCCAGCCGCTCGACGATGTTCGCCAACTCACGCACGTTGCCCGGCCAGCGATACCGGGTGAGGGCCTCCACGCCATCGCTCAACCACTGCGGGGCGGCCTGACCGCTGCGCCGGCGATTGAGCGCGGCGAAGTGCGAGACGAGCGCCGCGATGTCGCCCGGCCGCTCACGCAGCGGCGCGATCGACATCGGGATCACGTTCAGTCGGAAGAATAGATCCTCACGGAACCGTCCCTCGCGCACCTCCTTCGCGAGGTCGCGATTGGTCGCGGCGAGGATGCGCACGTCCACCTTGATCGGCTTGGCCGCGCCCACACGTTCGATCTCGCGCGCTTCGATCGCCCGCAGCAGCTTCGCCTGCGCTTCGAGCGAGAGCTCACCCACTTCGTCGAGCAGCAGCGTGCCGGTGTGTGCCAGTTCGAACCGCCCGATACGACGGTCAGTCGCGCCGGTGAACGCGCCACGCTCATGACCGAACATCTCGCTCTCCACCAAGTCCCGCGGGATCGCCGCACAGTTCACGCGCACGAACGGTTTGTCCTTGCGCGGGCTCTGCGCGTGGATCGCCGAGGCCACGAGTTCCTTGCCCGTGCCCGACTCACCGCCGATGAGCACGCGCGCATCACTCGGTGCCACCCGCGCGATCATCTCGCGCGTGCTGCGCATCGCCGGACTGTCGCCGACGAGATCGCCGGCCAATCCCAAGTCCGCACGCAGTGCAGACCGCTCGCGCCGCGCCTGTCGCAGCTCGAGTGCACTCGCGAGCGCGAGCAGCACGCCCTCGGGCGTGAGCGGCTTCTCGAGGAAGTTCACTGCGCCGAGCCGCGTCGCCTTCACCGCGTCGGCGAGCCCCGCACGACCCGACATCATCACCACGGGCAGATCCGGGAACCGCGCGCGCAGTTGTTCGAGCAGTTCCAGCCCATCGGTGGGCCCGGGCATCATCAGGTCGAGCAGTACGAGGTCGGGTTCGTATTCCACCGCACGAGCCAGTCCCGACGCCGCGTCGCTCGCGTCGCGCACCTCGTAACCCTCGGCGCCGAGCAAGGCGCCGACCATCCGTCGGATGTTCGGTTCGTCGTCGACGATGAGGATCGAAGGCATCGCGGGCTTACTCGCGCGGCGGCAGGATGTTCGCGCGCTCGCGTTCGGCGAGCAGCTTGGTCACGAAGCGTTGGCCTTCGCTGATCCGTTCGATCTCCACGGCCATCGCCTCGACGGACTGTTCGATGCGCTCAAGTCGGCGCGCTTGCTCCGGATCGGCGGGTGCGCGGGATGCCTCGAGCTCCTTGCGGCGATTGATCGACCGCACGATCGGTACGCCGAGTGCGACGATGACGACCGTACTGAAGAACCCGACGATCGCGACGATGTCTTCCATTAGTGCGCATCTCCGTGCTGACGTTCAGAGACCAACGGGAAGCGGAGGCGGATCTCCGTCCCCTGGCCTGGTGTGCTGGTGGCATCCACGCGCCCGCCGTGGGCGACCACCGTCTGCTTCACGATCGCGAGCCCGAGACCGGTGCCACCGGTCTTCGCGGTGACGTACGGCTCCCAGATCCGCTCGATCGCCTCGGGGGCGATCCCCACACCTTCGTCCTTCACGACGACCACCGCTTCCTGCGTGCCGCTCGGGCCGGACGCGGACGGACGCGGTGACTCCACCGCCACGCGCACATGGATGGGTCCACGACCACCGGTCGCATCGACCGCATTGAGCAACACGTTCGACAGCGCGCGATGCAGCGCATCGTGCTGTCCCACCACCAACGCTTCATGCGCGGCATCGACCGTCACCACGACCTGTGCGGGGATGATCGTGCGGACCGCCTCGCGGGCGAGATCCGCGAGGTCGATCCGTGCCGTCGGTCCTTCCGGCAGCCGACCGAACTGCGCGAAGCTCTTGGCCATCGCTTCCAGTCGCGTCGACTCCGTGTCGAGTACCTCCAAGGCGTCCTGCTGTTCCGGTGCCGCGCTGCGCCGCAGACTCGCAATGGCGAAGCGGATGGGCGTGAGCGGATTCTTGAGCTCATGCGCCACCTGCCGTGCGGATTCGCGGAACGCACTCAAACGCTCGGCTTCGATGGTCGCGCGACGGCCGGCTTCGAGGTCGGTCGCCATCTGCCGCATCGAATCGCGGAGCGTGCTGAACTCCGGCGCGCCGCGGCGCTCATCGGCGGCGGGCAAGGGCAGCCGTTCAGCCCGCGCGATGAACCCCGTCCACGTGACCAGCTCGTCCAATGGCCGCGAGAGCAGACGACTCAAGTGCCCTGCCACGCGCGACGCGATGATGGTGAGCAGGACCACGGCGATCAACGACGCGATCACGGCGTTCCGTACGCCGCGGTTGACCACGAAGCCGAACCGCAGCGCCTGCAGTCGCGACTCACCGAGCTGCGCCTGATGCTCGGCGAGTGCGGCGTCGGCCTCGGGGGAGCCGGGCCGCTCGCGCGCGAGCCGGATGGCCCGCTCACCGCTCTCCGCCACGCGCTGCCAGGCGCCCGTGCCGCTGATCTCCGGCAGGATGCTCGTGGCGAAGCCGCTCCATGCCAGCGTCAGGATCAACGCCGGCACGAACGCGAAGAGTGCGAGGATGACAAACAGCCGGGTTCGGAAGCGAGAGTGCTTCACGCGACTCCTGGGGCCCGTACGCGGTCGGGAGAAGAGGGTTTCGCTCTCCAAACGATAGCCACTCGCGAGGCCCCACGCACGGCCCAAGTCGGCCCCCCACTGTCATTTGCGACGCCGATTGCTAGTATTCATGTCGGGACGCGCTTAGCGCGTCGATGATCGGTCGCCCTTGGGGGCGCGGGATCATCGGCACGCCGAGCGCTCCCAGCGTTCCAACTGCGGGCTCCGCGTCCGCGCCAGTGGCGTCCTCCGGACTGAGCAATCGTCCAGATGAGTGACTGAGCGCGTTCGCCCCCGCGCACTCGATGCCGCTTCGTCGGTCACGCTCCATGTGCGACCTCGGCGGCGACACTCCACAGGCGATTCACGCCAGGATCAGATGCACCAACGTTCCAATCTCACCGCGTCCGCGCGCCCTGCGCGCGCCGCGGTCGCCCCTTTACACCGGGGCCCGCAAGCGTTGTCCGCCGGCACGCACTCCCATGCGCCCAACGCTGCCCTCCTCATCGATTTCGACAACGTCACGATGGGGATCCGCTCCGATCTGCAGACGGAGCTCCGCAACCTGCTCTCCAGCGCGATCATCTCCGGCAAGGTCGCCGTGCAGCGCGCCTACGCCGACTGGCGCCGCTATCCGCAGTACATCGTGCCGCTGAGCGAGTCGTCGATCGACCTCATCTTCGCGCCGGCCTACGGCTCCTCGAAGAAGAACGCGACCGACATCCGCCTCGCGGTCGACGCGATGGAGCTCGTCTTCACGCGCCCCGAGATCGGCACGTACATCCTGCTCTCCGGCGACTCCGACTTCTCGTCGCTGGTGCTCAAGCTCAAGGAGTACGGCAAGTACGTCATCGGCGTCGGCATCCGCGAGTCGTCCAGCGACCTGCTCGTGCAGAACTGCGATGAGTACTACTCGTACAACGCCCTCGCCGGCCTGGTGAAGTCGGGCGACGAGACCGGCACCAAGAAGTGGGATCCGTGGGAGCTGGTCACCGAAGCGATCACGCGCATGCAGAAGAACGGCGACGTGATGCGCTCCGACCGCCTCAAGCAGGTCATGCAGGAGATCGACGCGACGTTCGACGAGAAGGACCTCGGCATGTCGAAGTTCTCGCGCTTCTGCATGGAGGCCTCGCAGAAGGGGCTGCTCCACGTGCACAAGCTTGAGAACGGGCAGCTCGAAGTCGGCCCGCCGCGCGGCAAGTCGGGCGAGGTCGTCGCTGCGGCGGCCGCACCCGCCGCCGAGCGCACCGAGGGCGAGCGTGAAGAGCGCGAAGGCCGTCGTCGTGGACGTCGCGGCCGCGGTGGACGTGGTCGCGATCGTGAGGATCGTCCGCGTGATGCGGCCGCGACGCCGGTCGACGGCACGGTCGCGATCGTTGCTGATGCGGTCGAGGCGACTCCGGTCGCCGCGGTAGCTGCTGCACCGTCACGCCCCGAGCGCGGTGGACGTCCGCCGCGTCAGGAGCACGCTCGCTCGCACCACGCGCCGCGTCCGTCGGGCGATGCGTCCATCGGCGCGGCGGGGATCCGCCTCACGCGCGATGAAGCGTTCGCGCTCGTGCGCGATGCGGTCGCGGCCGTGGCGACCGGTGAGGACCCGGTGCCGAGCGAGACCGTGCGTGTGAAGGCGCACGCACTGCTCGGTCGCGACAGCGAGTCGCTCTCCGAGCGCAACTTCGCGCGCATCCTCAAGGACGCGCACGATGTGGGGATCATCGATCTCCGCAAGCGCGGTGAGGCGTTCGAAGTGATGGCCGCCGCCGGTGTCTCGTCGATCGCTGATCAGTTGGCTGTCGCCGAAGCCGCCGCCACGCCGGCCGTTGCCCCGAGCGCCCCCGCGCCGCGTGGAATGGGTCAGCGCTCGGTGCCGTCGCGCGGACGCTCGGGTGGGAAGCCCTCCGTTCCGCCGTCGCTGCTGTTGCTCGGTGTCGTCGAAGACGCCGTGTCGGTCGCTGCGCCGGTCGCTGCTGCTCCCGACGAAGTTGCCGCGCCGAAGAGCAAGGCGAAGAAGGCTGCCAAGTCCGTGAAGCCGAAGGCGGAGAAGGCCGAGAAGGCGGAGAAGGCCGAGAAGGCCGAGAAGGCCGAGAAGGCCGAGAAGGCCGAGAAGGCGCCCAAGGCGAAGGCCGCCAAGAAGGCGCCGAAGAAGAAGTCCGAGTAAGGGGTCGTGGTGGGGCAGGGAACTGCTTTCACCACAGAGAACACAGAGGGCACAGAGAAATGCCACTGCGGAGAACTGCTACCACAGGGGCACAGGGAGGCCCAGGGGACTTGCAGGGAGTTCGTGAGTTCCTTTGTGACCGCGGTGTCTCTCACCTGAGTGCCACTGAAAAGAACGAACGAGGGCGCGGCGGACATCTGTCCACCGCGCCCTCGTTTGTTTCTGCAGTCGTCAGCGACTTCAAGCGACCCCGTCGCGTATCGCCCGCCGTGCCCCTGCGCCCCCTGTGCCCCTGTGGTGAAGCAGTGGCCGTGGCAGTTCTCCGCCGTTCTCTGTGTCCTCTGTGCCCTCTGTGGTGCAGCAGTTCGGCCGAACCTCCGAACTCCCTATTTGAGCACCCCAGCCTTCCTCCCCACCTTCTGGATCGCCCCTACCGCATAATCCAGATCCGCCCGCGTATGCGCCGCCGAGATCTGACACCGCAACCGCGCCGTCCCATGCGGCACCACCGGGAACCCGAACCCGGTCACGAAGATCCCCTCGGCCAACAACATCTCGCTCATCCGAATCGCATCCGCCGTCTCGCCGATGATGATCGGCACGATCGGTGTCTCGCCCTCGAGCGGTTTGAACCCGGCATCCTTGATCGCCGCCCGGAAGTAGTTGGCATTCTCGCGCAGTGTGGTCACGCGCTCGGGGTGTGCTTCGAGGAACTCGATCGCGGCCAGCGAACTCGCGGCGACCGTCGGCGGCAGGGCATTGGAGAACAACTGCGGACGCGAGCGCTGCGTGAGCGTGTCGCAGAGTGCGGCCGGGCCGGCCACGAACCCACCCGCCGCACCACCCAGCGCCTTGCCGAGCGTCGACGTGATCACATCGACCTCGCCGAGCACACCGAAATGCTCCGCCGTGCCACGCCCCGTCTTGCCGAGCACGCCGGTGGCGTGTGAATCGTCCATCACCACGATCGCGTCGTGGTCCTTGGCGATCTGCAGGATCTGCGGCAGCTTGGCGACGCTGCCCTCCATGGAGAACACGCCGTCGGTCCAGATGATGCGGCGACGCGCGCTCTTGTTGGCCTTGAGCTTCGCCACCAGGTCGTCGAGGTCGCTGTGCTGGTACACACCCGTCGTGCACTTGGTGATCGACTTGGCGAGGCGGATGGAGTCGATGATCGACGCATGGTTGAGCGCGTCGGAGACCACGAAGTCTCCTTCCTCGACGATCGTCGCGGTGAGCCCTTCGTTGGCATTCCAGGCCGAGACGTACGACATGGCTGCTTCGGTGCCGACGAGCCGCGCGATGGCCGTCTCGAGTTCGCGATGCACCGTGAACGTGCCGCAGATGAAGCGCACGCTCGCCGTGCCCGCGCCGTACTGCTTGAGCGCCCCGATTCCCGCCTCGACCACTTCAGGCTCATTGCACAGCCCGAGATAGTTGTTGGAGCTCAAGATGAGCACCTCGCCCCGCCCTTCCATCTGCACCCGCGCGGCCTGCGGCGAGTCGAGGAAGTTGAGCTTCTTGAGGGTGCCCTTGGCGGCGAGGTCGTCGAGGCCGCTCTGGAGGCTGGTGATGAATGAGTTGTTCATGGACCGCGATTGTGAGCTGTGAGTCGGAGAGGTCTGGCCGAGCAGCGGAGCGCGAATGAACCCGCCCCCCGCCTCACCAACTTATAGCTCAAGACTCACAACTCACAGCGCCGTGTGGGGAGTTCTCGCGGTTCAGGAGATCTCGAACACGACCTTCCCCGCCTCCCCCGACTTGATCACCGCGATCGCCTCCGCATGCTGCTCCAGCGGGAACCGATGCGTGATCACCGGCGTCGGGTCGAACTGGCCGGCGCGCAGGAACTGCGTCCTCTGGATCCAGGTGTCGTACATCCGACGGCCTACCACACCGTAGACGGTGATGCCCTTGAAGATCACCTCGGTCGCGAAATCCACATCCATCGGCTTGGCCGGGATGCCGAGCATCTGCACGCGGCCGCCCACACGCACCAGCGCGAAGCCCTGGTGGATCGCAGCGGGCACGCCGCTCATCTCGAGCACCACGTCCACACCCAATCCGTGCGTCGCGGCCTTCACCGCCGCCTCGGCGTCCTTGGGATGCACCGCGCTGTGCGCGCCCATGCGCCGCGCCAGCTCGAGCCGCTTGGGATTCACGTCGCTCGCCACGATGTGCGACGCGCCCGCGGCCTTCGCGATGCCCACCGCGAAGATGCCGATCGGGCCGCATCCGGTCACCAACACCGTCGCGCCGGGCAGGTCCGTGCCGTGCAACGCCGTGTGGAACGCGTTGCCCATCGGGTCGTGGATGCCGCCGATCTCGAACGGGATGTTGTCATCGAGATGCCACACGTTGGTCGCGGGCATCGCGATGTAGTCGGCGAACGCACCGTCGCGGTCCACGCCGATGATCTTGGTGTTGGGGCACACATGGGCGTTGCCCGTGCGGCACAGATGGCAGTGCCCGCAGACGATGTGCCCCTCGGCTGTCACGCGCTCACCGACCTTCACGTCGGTCACCAGCGAGCCGACCTTCTCCACGACGCCGGCGAACTCGTGCCCGACGACGAACGGCGGCTTGCAGCGCCCCTGCGCCCAGGCGTCCCACTCGTGGATGTGCACGTCGGTGCCGCAGACGCCGGCGGCTTTCACGCGGATCAGGACTTCGTCGTCGCGGTAGGTGGGAACGGGGACGTCCTTGAGGACGAATCCAGGAGCAGCGGATGCCTTGACCAGTGCGCGCAACGGGGGCTCAGCGGTTCGGTGTCATTGGGGGGTGGTGCAGAAAGGTCGCCGCGCACGAACCGCCAGCGCACGACGACCATGAAACGTCGCCGGGGCAGGAAACGATGGAAAGGGGGCGCCGCAGGCAAACCGTCCTTGCGCGCACTGTGTCCAACCATCGTCCCCGAGGCGTATATTCGCCGCAGTCGTCGGGGCCTCTCGGTCCCATCCTGCGAGCGCCGCTCCGGCCTCGCCCCCCACTCCGCAGAGGGAATCGCGTGACCGCTTCACGTCGGGAGTTCCTCCAGCAGTCCGCGGCCGCTGCCGCCGCCGTCGGACTCGCCTCCTCGCTCGCGCGCCCCGTCGCCGCGCAGCCGCATGTCTTCCAAGGCGACCCCTCGCACAAGGAGCTCGTGCTCCGTGCGATCGACGCCGCCAAGGCCGCCGGTGCCGAATACGCCGACGCACGCATCTCCAGCGCGCGCTCGCAGAACATCGGCACGCGCGAGAAGCGCGTCACCAACATCGGCGACAACGAGACCTTCGGGTTCGGCGTGCGGGTGCTCGTGCGCGGCGCCTGGGGCTTCGCCGCCTCGAGCAATCTCACCGCCGACGAAGTCACTCGTGTCGCGCGCCAAGCCGTTGCACAGGCCCGTGCCAACTCCGCCGCGATGGTGAAGCCGGTCGAGCTCGCGCCCATCCATCACCCGCCGGTGCCCAACGGCGTCTGGCGCAGCCCCATCAAAGTCGATCCGTTCACGGTCGCCATCGAGGACAAGGTCGCGTACCTCCTCGAGGCCAACGCCGCCGCACTCGCCGCCGGCGCGCGCTTCGTCAACTCGCAGATGTTCTTCCTGCGCGACGAGAAGACCTTCGCCAACACACTCGGCACGGTCACGCAGCAGACCATCTTCCGCGCGCAGCCGGGCATGACGGTCACCATGGTCTCGCCTGACAATCGCGACTTCCAGACGCGGCAATCCACCGACATCCAGCCCAAGGGACTCGGCTACGAGCACGTGCTCGACGCCGACCTCAAGCGCCACGCCGCGCGCTGGGCCGAGGAAGCCAAGCAGAAGCTCACCGCCAAGCCGGTCGAGGTGGGGCGCTACGATCTCATCCTGCACCCGACGCACCTCTGGCTCACCATCCACGAAGCCATCGCGCATCCCACGGAGCTCGATCGCGCGTATGGTTTCGAAGCCAACTACGCCGGTACCAGCTACCTCGCGCCGCCGGAGGACAAGCTCGGGAAGTTCCGCATGGGCCCGAGCTTCATGAACGTGCTCGCCGATCGCTCCGCGCCGGGTTCGCTTTCTGCCTGCGGCTGGGACGACGAAGGTGTGCAGCCCGAGGACTTCCACATCGTGAAGGACGGCATGTTCGTGGACTACCAGACCACGCGCGAACAGGCGATGTGGCTCGACGGGTGGTACAAACAGCAGGGCAAACCCACGCGCTCGCACGGCTGCTCCTACGCGCAGACTTGGGCCGACGTGCAGTTCCAGCGCATGCCCAACGTGAACCTCCTTCCCGGCGAGAAGGACCTCGTGTGGGAGGATCTCATCGCTGCCACCGAGAACGGCATCGCCATCATCGGTGACGGCTCGTTCTCCATCGACCAGCAGCGCTACAACGCGCAGTTCGGCGGGCAGCTCTTCTACGAGGTGAAGAACGGCAAGATCACCGGCATGCTCAAGGACGTCGCGTATCAGATCCGCACCCCGGAGTTCTGGAACGCACTCGACATGATCGGCGGCAAGCGCAGCTACGAACTCGGCGGGGCGTTCGGCGACGGCAAGGGCCAGCCCGCGCAGTCCAACGCCGTCAGTCACGGCTGTCCGCCCACCCGGCACAAACAAGTGAACGTGATCAACACCGGGAGGACCGCGTAATGACGCCCAAGTCGCTCTACGCCATCGCGCCGCACCTCTCGCGCGCCGAGTGCGAAGCCATCGCCAAGAAGGTGCTCTCCTTCTCCGCGGCCGATGAATGTCGCGTCTCGATCAACAGCGGTATGCGGCAGAACACCCGCTTCGCCGTGAATCAGGTCTCCACCGCCGGCGACAACTACAACGCCTCGGTCACCGTTCGTTCGGTGATCGGCAAGCGTGTCGCCAACGTGACGACCAATCGGCTCGACGACGCCTCGCTCAAGGCCGCCGTGGCCAGCGCCGAGCGCATCGCGCGGCTCGCGCCGGAGGATCCCGAGCTCCTGCCCGAGCTCGGGCCGCAGCAGTACCAGGAGGCGATCAACTGGAGTGATGCCACGGCGTCGCTCGAGCCCGAAGCCCGCGCCGAGGCCGTGCGGGCCATCACGGAGCCGGCACGTCGCGCGGGATTGATCTCCACGGGGTATCTCGAGGCCAATGCGGGGTCGTTCGCCGTGGCCAACAACAAGGGCATGTTCGCGTACGGCCGCAGCACCGCCGCCGCCTACACCACCACCGTGCGTACGCAGGACGGCACCGGCTCCGGCTGGGCCGGCGCGAGCGACAACGATTTCGCGCGCATCGACCCCAAGCTCCTCGCCGAACGGGCGATCGAGAAGGCGCGGAAGTCCGTGAACCCCGTGGCGATCGAACCCGGCCGCTACACGGTGATCCTCGAGCCCACCGCCGTCGCGAATCTCGTGCAGCTCATCAACGGCGCGCTCAATGCCCGCAGTGCGGACGAAGGCCGTTCGTTCTTCTCCAAGGCCGGCGGCGGAAACAAGATCGGCGAGAAGGTCGTAGACGAACGCGTGACCCTGGTGTCGGACCCGCTCGACTCGCGTGTGCCCGCTGGCACGTTCGGTGGCGATGGGTTCCCCAATCAGAAGGTCACCTGGATCGAGAACGGCGTCGTGAAGAACCTCGCGTACGACCGCTTCTGGGCAAAGCGCACCGGCAAGGCTCCCGTCTCGGCGGGAGGCACGCTCGCGATGGCGGGGGGTACGAGTTCGATGGAGGAGATGATCGCTTCCACCGAACGGGGCATCCTCGTCACGCGGTTCTGGTACATCCGCGGGGTCGATCCACGCACCATCCTGTTCACGGGCCTCACCCGTGACGGCACGTTCCTCGTGGAGAACGGCAAGGTGACGCGTCCGATCAAGAACCTGCGGTACAACGAATCCCCCATCTTCATGTTGAACAACCTCATGATGATGGGCCGCCCCGAGCGCGTGAGCGCCTCGGAGTCGGGTGGTCCTGGGCAGGCGATCATCGTGCCGCCGCTCAAGTGCCGCGACTTCAACTTCACCAGCACGAGCGACGCCATCTGATGACCGATCGCAGGGAATTCCTCCGGACCACCGGAGCCGCCGCTGCGGCACTCGCCATCGCGTCAGCCCCACGACGCGCCGAGGCCGCACCGAGGTACGACGATCTCGATCGTTTCCAGAGTGGAGCTTCCAAGGAACTCCTCCTCGAAGCGATCAACGCCGCGAAGATGGGCGGGGCCTCCTACGCCGACTGCCGCATAGCGCGCTTCCAGCAGAACTTCGTGGTCACCCGCGAACAGCAGATCGTGAACGTGGTCGACACCGACACACTCGGTTGCGGCGTCCGTGCGCTGGTCGACGGCTGCTGGGGCTTCGCCGCGACACGCACGCTCACCCGCGACGGCGTCACCACCGCCGCGCGTGAAGCGGTCGCGATCGCCAAGGCCAATCGGGTCGCCCGCGACCGCGCGGTCATGCTCGCGCCTACCCAGGCGTATCCCAATGCCTCGTGGAAGTCGGCGTACACCACCGACCCCTTCGACGTCCCGCTCGAGCAGAAGGTCGACCTGCTGCTCAAGTCCAACGCCGAAGCGATGAAGGTGCCGAACGTGAAGTTCGTGAACTCCATCCTGTTCTTCGTGAAGCAGGAGCGGCAGTTCGCGAGCACCGAGGGATCGGTGATCGACCAGACGTTCATCCGCAGTTGGCCGTTGTTCACCGCCACAGCGGTCGCCCCGGACTTCTCGGACTTCCAGAACCGACAGGGCTCCGAGGCCGCACCCATGGGCCGCGGCTACGAGTACGTCGTGCAGTGCGACCTTCCCGGCAACGCGCGCAAATGGGCCGAGCAGGCCGCCGAGAAGCTCAAGGCCAAACCGGTCGAGGTGGGCAAGTACGATCTCGTGCTCGCGCCGTCCAACCTCTGGCTCACCATCCACGAGTCCATCGGCCACCCGACGGAACTCGATCGCGCACTCGGCTACGAAGCCAACTACGCCGGCACCAGCTTCATCGCGCCGCCCGAGGAGAAACTCGGCAAGCTGCAGTACGGCAAGCCGATCATGAACATCCAGGGCGACCGCTCGCAGGTGGGCGCACTCTCGACGGTCGGCTACGATGACGACGGTGTGCAGCCCGACGAGTTCCTGATCGTGAAGGAGGGCATGTTCAACGACTACCAGACCACGCGCGAGCAGGCACCCTGGCTCGCCGATTGGTACGCCAAGCAGGGCAAGCCCGTGCGCTCGCACGGCTGCTCGTATGCCGACAGCTGGGGCAGCGTGGCGTTCCAGCGCATGCCCAACGTCTCGCTGCTGCCGTCCAACGACAACGCCACCTGGGACGATCTCATCGCCGGCGTCGATCGCGGTATCGCGATCATCGGCGACGGGTCGTTCTCCATCGACCAGCAGCGCTACAACGCGCAGTTCGGCGGCCAGGTGACGTATGAGATCCGCAACGGCAAGGTCGCCGGCATGCTCAAGGACGTCGCGTACCAGATCCGCACGCCGGACTTCTGGAACTCCATGGACAAGATCGGCGGCAAGGCGACGTACGAACTCGGCGGCTCGTTCTTCGACGGCAAGGGCCAGCCGAGTCAGGTCAACGCGGTCAGCCACGGCTCGCCGCCGGCGCGCTTCCGCCAAGTCAACGTGATCAACACCGGACGGACCCAATGAGCCTGCCCAAGAGTCTGTATGCCTTGCCGCCCGGCGCGATCCTCTCGCGCGCTGAGGCGCAGGCGATCGTCGAGCGTGTGGTGAAGATGTCCAAGGCGGATTCGATCAACGTCTCCGTCGGGACCAACCACACCACGAATGTGCGCTTCGCCGACAACCAGATGAGCACGGCCGGTGCGGTGACCGACGCGGGGGTGGCGGTGCAGTCGTCCTATGGGCCCAAGCACGCGGTTGTGACGACGAATGATCTCTCCGAGGCGTCGTTGCGGCGCTGTGTGGAGCAGTCGGAGATCCTCGCGAAGTTGGCGCCGGACGATCCGGAAGCAATGCCCGAGCTCGATCCGCAGCGGTCTGCGGAGGTCGCGGGCTACATGGAGTCGACGGCGAACATCGGTGCTGCGGAGCGCGCGCAGGCTGCACTCACGGCGCTGGCTCCCGCGCGCAAGGCGGGCGACATCAAGGCCGCAGGATACCTCGTCGCGTCCGCCGGCTGCTCGGCGCTCGGCAACAGCAAGGGCATGTTCGCGTACCATCGCGCGACGAACGTGAACTACACGCTCACCGTGCGCAGCACCGACGGCACGGGCTCGGGCTGGGCGGGTGCGGATCATCCCGACTGGCGGCAGATCGCCTTCGAGCGGGTGAGTGCGCGCGCGATCGAGAAGGCGCGTGCGTCGCGCAATCCGCAGGCGATCGAACCGGGTCGCTACACCGTGATCCTCGAGCCGCAGGCGGTCGGCGATCTCGCTGGACTCATCGCGGGATACGCCGATGCGCGTCAGGCGGATGAGGGACGGTCACCGTTCTCCAAGCAGGGCGGCGGTAACAAAGTCGGTGAGAAGATCGTCGATACGCGGGTGACGATCTTCTCCGATCCCGCTGATCCGCAGTTGCTCGCACAGCCGTTCGATGGTGAAGGACTCCCGATCGCGCGGCAAGTGTGGGTGGAAGGTGGTATGTTGAAGCAGTTGCAGTACTCGCGCTTCTGGGCGAAGAAGCAGGGCAAGACGCCGACGGGCGGCGCGACGTCGCTGAAGATGACCGGCGGTTCGAGCTCGTTGGATGAGATGATCAAGAGCACGGCGCGGGGTATCCTGGTCACCCGTTTGTGGTATTTGCGCGAAGTCGATCCACGCACCATTCTTTATACGGGATTGACACGCGACGGAACTTTCCTTATTGAAGAGGGGAGAATTTCGCGCGCAATTCGTAATCTGCGGTTCAACGAGTCGCCGCTGTTCATGCTCAACAACCTCGAAATGCTCGGCGCGTCAGAGCGGATCGCAGGGACGGAAGCCGGTGGAGCGGTCTCGATGCCGGCGCTCAAGGTCCGTGATTTCAACTTTACCAGCCTGTCCGAGGCTGTCTGATTTACCGCCCGGCGTGATCGGGCGGCACAAGATGCGGCGGTTAAATCGACCGTCGCATGACCCACCGATTCACCGGGGAATCGGCCGGGATGACCCCCTCCTTTCAAGGCGA
>JADYYN010000164.1 GCA_020853635.1 Gemmatimonadaceae bacterium
ATCACAACTTGTGATTTCAAGTGGACCAGTTCCTCTGGCGTCAGCTGGAACATGAAGTCCGCAGGGAAGCGGGCGAGGTTGCGTTTCACCGCCTGCACAAGGGCGCGCGTCTCGACGCCATAGAGTGTCGCGAGGGACGTGTCGAGCATCACCCGCTGACCGCGAATCTGGAGGATCGCGCTCAACACGCGGTCATCCGCGAGCGCGATCCGAGTTCTGGTGGAAGAGTGGCTCTTTGGTGTCCGCGTGCCTGCCATGGTTCGCTCCGCTGGGAGGGGTCCCACGAAGCTTGACCGGCGTGACCCGTCGATTCGACACCGTTTTCGCGCGACGCGGTACGGAACACCACACGGCCCTACATCAGCGGCGCCAACTCCGTCTGCGTGAGTTCGTGTCGATAGGCCCAGAGCACCGCGAGCGACATGGTGCAGAAGGCCAGCCCCGCCCACGCGACCAGTCCGGGAGCGAGGCCGGTGAGGATCAGCCCGGCGCACGCAGCAGCCGTCGTGAACAAGCGCGCCGTTTCGAGCGGCCGCGCCCACTTGGCCCGCTCGAACACACCACCCACGCCCGCCAACGCTAGTGCGACGAAGAATGCCGGCGCGACCATCAGCCCGAGCGGAAGCTCACCCGCCCGCTGGAGCAACACGAAGGCTGCGACGAGCGCCGCGGTGAACTGCATGAACCCGTAGAACGCCAACGGCGCCGGCACCGGCGGATCGAACTTCTCGAAGGTCTTCGCATCGACCTCGCGCGGCCGCTCAATCTCGCCCAACTCGGCCGGCCGCCAGCCGGGCCGACCGAACACGATCCGCAGCTTGTCACGCCAGCGTTCCGCGCGCCACGCGTCCTTCGCGATCTGCACGAACACATGCACGTTCGCCCAGAGCGGATTCCAGCTCTTGAGCGGCTTGGTGATGCCGTACACCGGCTCGTCCTCCTCCTGCACGAACGTGCCGAACATCCGATCGAACACGATGAACACGCCCGCGTAGTTCTTGTCCTGATACTTGGGATTCACGCCGTGATGCACACGATGGTGCGACGGCGTGTTCATCACCCACTCGGTCACGCGCCCCATGGTGCCCACCGCACGCGTGTGGATCCAGAACTGGTACACGAGGTTGATCGCGTTGCACGCGACGAACATGCGCCACGGCACGCCGAGCAACGCGAGCGGCACGTAGAACACCCAGCTCATGAGCCCGTGCAGCGCACTCTGCCGCAGCGCGACCGGCAGATTGTACTCCTCGCTGGAGTGGTGCACCACGTGCCCGGCCCAGAGGATGTTGATCTCGTGGGCGTAGCGATGCGAGAAGTAGTAGCAGAGGTCCACCAGCACGAACACCACGCTCCAGCTCGCCAGCGCGGCGGCATCGACCGTGAACCAGGGGAACGCTGCCGCCGCGACGAAGGGCGCACGTTCGGGCCACGAGGGCACCGCCGCGACGAATCGCTGGATGGCCCAGTGGTCGGCCACCCAGATGAAGATCCCGATAGTGAACAGCTTGGTGAAGATGCCCGCGAGCTGGCTCAGGATGCCGCAGCTCAGGTCGGAGAGCGAATCGTTGAGGCGGAGCACTCGCGCCCCCGTGCGCCAGCTCCAGAGGAGCTCGAGCCCGATGAGCAGGAAGAACAGCGGAATCGACGCCTGGATGATGCCCATGTGCGAAGAATGTAGATTGAGCCATGCCCGAGACCAACTCCGAGTTCTCCCGCCCCCTCGCCGTCGTCACCGGTGCCTCCGCCGGACTCGGCAAGGAATTCGCCCGCCAGCTCGCCGAGCGCGGCTTCGACCTCCTGCTCGTCGCGCGCGACGCCGACCGGCTCAAGTCACTGAGTGACGAACTCGCCCTGCAGTACGGCGTGAAGGCCGAGGCGTGGCCCGCCGACCTCTCGCGCGACGACGGCATGCGCACCCTGGCCGAGTACCTGGCGCGGAACGAGCGCGTGATGGTGCTCGTGAACAACGCCGGCTTCGGCACCAAGGGCAAACTGGCCACGCGGCCGGTGAGCGAGCAGGCGACCATGCTGGAGCTGCACGTGATGGCGCCCATGCTGCTCACGCGCGCCGTGCTGCCGGGCATGATCGACCGCCGCGAGGGCCGCATCATCACGGTGGCCAGCGTGGCCTCATTCACCGCGAGCCAGGGCAACGTGAACTACTGCGCCACCAAGGCCTATCAGCGTGTGATGTGCGAAGGACTGGCGATGGAGCTGCAGGGCACCGGGGTGAGCGTGCAGGCGCTCTGCCCGGGCTTCACGCACACGGAGTTCCACGAGCGCATGCAGATCGACAAGTCCAAGGGCATCCCCACCTGGGCCTGGCTCTCGGCGGAGCGTGTGGTGCGCGAGTCGCTGCAGGCGGCGTTCGGCGACGGGCCGGTGGTGGTGATCCCCGGCAAGCGCTACAAGGCCGTGGTGGCCGTGCTCAAGCACATGCCGTCGTTCATCCGCAGCGGGCTGCAGATGCGGTACAGCAAGGCTCGCGTATGAGCGAGAACCAGGAGCCCACTCCGAAGCCGATCGAGGTCCATCCGTTCATTGAGTGGATGGGACGAAAGGGTTGGATGGTGATCGTCGCCCTGTTCGTCATCGAGTTCATTTTCCACGGATGGGCCGTCTGGCGCTCGCGTGAACGCGATCAACGAAAAGCAGTGCAGACGACTTCGCCCTGGGACCACCCCGCCGGTGTCGACAGCCCGACGATCATGCCGCAGGTCATGCCGGTCGCCGGATACCATCCGAGCCCGCGCCACCCGCGCGCCGTCGCTTCGATCACCTTGAAGCGTGTGCCCTCCGGCATCGCCAGCTCGAGCGAGTCCGCCACTGCGGTGTAGGCGTTGGCCTTCACGTAGTGCATCTCCTGCGCCATCACCGCGCGACGGACCGCACCCATGAGTTCACCCCGTGCCGCGGCGGCGTCGGCGAGCTGTGCGAGGGGTTCACGCGGAGCCGCCGCATGCGCCGTCCGCGTGAGACCGAGCACCGCGACACGCTCGTAGCCGAGGGTATCGCTCTCTAGCGCGACGATCGCACGCGA
This sequence comes from Gemmatimonadaceae bacterium, assembly GCA_020853635.1. Taxonomy (GTDB): domain Bacteria; phylum Gemmatimonadota; class Gemmatimonadetes; order Gemmatimonadales; family Gemmatimonadaceae; genus Pseudogemmatithrix. The sequence continues at coordinate 3,044 of JADYYN010000164.1, forward strand.
GGTGAAGTGCAGCGCGGTGTAGCGCTCCGGGAGCGTCACCGTGCCCACGGGCACCGCACTGCCGGCATACGCGCGCCACGAGCGCTGCTCGGGGTCCTGCCGCACCCAGAGCACTGCGTCGGCATCGAGATGCGCCACACGCAACGACGGTGACGAGGCGCTGAGCGTGTCGAGCAGTGACATGACCCAGGCCGGTGGGGCCGCGACAGCGCTGTGTACCTCGATGCCCGCGCGCAGCCACACCGGGAGAGGGAGTCGATCGACCAACTGCCGACTGCCACCGGCCGCGCTCACGAACACCCAGCGCGCCTGCCCCGGATCCCAGACCGCGACCGAATCGCCGGGCGCATCCATCAGCGTGATTGCTCCACGAAACTCACTCGGCCCGCTGCCGCGCTGACCCACGCTCCGAAGGAGCGTGCCATCTGCAGAGAAGAACTTCACCGCGAACGCCCCCGCATCGGCCACCGCGAGTACGCCCGACGGCAGCAGTCGTGCATCGGACACCCGCGCGAGCACGCTCGAATCCACCTGCGCACCATCGCCGACGCTCAACCGAGGGTTCGCATCGACCGCCCACACCGACGCCGCCTTCGATGGAGCGTCGCCCGAAGCCCGTCCGTCGCCTCCACAGGCGCCGAGGGACGCGCCTGCCAGCAGAACCGACTACACCCACGTGCGCCGCACGCCGCTCAAAGCCGATCGCATATCGATCCTAGTGTAGTAGTGTACCAGTACACTAGAACGAACACACGGCACCTGTCAAGCACCAGTCAGGATGTGACAAGGGGGCCCGCTGTCGCGAGCCCCCTCACACCTTCCACCTCTTACTTGAACGCGCCAATCCCCGACACCGCCTGCCCAAGAATCAACGAGTGCACATCATGCGTGCCTTCATACGTGTACACACTCTCCAAGTTCGCCATGTGCCGCATCGCGCCATACTCGGCGAGAATGCCCACCGCGCCGAGCAGTCGACGCGCCTCGCGGGCGATATCGGTGGCGATGTTCACGTTGTTGCGCTTGGCCAGTGAGACCTGCTGCGGCGTGAACGTGCCCGCGTCCTTCATGCGCCCGAGGTGCAGCGAGAGGAGCTGGCCCTTCACGATCTCGGTGATCATGTCCGCGAGACGCACCTGCTGGATCTGGAAGCCGGCGA
>JADYYN010000165.1 GCA_020853635.1 Gemmatimonadaceae bacterium
AGTGCGTCGTCGTCGGCGGGGCGCAGGGTACTCTCCGCATCGGCGGGGCGGAGCTCGCGATCGGCGCGCGTGAGGTCTGCGAGGGCAGCGCGCAGTCCTGTGGCGGTCGCGGTCACCGAGGGGTCGGCCTGCTGACGCCCCGCCGCCTGCGCAGGCGCGGGCAACGCGCACGTGCACACGAAGCAGACCAGCACGCCGCCGAGTCGCATCATGGCCGCACCACCACGACCGCAACCGGACTCTCATCCGATTCGTTGCCGGAGGCGTCGACGGCGCGCACCACATACCGCGCGTTCGGCGAGCCCGCCCGATCGATGAACTCCTGTGCGGTGGTCGGCGTCGCCGTGAGCTTCGTGCGCGGACCATCCGTGCGCTCCGCACGGTACACCACGTAGCCGCGCAGATCGGCGCTGACCACACGCTCCCATCGCACGGTGGTCGTCGCGACGGGACCGCCGCTGCGGATCGCCGTGACCCGACGAGGAGCCGGTGGCCTGGTGAGATCGCGGAACGTGAGTGTATCGGCGACCGGCGCGCTGCGATTCCCCGCACTGTCGAGCGCGACGACACGCCAGCGCATGCGCCGGCCCTGCATCACCGTGGTGTCGCGTACGATGAACGGTCCGGTCACGTTGACGGTCGCGACGAGCGTGGCGGCATCGCCCACGCGCTCCACCAGGTACCGCGCCACATCCAACGACGGGCTCGGCGTGAAGCTCACTTCGACGTAGCGCCCGAGATGGTTGCGCACGAGCATGCTGCGGATCGTCTCGGGCGCTTCGTCGTCCACCAGCCGGAACCTGACTTCGGTCGGCGTCGATGTGTTCGCGGAACTGTCCACCGCCACGATCCGCCAGACGTACTCGCGACCCGGCTCGAGTGTGTTGTCCTTGTAGCCGGAATCGACGTACACCGTCCCCGTGATCGGCAATGCGGTCAGCCGGACGAAGCCCGTGTCACCCTGCTCGGCGCGATGCACTTCGTAGCCGCGCAGATCGCGCTCTGGCGCGGCACGCCATGTCAGGCGCACGGCATACCCACGCAGTGGCGTCACCGTGACTGCGGCGGGCGCGACGGGAGGCCGCAGATCGATCGCGCGCACGGTCGAGAGATTCGATGGCGCTCCGATGCGTCCCTCTCGGTCGATCACCCGGACGCGATACGTGTAGATCTCACGGCCGCGCACGAGCGAGTCGACGGTCTCCGGTTCGTCGAGCGCGATGGGGGTGCGTGTAATGCGCCGGAACGTCGAATCGCCACCCACGGTGCGCTCGACATGGTACCCCATGGCGAGCGGCTCCGGCGTGATGTTCCACACGATGCGGTTTCGACCATCGAGCGCTTCCGAGGCGATACTGGTGGGCGGCGTGGGCCCACGCGTGTCGGGTGCACGCACGCTCACCACCGCACTCGGCGTCGAGAGCCGACCGAGGAAGTCCGCCGCGCGGATGCGATAGCGGTAGCGCACACCAGGCAACGCAGTCTCGTCCTGCATCCCGCTCGCACGATCGGCGAGCCGCATGACGGGCAACGAGGTGATCCGGGTGAACGCACCGACGGAGTCGGCGCGTTCGACGGTGTACGCGACGACGATATCGGTCGTCGCGCCGGTGAAGCGGGTCGCGTCCCATGCGAGGGAGTTCAGACCATCCGTCACGGCCGCGCGCGGCGCCGCGGGCGGCGGCACGATCATGTCGACCACCTGCACCGTGCCTCGCACGTTGCGCAGCACGGAGTCCGGCCGCGCGAGACGCACGAGCTGCGCCGCATACGTGTGGGTCGCCCCCGCCGTGACGGCGGAATCGACGAAGAGCGCACCGAGCGCCGCCGCCGTGCGCGGCGAGAGGATCTGTGCGATCGCCGCCGAGGTGCCACCGACCCGTAGACGTCGATACGTCGCGACCGAGTTCTCCGTGCCGGTGATCTGCTGCACCAGCGCCATCTCATCACCGATCGCCGCCGCGAACTCGTTCGGACCGCGCACGCCCGTCATCGGGTCGCGCGTGAGCCGAACGCCATCGCGCGTGATGATCCAACCCTCGCCTTCGCTCGGCACACGACTCGGGTACACATACACCCGACCTTGCGCGACCACGATCGCCAAACGGCTCGGCGCCGGCGCGGGCGTCGGCAGCTGCGCTGCCACCGACCCGACGCTGGCCCCGGTCAGCAGCACGTTCACCACGAGGTACTTGATGAAGTGTCTCACGGACGGATCACGGAATTGGGGCGGATGATGGTGTTGTTGATGGGGCTGTTGATCGTATTGGTGATCGTGAGCAACACGACCGTGGGCGCGCTGAGCATGCCGGCGCCGTTCCGCACGCGGACGTACGCGTAGACCTGCGAGCCGAGTCCCACCGCACCGAGTCCGATGCTTCGCGTGTTCACTCCGACTGCCGCGGGGTACGTCGCGTACGGGATGAGCGCCGTCCCGCCGAGCAACGGGTCCTGCGGCGTGCTGCCGAAGGCGATGTCCATGCCCGCGATCCCGCTTTCTGGATCGTTGGCCACTTGCACCGTGAGCGTGGCGGTGCGGATGCTCGCCGTACCGCTCACACTCGCCACCGGCGGTGCGGAAGGGTCGGTCGAGACCATGCCGCTACGCGTCACGTTGCCAGGCGTCCCACTGCCGTTGACCGCGCGCAGCTCGACACTGTACGACCCGCCGGGGGTGTTCGGCACCGCGATGCGGATCCCTTGCCCGATGTTGGCCTGCGTCGCTGGCCAATCCACTGTGCCGTTCGCGGGGAAGTCGCGCAGGATCGCATCGGCCGAGTTGCGGATGCGCATCTGGTAACCGCGCACACCAGTCTCCGCGTCCGTCGCCGGCGTATTCATGTAGGCGATGAATCCACCGCCCGAGTAGTCCGCGCAGAAGTCCGGCGCGCTCGGCGCCGACGGATCGGCGATGGTGACCGGGCCGTGCGTGATCGCTGCGGAGCGACGTCCGGCGGCGTTCACGGCGGCGAGCGAGATCCACAGCGGGCGTCCGTATCGCACGTCCGGTCCGGTGGCGGTGAACGTGCTGCCCCACGAGATGAAGTTGGTCCACCGGTCATCCGGCAGCGCACCGGTGGGAGCGACGGTGTCGACACGGTACATCATGCTTGCGATCCCCGTCTCGGGATCAGAGGCGGTGGGGCGCAAGAGCTGCACCGAGCTCGACGCGCCGCCGCCGACGACGCCGTTGTTGGGCACCACCGTGACGAGTCGACCGCTCCAGACCGGCCGGACCGAGGTGTTGCCGACCGGGACGCCCGTCCCGCTGGTGAAGGCGCCGAACCCGCTGGGGTCGAGCGAAAGTGCGACGCCGCACACCGGTGCGAGCGCACTCGGCATGACATAGGCGCTCATGCTGATGAACGCAGGGAGGTACGCCATGCCGGTCGACGGCGGCACGAGCGACGCGCCAGGTGGGAACACCGGCGGGGTGCGATCGTATCGGAACGCCGGTGACGTGGCGTCTTCGCTCAGCACGCCTGCACCGTTCTTCGCACGGACCTCGACGTAGAGTAGGCGGTCTGAGGGCAGGTTCAGCCCTTGGATGGCCACGTTCGTGCGGCCACCCGCGCTGGTCCACGGCGACTCCTCCCGCTCCATGGTGGTCAAGGAGAGGGGCCGCAAGAAGGTGCCGCCGCCGCCCAATCCGTTGACGTTGCCGCTGCTCCCGGTCGTCGTCGACGACGGCAACGGCCACGAGACGACACGGTACTCGTACTCGGAGATGCCGGACTGCGCGTCGGTGGCACTCCACCGTGCGACGACGCGGCTCGAGTCACCGGTCCAGAACGTCGCCGTACCCGATGCATCGAAGAGCGCGGTGAGATTGACGAACTCCACCACCGGTCGGCTCGGCGGCGTGAGGTCGACGGGCGGCACTGAGACCTGCGTCACCGGGTTGCCCGCAGAACCACGCGCGAAGGTGATGGTGTATGGCGTGAGGGTGCGTCCCGTGAAGCCTGCGCCGCCGCGTGCGAGCAGCGCCTGGTTCCGCGCCTCGGTGCCACCCGCTTGGTTCGTGGTGTAGAACCAGCGCTTCGAGACACCTTGTGCTCCCACGCTGAGCAACGAGTCCGCGCCGTCCTGCGCGAGGTACTCGTAGACGCCGCGCGGATGTGTCCCCTGCCACGTGGTGTTCACGAGCGAGAGGTAGCCGAAGTCCGTGACCGTCACGCGGGGACTCACCACGGCGGGAGTCATGAGCATCTGCGTCAGGTCCGCGCGCTTGGGAGTGAACCGTTGCGACGCGGAATCCGCCGCTCCATACGTGCGGATGTACTGGTCGTAGAGGTCGTACAACACTCCGTACAGATCGGCCTGGCGCACGTTGAGCGAGTCCAGGTCGCGCGTGAGGTTGCCGTGCATGTCACGCATCGAGCGGATGATCGGCTGTGCGGCATTGTGCGCGGCATCGATCAGCAGCTGTGCGCTGTCGCGTTGGGCGAGCAAACCCGCGTTGCCGACGCCCCACCAGGCGTTCATGCCCATCGCGACGGCCTGCGTCTGGAAGAACTGGGTGGCGAGATTCATCCGGCCGGAGGCACCGCCGTCCGAGGGCGTGGATCGGAGCTGCGTCTCCGCGTCCTTCGCGCTCGTGCGGAAGCTCGCCGCCGCGGCGTCGTAGTCGTTCAGGATCTTGGGATCGTTCGACCAGTTCGTGAGCGTGGTCGCGCGGAACCGCGCGAGGGAGTCGAGATCGCGCACCACGGCATAGCGACGCATCGCGTCGTTCGTCATGGTCTGCTGCCGGTATGTCGTGATGGCCGTGAGCGCCTGCTGCATGCGCGTCTCCGCGCCCTGCCGCTGTGCATCGAGGGTGTCGAGCTTGGCCTGCGCCCAACTACGGCGACGCATGCGGAAGTCGACGTTGGCGGCATGTTGATGCTCGATCGCTTCGAGTGCATCCGCATGGAGGCGTGTGAAGCTCGCGAACGACGACGGGTCACTGGCACTCGTCGCGGCCCGCACGGTGGTGAGACCGTCCTCCACGGACTTGATCTGTGCACGCAGACGCGGCGCACGGGCCGCGAGGCTCACCTGCGCGGCGGACATCGCGCTCTTGGCGGTCGCAGCGAGCTGGTCGTCCAGGTCGAACTGCGGCGCGTTGATCAACGTCATCGTCGCCTTGCCGTTGCTGCCGATCGGCCCCTCCACGAACGACGGGCTACCCGACTCGTATAGCGTCACCGGGTCCGCCGGCGGCAGGAACTCGGCCGCCGCTTCGGCGATGTCGAGTTCGAGACGCAGCGCCTGGATGCGCGCCTCCACAGCCTGACGACGGTCGCTGATCACCTGCAGCTTGCGCTCCGCCTCCTCGCGCAACTGTCGGACGATCGCGGTGTCGGCCGCGGCCTCGCTGCCCTGGATCGTGCGCTGGTAGAAGACCGTGTAGAAGTCCGACGCCGCGTACGACGCGAATCCACCGCGGCGATTGCTCTCCTCCAGCCGGAAGACACCCCACGTCGCCATCATCGCCAGCCAATCCGCACGCTGGAACATGTTGTACGCCGCGGCCAGACTCGCCTGCGACACCGCGACCGGCGTCGTCGCGAGCCGACGCTCGGCGTCGTCGATCCCCGCGAGGATCTCGTCGGCTTCGGCCTCGAGGTCCACCGCGATCTGCTCCGCGTTGGCGAGCACCCCGGCGAGTTCCTCGTTTCGCCCGAGCCCCGCCTCGAGCCCACGCGAGGTGTACTGCACCCACACTTCGACCTTCAGCGCATCCACACCCACGATCTGCGCCGTGCCCTGCCCGTAGATCGCGAGCTCCGGCATCACCACCAACGCGGCCACGATGCGGATCTCACCCGTGATGCCGAACACCGTCACCTGACCGTAGACCTGTGTGTACGCGCCCAGATCGTTCGTCGACGGACGGTACCAGATGCGCAGGTTGCCACCGACCTTCACGGCCACCACGTCCGTCGCCTTCTCGATCTCCAAGCCAAGGTTCGCCGTGAACCCGCTCGGCACCACGATCACCTCGGCGTAGGCATGGATGGTCTCGACGATCATGAGATCCACACTGCCCTTCACCGCGAAGACGTTGTTGCCCGCGTAGAACTGCACTTCGCCCAGTCCCGTCACCGTCTTGGGGATCTTCACCTCGAGCGAGATCGCGCCGCGCACGTAGACGGTCGGCTCCCACCCCACCTGCACGGCGAGGTCGCCGGTGAGTTGACCCTTCATCTGGAAGAACGTCGCCGTCCCGTTGATCTGGAACGCCTTGTCGGTGACGGTGACCATCACCTTGCCCTGCGCCGCCGAGACACCGTTCGACCCCGCGACTTCTATTCCCGCGTAGAGCATCACCGCGAACTTCCCGGCCGGGGGCATCCCGATCTTGTTGGCCGACGGACCGTTGAGCCCCGCGACCGACTTCACCATCAACAAGTCGTTGGCCGTCGGGTTCACGAAGAGCCCGCCACCCACCTCGGTGAGCGTCACGATGCCGGGGATGATCGGCACCGTCACACTGGTGCGCAGGAACAGTCCAGCACGGAACACACCGGCGCGTTGCCCCATCACACCGACCAGTCCGATCCGATATGCGCTCAGCAGCGTACCCTGCGTCGACAACGCCATGTCGAACCCGTCGACGAGCTGGTCGTAGCTCAACGACGCCTTGAAGTCGATCACGCCGGGCAGGTTGACCGTCAGGTCCTCGATCAGCAGATGGGTCGTCGCATCCGCCTGCGCGACGTAGATCAACATCCGCTTCACCCCGCCGCCGAACACCCCGGCGATGTCGACGGTCGCGCCGAAGTCGATGAAGTTCGCGACCTGCGTGAGCGTGCTGTCCTGCACGATCTCGCCCTGCGCATTGGGCGGGCGCGCGATGGGCACATAGATGCTCGTATCCGAGTCGCTCCATGCGATCCTGCCGATCGTGACCTTGAGCGTGTTCTGGATGCTGAACGTGCCGCCGTCGAAACCGGCCTGACCGACCTTCACCTCACCGGCGGACGTGAAGCCGACGTTCCGGAACTTGAGCTCTCCACTCGCGCCATCGAGCTTGAGCCCCAGCCCGCCACTGATCGAGACTTCGAACCCGCTCTCCGTCGTCGTGGAGGTGACCCGCGCGAACGTGAGTTTCACCGGGTCCAGATCGAGCGTGATGGGACTCGGCATCGAGATCCCGCCCCAACTCACGTCGCCGTTCAATGCGATCCGGAGTCCCGGGGTGACGGTCGCGCCCTGCACGGACCCGAACTGCAGCAGATTCGACTGCCGTTCCTGCACATAGATGTCGGCCACCACCGACACCGCCGTATTCTCCTCGCTGTCGAAATCGAACGTGACATCGAGATGCCGCAGATGGAACGCGGCAATGCCCACGCTCAACTTGGTCTGGGCGGTCGCGAGCCCCTCCGGTTCGCTGATGATCACGACCTTGCCGCCCCCGGACACCTGCCCGTCCGGACGGATGCGCAACATCAGCTCCTGCGGGGCCTGCTGGGTGAACGGCGCCGGCAGCCGCACATCACCCACGAGCTCCAGCGCCCCGTTGGTGATGCGCGCTCGGGCGAGACGCGCGTAGTTCGGGATGATGTCGATCGGCCTACTGATGAAGTCGGCGCCCTGGATCGCGAACGCACCATCCGTTCCGAACTGCAAGCCGATGAAGCGCGTGGTGTTCTCGAGGATCGTGATGTGGCCGGACAGCGTGAAGCGCATCACACCTTGGTTGAACGCGATGCCGATCGCCGGCGCGACCTGAGTCGCACCGACCGTCGAGTCACGGAGTGCGAACCGCGCGCCGAAGAGCTCGAACTCCTTCGTGTTCGCCGGCGCGGTGATCGAGACGTTCGGGATGCTCACGCCGGCACTCCCGACCTTCATCCCTTCCACGCCGAGCGAGAATCCAGGCGCGAGGGTCGGCAGTCGCAACGACCCGCCGATCGTCAGCGCGAACTCGTTCGCGTTCGCGGTCACCACCAGCGCCGGCTGTCCGCCGCCACCCTCGAGCCGCAACTCGGCGACGCCGATGGTGATCGGAGACTCCGGATCGCTCAGATCCGCCGTGCCGCGGAACCCGTTCTCGTCGACCACCGCCGCCAGATTGATCGTTCGCGGCGCACCGGACGCCGTGACGAACAACGCCGAGCGGATGCCACCGGAGATGCGCAGGTCGGTGTCCGGTCCACCGAGCGTGAGGCGCGCTCCCGTGAACGCGATAGACAAGGTGTCGCCAAGCAACTGCGCCTGCGCCACCGGAGTCGCCTGCGGATCGAACAGTTCACTGTACTCGCCGATCTCGATCTCGCCGGTGAGTCCCTGTGCGGTGATCTCGATATCGCGGAACGTCAGATCGACGTCGCCGAGTGGGCCCGGCAACACGGCACGGGCTCCCGCGCGCAGATGCCAACTCCCCTCGTCGGCGCCGAAGCCGAGTTGGGTGATCGCCACCGGCAGACCCGCGAGTGGGATCAGCGATTGCCCGGGCGCGGCCTGCACGTTGATCGCGCCGGACACGGGCCGCATCGTGCGCGAGTTGAGCACCAGATCGAACTCGGCTTGCACCGTCGGTATCGGGCCACCCTGCGCCAGCGATGGCAGCACGATGCTGATGCGCTGGTTCGGCGCCGTCCGGAGACGCACCGTCTCTGCGCCGAACTCCGTCTCCACCAGCAACTGCGTGGTGTCCGCAGGATTGCGCAGTTGCACATAACCGACGTCCTCCGTCGGCAAACCCAGCCGTGCCGGCACCGGGAGCACGGCGAACACGTTGCCGGGCCAGAAACCCAGCGAGTCAGCGTATGCGATCAGCTGACCACCGGCGTCTCGCAGGTTGATGCGACCGCGCCGGATCGCCACCGCCCCCGTGGTCGCAATCGTGAAGTCGTTCGCGAACTCGCCGTTCAGTGTGGCGTAGTCGTTGCCGCCGAATCCGAGGGACGCGGTCGCGGTCCCGCTGATGTGGAAGCCGGCCGTGTCCAGCAGCGCGCCGGTCGGCAGCACGAGGCGCGCCGATGCGGTGCTGCCACGCGGCGTGGAGATCGGGTACACACCGAACACCAGCGCGCCGCTCTCCGGGATCTCGATGCCTACCGCTGCATCGGCCGTCAGCCGGATCCGCCCACTCGTGAGTCGGAGGTCGTTGAGATCGAACCGCACGTCCTCGAATGCGACGTCGACTCCCGCACCGTCCGCGGTGCGCAACTGTCCGGTCGCTCCGAACGCCAGCTCCCGCTGCGTGAGCGAGGCACTGCTCACGATCAACTTCAGGAACGGATTGGCCGGGTCCGGCGCCCAGAAGAACGGCTGATCGATCGCGATCGACGCATCGGCCACACGCGCGTTCGCGATGTCGATCACGATCCGCCCTGTCGCCGAGACCGTTTCACCCGGCGAATCCCCAGGCACGCGCAGCGTCGCCGAGGCATCGAGCGTGGCCTCAACCTCCTGTGTGACGGCGTTGTACCCGAACCGCGCCGTGCTCGCACCGAACTGCAGATCGAACGGCCCCATCGCCATCGGACAGCGCGGGATGATATCGCGGATCGCACCACGCAACGTCCCGGTGCTCGCCAGGAACAACGTGTCGCGCGGCGAGTCGAGTGAGACCGAACGCGCGGCGGCGTCCGGGCATGCCAACAGCTCGGGGAGCCGAAGGTCCGCCAGCACACCGATGCTGATGTCGGGCACTTCCCCTTCTGCCACACGGAACGACCCGAACGCGCCGCGGATGTCGGCCACCGGCGTGCGGATCGGCGTCGGGATGTCGATCCGTTCGAAGCTCCCCCTGAATCGACCGCCCGAGATGCCCACGTCGAGTGCGCGCAAGGCGATACGCGCCGCCTGACCTTCCACCCCCGACGGCAGATCCTCCACACCGAACTCGAGGTCCACCCCGAAGTCCAACGATGGCGGCGGCGCGCCCGCGAGCCAGCTCCAGCGGAACTCGCTCACGCGGTAGGCGAGCGCCTTCACGCTGAAGCCGCCGACGCGCAACTCACGTGAAGGCGACACGAACGGATTGTCCGCGTCCGCCGTCACCGGCGTCGCGGCCATCTCGAACGACGGGATGGTCAGCCCTTGCGGCGTCACGCGGACATCGCGGATCTCCGGCAACTCGAGACTGTCGAGCGCGGGAATCATCAGTCCCAAGTCGAACAGGAGCTCGAAGTCGAACCGCCGCGCCGCGAAGTCCCAGCGGAAGGTCGGGGCACGCACGCGCCCGAGCCGGAGATCGACACCCGGCAACTTGAGCGACGCGAGCGCGTCTTCTGCGACGAAATCGACCAAGGCGGCCTCGGTCGCCGACAAACGGAACGTCGCACTCGCGAGCCGCGTGGTGGTGTTCGCGGCGGCATCGCGGTACGACAATCGGCCCGGCAGTTCCACGCGCCACTGGAAGTTCGAACCGAACTTGCCCTGCGCGGTGAACCGCAGACGCTCCACCGCGAACTTGAGCGGCGACTCACCCGGCACCAGCGCAAGGGAATCGCTGAACGCTTGGTCGACGGATGCCGTCAGCTCGCCGCCGCTGCTTATGCTCAGTGCCAGCTTCATCGGAGCACCGACGTCCGGCCACGCGTCGAGTCGACCCGTGATCGACACCGACGGCTCTGCCGTACGCGCAGCCCGCACGACCAGCGAGTCGAGCTGGAACGGGAACGCCGTGGCGCCGCCTTCGCCGAAGTTGAATGAACTCGCCGACGCGCGCACCTCACCGGCGAGCGGGCGCCACGTCCCCCGCTCCAACGTGAGGTCCATCGCGATCTCCGCGGAGGGCGCGGTCGCGCGGGTGCCCTGCAGCGCCGGCACCACGATGCGCAGTGCTGTACCCGGACGCGTGCGCAACCGCGGGCCATCGTCGGTCTCGGTCACCTCCGCCAACAACTGCTTGTTCGCATCACGGAGCACCACGTACGCGCTCCACTTGTCCCGCAGGAACAGCGTGTCGGGGATGACGGTCTGCACCAACTCCCCGAGCGAGACGTGCCAACCCGTCGCATCGAGATGGGCGATGGGATAGTCCTTCACGCGGATCTGTGCACGACCCGCCGTGACGCGACCCTGCGCGGGTTGCATCGCGAATCCATCGAGGAATCCCACCGACGCGCCGTCGAACTGCGAGTTCCCGAACGCCACGTTCGCGCCGGCCGTGCCGTTGATGCGCATGCCGTTCGCATCCATCGTCAGCGAGCCCGGCAAGGTGAACCGGATGTTGCCCGTCACGCCGGTGGGATCGAACGAACCCAACGCGTCCACTAGCGTGAAGCCGAACACGTTCGTGCTCGTCACCGCCTTGCCCGTGGCATCGAGCGCGCCCTGACCGCCCCCGCTCACCGCACCGCCGATCGCACCTGCGGCCACGCCGATCGCGGCCGAGAGCGGCGACGATTCGAGCGCAAGCCGACCGTCGAACGAGATCGTGCCCGCGGCCACATCGCCGGTCTCCGGATCGATCCGCACCTTCGCGAACGTCACGCCGAGTGTGTCGTCTCGCGTGAGATAGGTCGAGTCCGGTGGAGTCCGCGTGCCCCCCGACTTCGCCGTCGCGGTGGTGTGCTTCACGACGACACGCTGCCGACCGTCTACGGTGATGCCGGTGGTGTCGAGCGTCGCCTCGGCGATCACGAACGTCACGAATCCGATCGGCATCTTGAACGGACCCTTCATCACGAACGTGCCGTCGAGCAGCTTGGGCGCGATGAGGTCGATCTTCGCCCTCGTGGTCGCCACGTCGCCACCGCCGAAGAGACCACCGGCCGCCGACGTCGCAGCGCCCGCCGCGCCCGCCGCCGAACCGGCCGCCGACGTATCGGTCTTCGTCTCCTCCTTCTTCTCCTCCTTCTTCTCCTCAAGCTTGCCGAACGTCACCTTCACATCACCATCGTAGACGACCGTCTGCTTGCCCGCTGTGTCCGCACCGAGCATCAGGCGTCCGCCCGCCACCTGCAGCTTTGCCACCTTGAGGTCGTATTCGTTCCACGAGGCCTTGTAGCCGTCGGCAACGCCCTTGAGGATCCCGCTGGATGTGATGCGCAGATCACCGTTCAACGGCTCGAAGTTGAGCGCCTCGATGCAGCCGATGATCGGGATCCCGCAGTCCGGCAGCGGATGCTGCGCGCCACCGGTCACCGTCGGCAGCTCGGTCGCGCGGGCCACGCTGTCGAGCGCGACCGCGAGTCGCCCACCCAGCGAGCGGAGCGAAACCCTGAACTTCGGCGTCGTCTGCAGGCGGCAGCCCGTCTCCCATCGGCGTTCGATCAACCGCGCATCGAGCACGCCGCCCTTGATGATCAACGAGTCCACCTCGGACGGCATGTCGTTCACACACGGCGAGACATCGAGCGGCACGTTGGGCATGCGCACCCAGCTCGTCCCAGAGCCCCACTCGAACCCGGGATCCTCGCCGGCAAGCCACCGGGCGTACGTGAACGTGCCGCCGCGGAACCCCATCGTGCGCGGCACGATCCCGAATCCATCGAGCTCGGCGTAGCCGGACGTCGATGTGTTCGGTTGCTCCGACCCCGTCGACGGCAACACGATCCCGTTCGACTCGAAGCGCGCGTCGACGATGGTCGGCAGCTGCAGGTTCGGAGCGCCGCGCAACGTCGGGCTCGCATCGACCAATGCACGCCACGAGAGTGTGCCGCCCGGCGCATACTCCAAGCGCTCGAGCCGCAACCGCCGGAAGCCGAACGTCACCCAGCCGAAGTCCATCGCATCCGCGTCCGTCTCGCACGACGACTGCTCGTCTTCCTTGCGGATGGTGTCGCGCGCGAACACCATCGTGAACTCCACCGCGCACGCACGGTCCCCTTCACCCAGCACGCTGAAGACCGTCGGTGCTCTCAGGTCGGTGCCGAGTGTGTCCGTCGAGAAATCGGCGACCAACGATCCGGTGAGCGTCCCGAACGTGAGCATCGACTTCGTTGCGGCGGCATCCGGACGCAATCCACGATCCGGATCGCAGTAGACACCGAGCCGCACCACGCCCTGCTCCATCGGGCCCGACGCCGGACAACCGACCTCCTGCTCGAACAGCTTCACTTGGCCGCCGAACTCCAGACGACCACTCGGCAATGTCAATCGCGCACTCGTCGCCGCGTATTGCACCGGTGCACGTCCGATGCGCGCGATCGGTGTCGCCCCTGCCGCCGCACTCTCCAAGCGGCCGAACAGTCCGCCGGCCGTCAGTTGCACCACACCGCTCATCGGGACCGCCGGGGCACCCGGCAGCTTGAGCGACGCCGTCGCGCGGAAGCCCGTCGTGGACTCGAACTCGAGCGGCCCGAATGCGACGAAGTCCTTCAACTCGGCCGGAATCAACTCCTGCGGGACGTTCGCCCGCACACGTCCGGAAAGCAGCGAGAGCTCATCGCCCCGGAACCCTGCGCGCACGCCCGACACGCTCACGCGCTGGCCCTTCGGCGCGCCAGGCATGAGGAACTCGAGCGCGAGGGTCCCTGTCATCTCGATCTCGGTCTCGGTGCGCGAGATCTTCGTGCCGCGCACCCCGACCAACTGCGCCACACCCGGCATGAGCACGAGCGTGTCGGGCAGATCGCCGACCTTCCCCACCGGTCGCAGCAGGTCGTCCGACATCTCGAACGACCAGATCTCGCTCTGCGCACCATCACGGAACAGCTGACGTCCTTCGTCATCTACCGCGCGCACCCGCCAGGCGTAGCGCTTGGTGCGCTCCAGCGGCAGCGCGTCGATCGGATAGATCAGGAACGGCGTGCTCGCCGTTGTGCGCAACACCGGGATGTTCGCCTCGAGTGCCGCGCGCGGCACCTGATTCCCCAGCAGCTCCACCACGGTGAGCTCGTACTGCACCGGGACGCTCGGCGGTGTGAGCACCGGAGTCCACTGGAAGAACGGCATGGTGGAGAACACGACCTGTTAGTTGGATGGCGCCAGCAACTGCGGCGGATCCGGCTGCAGGATCGAGAAGTCGGCGCAGGCCTCCGTCACCGGCGTGGTCGCCGTGCCGACGAACACACGGGCGCAGGCGCGGTACGTGCCTTCGGGGATCTGACCGGTCTTGATGGCGCCGTCCGTGACGGCGCTGTTCCGCGACACGGTCGTCCACTCGAACACCGCGTCTCGCACGTTATATAGGAAGGAGCTCGGTCCACCGGCCAGCGTGACCACGGGGCTTTCGGTGGTCCCGATCAATCCTCGTTCAGTGCTTGTCAGCGAGACCCTGACACGGAAGTCGCTCGCGGACGCGCCGGTGTAGGTCAGGCTCAGAAGCGCCGTCGACGGCACCCGCTCCCAGTCCGCCAGGTACGGACTGGGGTTCGGGGCGATCGTCAGGATGGCCGACCAGTCCGGAGACTGGGCCGCCGCCCGCCCGGAGACGGCGACGAGCCCCGCCGCGACAAGCGCGGGGAGCCAGGTCCAGCCGAATGCGCGATGGGGTCGGCGCAGTGGTGCCTCGAGGTGGGGGTCCGACGCGTGTCAGCCCTTCGGCCGACTGCTTCAACGGCGGCGAACCTAGTCGCACCTTCTCAGGTCACTCTCATTTCAGTATCATCCCGGGAGAGCGTTGCTGATCAACGACTTACCGCCCCGACGCATTCGGCCGCCCCCACCGGACCACGCGCGAAATGCTCACGCTCAGGCTCTACGGCACACCGCACCTTGAAGGACCGACGGGGATCCTGCCGAACCCGGGGCCTCGCCGCGTCGCGATGCTCGCGTCAATCGCGGCGGCTGGTACCGCCGGTATCACCCGCGATAAGCTCGTGGCGCGCCTCTGGCCGGACGCCGACGATGACCGCGCCCGCCGGAACCTCTCGCAACTGCTCTACTCGCTCCGCACGGAACTCGGCGTCGACCTCATCGAGGGCACGAGCACCCTCCGGCTCGACCCTGCGCAGTGCACGGCCGACGTCGTCGCGTTCGACATCGCGCTGACCGAGCGTCGGGATGCCGACGCCGTCGCGCTCTACGCCGGGCCGTTCCTCGACGGATTCCATCTCGCCGAGAGCCAGGAGTTCTCGCAATGGGCCGACACGGAGCGTGATCGCCGCGAGACCGCCGCGCGCCAAGCCGCCATCCGCGTCGCTGAGACGGCGAGCAAAGACTCTCCACAAGAGGCGTCGTTCGCCTGGGCCCGCGCCGTCGCGCTCGACCCGCACAACACCAAGCTCGTCCTCCGTCTCATGGACGCGTACGTGCGGAGCGGTGATCGTACGTCGGCCGTGCGCAGCGCGGAGCAGTATGCCAACCGAGTGCGCGCGGAACTCGAAGCCGAGCCCGATGCATCTGTGCTGCAGCGCGCGGAAGCCATCAGGAAGATGCCGCCCGAGCCGCGCCGCGACAGCGGTGGGACCACGGCGCGGGTGAGTGGACCGGTCACATTGTCGAGCGTGGCGCAGCACACGCGCACACCGTCGTCAGTCGCGGCCGTCGCCGAAGCGGGTCGTGCGCCACAGTCGCGCCGCGCGTTCGTGCTCGGTGGACTCGCCGTCGCGGCGCTCATCGCCATCGTCGCATGGACCACTCGCAGCAGTGCGCGACTCGGCGACGGCGAGTTCGTCCTCATCGCCGAGTTCGAGAATCGCACCTCGGACTCGCTCCTCTCGCGCACGGTCGGCACCGCCGTGACGGCCGCGCTGCTTCAGTCGGCCAATGTCGTGCCCTTGCCGCGGATCCGCGTCGCGAACGTCCTCCGACGCATGGAACTGCCGGACACGCTGCAGCGGCTCGGCGTGGAACTCGCGCGCGAGGTGGCGATCCGCGATGGCGTGCGCATCGTGCTCGCCGGCGAGATCATCGAACTCGGCAGTAGCCGTCAGCTCATCTCACGGATCATCGAAGCGCAGAGTGGCCGCGTCGTCCGCACGCGCACCTTCACGGTCGCGTCCGATGCCGATGTCCTGCCGATGATCGACCGCCTCGCCGCACAGATGCGCCGTGACCTCGGCGACGCCGCAGCCGAGGTCGATAGCGCGCGAGCGCTTCCGGAGGTCACCACCGCATCGCTCCCCGCGCTGGCCGCCTACGCGCAGGCCATGGATGCCGAGTATCGCGCGGTGAGCGGCGTCACGTTCGGCCTCCTGCTGCGCGCCGTGCAACTCGATTCGAACTTCGCCGCCGCGCACGCGTACCTCGGCCAGCTCTACAACAGCAACAACAATGTCCCGAAGGCGAGCTACCATTTCTCGCGCGCGCTCAAGTTGTCGGAGAGGCATCCGCTGCACGAGGCGCTCCGGATCAAGGTCATGGCCGCCTACGGACGAGGCAGTATGGGCGACGCGGTGGTGTTGAGCCGCCAACTCGCCGAACTGCGCCCGCGTGACGTGAACTCATGGACACGATTGGGCTTCTATCTCTCCTCGGCGCAACAACCGAAGGCCGCGCGCGACGCGTTCGCGCGCGCCGCGACCATCGCGCCGCTGAGCGCGACGAACCTCCTGAACGTCGGGAACACCTGGTTCGGCGACGCACGCGTCGCCAGCGAGACCGCGCACTTCGACTCGGCACGCACGTACTACGAGAGTGCGTTCGCGCAGAACCCCGACTTGGTGTACAGCGTCTTCTACAATCACCAGTACGGCACCGCGCTCATCGGCGCGGGGATGCCGGATTCTGCGGCGGCGGTCTACGATCGCATGAGCGAGCGTGAACCCAACGATCGCGCACGTGGCTTGCGCTCCAACGCCTTCCTCGATGCGATGCGTGGCCATTGGGATCGCGCGGCGACGCGCTTCACCGAGGCCGCGGAGATCAGCGTGCGGGGCAAGGAGCAGACGTCGGCATTGCGGAACGATGCGCTCACCGCGGAGGTCCTGCTCGCGGTGGGTGACCGCGCAGCCGCCAAGGCTCCGCTCGCCCGCGCGGCGGCCACCGCGTTGCGCGAACCGATCGAGCCGCGTGCGGTGGCCTTCGTCGCGCACGCGCACCTCAAGGCGGGTGACCTCGCCACGACCGAGCGACTCCTGGCGCGGATGCGGAGCGCGGCCCGTCCGGACTTCGCCGCAGAACACTCGGTGATCAAGGCGGTCGAGGGTGGGCTGCAGTTGCAACGCGGTCGTGGCGTCGATGCGGTCGTCACGCTGCGCGAAGCGATCCGACTGGACTCGCTCCCACTCCAAACGCGCATCCTCTACGCGCGTGCCCTGGCCGCCACGGGGCAGGACTCCCTCGCGGAAGTACAGTGGGCCCGCATCGAGGCGCGGATGGATTTCGGGCTTGAGGGCCAGTTCGAGTGGCAGTTCGCCGACCTCGAACGCGGGAAGTCACTCGAACGGCTCGGACTGCGGGAACGTGCGGCGGAGATCTACCGGCGTCAGCTCTCACGCTCTCCGCTGCAGCCCGGCTCGCCAGAGCCAGCGGCGCGCCGCGAGACGCGCGAACGTTTGCTCCGCCTCGAATCGCCGAAGTAGCAGGCGACTCCACATCGACGGCGAGACAAAGAAGCGGGGCGCATCCGACTGGATGCGCCCCGCTTTCGTACCGTACCACGGATTCAGCTCACGGACCGAAACCCACCGGCACCTTCTCTTCCGCCGGCGTCTTGAGCACCTGCCGATAGCACCAGAACGCGCCGCCCCAGACCATCGTGAGCGAGAGCGCCATGAAAATCCATCCGAGAGTCGTCATCGCTCAATCCTCCGGCTTGTTGTCGTCGATGTCCACGCCAGCGGCGCGGAGTCGCTTCTCGCCCATCATGGTGACGACGACGAGGTAGACCAGGATCGCGGCGATCGTCAGCATCGCCACGCGCGCGCCCGTCGTCGCCCACGACCGCTCGAGCTCGGCCTGAAGACTCTGCACGGTGAACCCGACGAAGACGATGATCAGGTAGGCCGGCGCGATGTACTTCATGATCACCTTGAAGATCGTCGGCACCTGGATCGAGGCACCCTGATGCAGCTCCCTCCATCCACGTTCGATGCCGAACACCCAACCGAAGTAGATGATCTGCACCATCGCGAGCACGAAGATCAGGTACGTCCCGACCCAGAAGTCCACCGTGCTCCAGAATGCACCACCGGCGGTGAACCACAACGTCAGCACCGCGCCGATGGTCCCGATCATCGCGATCGTCGCCGTCGACTTGGTGTGCGTCCAGTTCGTCGCTTCCTTCAGATGCGCCACGGCCGGAGCGTACATCGACAGCGAGCTCGTGATCGCCGCCAGCCACAGCATGAAGAACCACAGCGCGCCGATGACGTTCTCAAAGGCACCCATCTGCGCGAACACGACCGGCAACGTGTTGAACCCGAGGCCGAACGACCCCGTCGCCACGGCACCCGCCGTACCACTCAGGCCGAGGAACACGAACGCCGCCGTCAGCGTGATCATGCCGCCGAAACCCACCTCGAACAGTTCGTTCGTCGCACTCGCGGTCAACCCGGACAGCGCCACGTCATCCTTCCGCTTCATGTACGACGCGTAGTTGATGATCACGCCGAAGCCCACGGAGAGCGAGAAGAAGATCTGCCCCGCCGCCGCCAGCCACGTGCGGAAGTTCGTGAGCGCCGAGAAGTCCGGATTCCACATGTAGCCGAGCCCGTTGATCACGTTCTGCTCAGGGATCGCCGGGTCCGGGGTGCCGAGCGTGAGCACGCGGATCAGCACGACCAACGCGCACACCGCCATCACCGGCATCGCGAACGAGACGAACTTCTCGATGCCCTTCGAAAGCCCGCGGAACACGAAGAAGATGTTGATCGCGAACACGATCACCCAACTGATCACCGTGAACTTGGAGTCACCGGTGAAGAGTGAGCCGTCGCCGTCCGCACCGGTCACCATCGAGTAGAACGACCCCGACTGCGCCGTCTGCTCGGCGATCGTCGCCGTGGCGTCGATCCCGATCCCGCCGGTCAGGTACTTGATGAAGTACGCGAACGTCCAGGTCTCGATGAACACGTAGTACGTCGACACGCCGAGCGGGATCAACACGCCGAGCACGCCGAGATACCGAGCGAGGCTCCCCTTGCCGATCGCGCCCATGATCATCGGCGCGCCGTGGAGCCCCTTCTTCCCGCCGTACCGCCCCATCGTCCACTCAGCCCACCCGATCGGGATGCCGAGCAGGAAGAGCGCGCAGAAGTAAGGGATGAGGAAGGCACCACCACCGTTCGCGGCCGCTTGGCCCGGGAATCGGAGGAAGTTGCCCAGTCCGACCGCGGAGCCCGCCACGGCGAGGATCACGCCGAGCTTTGAGCCCCATTCTTCCTTGTTTTCGGCCATTCGGGGGGAACCTGGGTTTGGGGGAACTGGGTGCTACGACCTGCGGACAATCCGGCGAATATACCCCTTAAGTCGGGGATTGCCACCGATTTCCCGGACTTTTTCGCAGGGAGCGAGGGTACCCCGCCTACGCACGCGGGGGCGCCACCGCTTAGGTGACACCCCCGCTGCTCCTGCTGGCCCTGATCCTCGGGGCCGGCGTTTCGCCGCCCCGGGACCCGGTTGACTCAGTTGGTCTTCTTCAGTTCCACGCGACGGTTCTGGGCTCGCCCAGCCGCCGTCGTGTTCGGTGCCGCCGGCACGGTCGGGCCGTAGCCCTTCGCGCTCAGACGCGAGCCCGACACACCCTTCGACTCGAGGTAGGCGCGCACCGACTCGGCACGGGCACCGCTCAGCCGGGTGTTCGCCGCGGCCGAGCCCGTGTTGTCCGTGTGACCCTGCACTTCGACGTTGACGTCCGGCGCACCGTTCAGCAGGTCCGCCATCTTGTCGAGCACCATCTTGGCTTCGGCGGTCAGCACCGCGCTGCCGGTCGCGAAGGTGACGCCCTCAAGCACGATATTCGCCTTGCCTTCCTCGAAGATCCGGGCGCAGCCGCGCGCGTCGACCGGCGTTCCGCGGGCGGTGTTCGCGCAGGCGTCGACGTTGTCCATCACGCCGTCACCGTCAGAGTCCACCGGCACCGGGCAACCGTTGCCATCGACCCGCGTGCCGGCCGGGGTGTTCGCGCAGCGATCGTTGTTGTCCATCACGCCGTCGCCGTCCGAATCCACCGGCACCGGGCAGCCGTTCGCATCGACGCGGGTGCCGGCCGGGGTGTTCGCGCAGCGGTCCGCGTTGTCCATCACGCCGTCACGGTCCGAGTCCATCGGCACCGCGCAACCACGGGCGTCGACACGCGTGCCAGCCGGGGTGTTCGCGCAGGCATCATTGGCATCGATCACGCCGTCGTTGTCGGCATCCTTCGGCGGCACGCAGCCGCGGCCGTCGACGGTCTCACCAGCCAGAGTGCCCGGGCACGCGTCGAGCGCATCCGCCACGCCGTCCTTGTCGCTGTCCTTCGGCGCACGGGTCTCCTTGAAGCGCCACGCCAGGCCCGCCTGCAGCGCGAAGTGTGACATCGCGATGTCATTGGTCTGCGTCTGGAAGATCGGCGAGCGATGGTGCTCGTACACACCGTCGACGCGAAGCGACATGCGCTCCGTCATCCGACGCTGCACACCGAGCAGGAAGCTCGGGCCGTCATCAGCCCACAGCTCTCCCGGACCCTGCGGGTCGATCCAGTTCCGCGTCCAGCCGGCACCCGCGATCGCCGACCAGTTGTCGGTCACATTGTAGTGGTACGCCAGGCGCGCCGAGAACGGGCGCATGAGCGTGTACGCTTCCTTCTTGGTCTCGTTCTGCGAGAGCTCGAGCTCGAGCGCGAAGCCGCGCTTGAGGAAGATGCCGAGGCGGCCACCGAGGCCGAGGGGCATCTCATCGGTGAGCTGGTCGTCGGCCATCGTGGCGCGCACGTAAGCACCAAGGTCGATCGCCCCCTCTTCCTGTGCCATCACAGGGGTGGCGATGCCGAGCGCCAAAGCGGTGCCAAGCAGATACAACGACTTCATGATAAGTCTCCGGAAAGTGAACGGTGGGGACTACACCAACACCTGCATGTCCTAGCGGCCCAACAACATAGCAGTGTAACAACCAGCACAACGTGACGAAAGTCACATGCAACCGAAAATGTAAACCGGTGATGGACCTGGAATTGTTCCCAGAAACGGGCGGGGGGCGCGGCCACCGGCCGCGCCCCCC
>JADYYN010000166.1 GCA_020853635.1 Gemmatimonadaceae bacterium
CTCTTCCCGTGGATCGCCCTGCAGCGCCAGGTCATCGTCAACGGCACGGCAACGCGCGTGGCGCTCACCGAGGTGGCGCGCGACTTCTTCTCGCGTCCGCGCGAGCGCCGGAGCGCGACGTGGGTCCCTCCGCAGAGCCGCATCATCGACGCGCGACGGCTCCTCGAGGCGAAGTTCGAGGAGATGCTGCGCAAGTTCGGGGCAGGCGAGATTCCGATCCCGTCATACTGGGGCGGCTTTCGCGTGACGCCCAGAACGATTGAGTTCTGGCAGGCCGGTCCGCATCGGCTGCACGATCGGTTCGTGTACAGCCGCGACGGGGCCGGGTGGACAATCGCCCCGCTCGCACCCTAACCGTCAAGCGGTGTCCCTGGGAGCTCCATGCTGACCACCGCGGTGCTGATGCTGGCGCGCGCTGTGTAATCGTTTGGCGCGTTGGACGCCGTTCTGGCGTCGACGTCCACGCCGCAGGCAAGAACGCTTGCGCTTCTTCGTGCTCG
Source organism: Gemmatimonadaceae bacterium (assembly GCA_020853635.1). Classification (GTDB taxonomy): domain Bacteria; phylum Gemmatimonadota; class Gemmatimonadetes; order Gemmatimonadales; family Gemmatimonadaceae; genus Pseudogemmatithrix. The sequence continues at coordinate 501 of JADYYN010000166.1, forward strand.
GCCTCCATGACGAGCACAGGGCGCACGAGAGCCGAGCGGCTCCCACCCGTCGGCGATCGGCAGCGCGCTCCGGATGCACGCGTGGTGTTGCTCGAGGATGCAGTCGATGACGTGCTCACGCGGCTCCATGACGGCCGCCATGCGGCCGGTATCACAATAGTTCGGGGCACGGCGGCCGCGAGTCAGGGCTGCCGCTCCACCTCGCACAGGTACGCCCGCAGCTCGTTCGATCCCGAGAGGGGGTCGAAGATCTCGCCGTCGATGGCGGCGTTGTAGCTGTAGGCAAGTGAGTCGCTGCGTTCGAGAAGTTCCGGATGCCACCATCCGTACTGCGCGCACACCATCTCGACCGACACACTCGACGTGAGGCGGGCCCGTCCAATGAATCGGCCGTGGGGGGTTCGCACTTCGACCGCATCGCCCTCACCGATCGCGCGCGCGACGGCGGCATCGGGATGAATCTCCACCAGCGGTTCGGACGCTGCGCGTCGGAGCGAGGACTGCTGGCGTTGCTGGCTGTGGCAGAACTGGGGCCACTTCGCACACGTCAACCGCAAGGGATATTCGCGCGCGAGGTCCGGGCGCGCTTCCGGACTCATCATCGGCATGCAATATGCCGGGAGGGGATCGTCGCCGATTTCGAGGAGCCGCTGGCAGTTGAGCTCGAGGCGCCCGCTCGGTGTCGCAAATCCGCTCGTCTCGTACTTTCGGCGCCTGCTCGCCGCATCCGTCGAGACTCCGCGACGATTCGCGCGCAACACCGCCGGCGTCAGTCCGGTTGGCTCGAGGACGTGGCGCAACCCCGCTTCTTCGTCGCCGTCGAAGAAACGGTCGCCGAGACCGAGTCGATCCGCGAGCGCGAATACGATGGAGGTATCGGACCGGCTCTCGCCGCGAGGCGGGACGGCCGCCGGCCGCAGCTGCACCCAGCGCTCCGCCTCTTCGCTGATCATGAACCCCGCCTGCAGCCCCTCGCGTTCCCAACACGATGCGACCGGCAGGACCAGATCGGCGTCGCGCGTGGTGTGGGTGAGGAAGAGCTCGGTCATGACGAAGAAGTCGAGCTGCTGCAGCGCCTGGCGGGCATCGCGCGTCGCCGGCTTGGTCAAGGCGAAGTTGCCGCCAAAGGAGACCAGCGCTTTGACTGGATACGGATCGTCGTGGACCACCGCGCGAAAGAGGTCGCGCGTCGTGATCCATCCGAACTGAGAGGGGCCGAGCGGCCGCTCCGCCCGGCCGAGGGTGCGCGCGCGCGTCTCCTCGCTGACCCACTCGAAGCCGGCGATGTCTCGCGTCGGCGGGCGACCGAACCAGGCATTGCCTCCCGGCGCGTCGAGGTGTCCCAGCAGCGCGTAGAGGACGTTCATCGCGCGTGTGGTCTGAGTGGCGTTGGAGTGCTGCGCGGTGCCGGTCCAGGTGAAGAAGGAGACCGGCCTTTCTGTGGCCAGCCACTCCGCCAGGCGCGAAAATCCGTCCCGGGACACACCCGTGACTTCAGAGACCCGCTCGGGCGGGTACTGCGCGCACCGCTCGCGAAGCGCATCGAGCACCGGGCGGCAGACGTGGCCCGCGATCTCGTGTCGCCCCGTGAGCGCCGGCCTGGTCGCGGCGGCGACGTAGTCGCGCGTGCGCGGATCGTAGGCGACTGGCGCCTCGAGCGTTTCGTCCCAGATCAGCGGGCGGTCCACGCGCCCGCCCGCCATCACATCGGCCTCGGTGAGCAGCGCGCCACCGTCCTCGCGCACGAGAAAACAGGCGTCGCTGTAGCGGCGCAAGAACTCCCGGTCGACGGCTCCACGCTCGAGCAGGAGGTGTGCGAGCCCGAGTGCCAGCGCCGCGTCGGTACCGGGCCGCGGCGCGAGCCAGAGATCGGCGCGGCTGGCGAGCCCTTGCCGGCGAGGATCGATCACCACCAGCTTGGCGCCGCGACGTTGCGCTTCGCGCACGAGCCGAACCTGGGAGAGCCAGGTCGCGGTTGGATTGAAGCCCCAGAGCACGATGGTGCGCGTACGCGCGAACTCCGGCATACCGATGCCTGCGCCCCAAGTGAGCGCCGGAGAGAAGTCTTTGTGCCAGTTGCAGTTCTCGGTGGCGAAGACGAGGTTCGGGGAGCCGAACGCGTGGGCGAGACGATGGATCCATCCAAAGCTGTCGGCGACGGCGGTCCCGCTCGGGGTGGTGATGGCGAACGCCACCGACTGGGGGCCGTGGTCTCGCGACAGCGCCTGGAGCTTGGCGGCGATGAGCGTCAGCGCGTCTTCCCACCCGATCGGTCGAAACCCCGGATCCCGGTCACCCTTCGGCCGGCTGCGCAGGAGTGGCGTCGTGAGCCGGTCCGGGTGATGGACGAACTCCGGCGCCGTCTTGGCCTTGATGCAAATAGCGCTGCCGGTCGGGTGCTGCGGATCGGGTTCTACCCGCAACAGGCGCCCCTCGTCGACGATGGCGGTGCAGCCACATCGCGAGATACACAGCGCGCAGTAGGTGGAGACGCGGGCCTGGGTCATGTGCTGTGGATGATTCCGCCCGTGGGCCAGGGCGGCGGTCTCGATGCCGTGCGTGACAGCGTGGCATGCGTGCGCATGTGCGACCTCCTCCAGGCGCGCGCCGATCATAGACCATCGCGGTCTGCGTGTACCAGTTCGTCACCGTCGAACGATGGAAGTTGCCAATCTGATCCGCGCGATCTCCCGCACGGAGAGGGGCTGGCCGTTCGCACGGCCCGCCCCAGGTCCTCATGAGCTTCGGCCACCGCCGGGTGCGTCCGGGCAACTCCCGTGTGGGCCGACGAGACCAATAGTGGACGAAATGGGCCGGAATCAGGCCCGGTATGACAGGCGTCATGTCGAACATTCCTGCGGAGGCGGTAGAGTCGTCGGACGTGGTGGAGATCCGGCAAACGGTCGCTGGTTGACATTCGAAGCGGCCATTGCACATCGTTCCGTCGTGGGCCTGCGGCACGGTCGTGGCGGCCATCCGCACGCGCGCGCTGAGCGGCC